>JBIIYJ010000206.1:0-9778 GCA_044346855.1 Kiritimatiellia bacterium
AAATTTTGTTAATTGGTGTTTTTATGGGTTTTGGGGGGGGGGGTGTGGGGGGTTGGGGGTTCAGGGTTCAGGGGAAAGCGGAAAGGGGGAGAAGAATAGCTAATAGCTAATAGCGAATAGCGGACAACTTCGTACGAATAACATGAAAAAGGGTTCAGGAAGAAATTCTTCCTGAACCCTGAACTGAACCCTGAACCCCGAACCCTGAACCCTCTACCGGATCTTATTGGCGGCGCGGCGCTTCTTGATGATGTCCTCGGCGATGGACCAGGGAACGGCCTCGTAGTGTTCGAACGACATGGTGAACGAGGCGCGGCCCTGGGTCAGGGTTCGCACCGTGTTCGAGTAGCCGAACATTTCGCTCAGCGGCACCATGCCGCGGATGACCTTGTCGTTGCCCTGCTGATCCATCGACTCGATGCGACCGCGGCGCTGGCAGACGGAGCCGGAGACGGGGCCCATGAAGTCCTCGGGGGTGACGACTTCCACGCCCATGACCGGCTCCAGAAGGACCGGGTGGGCCGCCAGGAAGAGCTGGCGCATGCAGACGCGCGCGGCTTCGACGAAGGCGAAATCGCTGGAGTCGACGTCATGGTACGAGCCGTCGAAGAGGGTGACGCGCATGTCGACCACGGGGTAGCCCGCGAAGGGGCCGCGCTCCATGGCCTTGATGACGCCCTTTTCGCACGACGGGATGTATTCGGTCGGGATGCGGCCGCCCACCACGTCGTTGACGAACTCGAAGCCGGAGCCCTTGGGCAGGGGCTCGATGCGCATCCAGACGTGGCCGTACTGGCCGCGGCCGCCGGTCTGCTTGGAGTGCTTGTACTGGCCTTCGACCATCGGGGTGGTGGCCGTCTCGCGGTAGGCCACTTCGGGCGCCGCCACCTTCGAGGCCACGTTGAACTCGCGGCGCAGGCGGTCGACGATGATTTCCAGGTGCAGCTCGCCCATGCCCGAGATGACCGTTTCCGAGGTCTCGTCGTCGTGGCTGACGATGAACGTGGGGTCTTCCTCGGCCAGGTGATGCAGTCCGTTGTCGAGCTTCTCCTCGTCCGCCCGGCTCTCGGGCGCGATGCTGATCGAGATGACGGGGGCGGGGAACTCGATCGACTCCAGGATCGCCGGATGGTCGGGGTCGCAGATCGTGTCGCCGGTGCGCGTCTTCTGCAGGCCGATCACGGCCACGATATCGCCGCAGCGGGCCTCGTCGATGGGCTCCTGGCGGTTGGCGTGCATGCGCAGCAGGCGGCCGATGCGCTGGGTCGAGTCCTGGGTACTGTTCAGCACCGCGGTGCCGGCCTTGAGCACGCCGGAATAGATGCGGATGTAGGTCAGCTTGCCCATGTGCCGGTCGGACATGATCTTGAAGGCCAGCGCCGAGAAGGGTTCCTTTTCGTCGGCCTTGCGGGTCAGCTCCTTGCCGTCGTAGGTGCCGTGGACGGGCGGCACGTCGAGGGGGGAGGGGAGGTAGAGCGTGACGCCGTCGAGCAGGTGATGGATGCCCTTGTTCTTGAAGCCGGCGCCGCAGAAGACGGGGATGACGCGGCGGGCGATGGTGGCCTTTCGGATGATGCCCAGGATCTCGTCGCGAGTCAGCTCCTCGCCGCCGAGGAACTTCTCCAGGAGCGTGTCGCACTGCTCGGCGCACTTCTCCACCAGGTTGGCGCGCCACTTCTTGGCCGTCTCGACGAGATCCGCCGGGATCTCCTTGATGTCCATCGCGATCTGCTTGGTGTCCTCGCTGTAATAGACGGCTTTCATCTCGATCAGGTCGACGATGCCGAGGAACTTGTCCTCCTGGCCGATCGGGATGACGACGGGCACGGCGTTGGCGCCGAGCTCATGCTGGATGTCGGCGAGCACGGTGTAGAAGTCGGCCCCGGTGCGGTCCATCTTGTTGATGAACGCCAGCTTGGGCACGCTGTACTTCTCGCTCTGCCGCCAGACCTGCTCGGACTGGGGCTGCACGCCGCCGACGGCGCAGAAGAGGGCGATGGCGCCGTCCAGCACGCGGAGGCTGCGCTCGACCTCGGCCGTGAAGTCCACGTGTCCGGGGGTGTCGATCAGGCTGATCTGGTGCCCCTTCCACTGGAGCGTCGTCGCGGCGGAGGTGATCGTGATGCCGCGCTCCTGCTCCTGGACCATCCAGTCCATGGTCGCGGCGCCGTCGTGCACCTCGCCGATCTTGTAGGTCTTGCCCGAGAAAAAGAGGATGCGTTCGCTCACCGTTGTTTTGCCGGCGTCGATGTGGGCCATGATCCCGATGTTGCGCACCTGGGATAGCGGAATTTTGTTGTCCATGAGAAACCGTCCTTCGAATAAAAGTGTTCTATCATGCACTTTGAAAGCGCCATTTTCAAGCAAAATGATGCTTTTTTTTTATTCTTCCACAGCGCCCGCCTATGATACCATGGATGGCATGGAAACACCTATCATCATTCGCAACGCGGGTTTCGGGGATGCCGAGGCCATTTTCAGGCTGATCAAGAGCTATCCGGACGAACTGCTGGCCCGGCCCGTGAGCGATATCGTGCAGAATATCGACCGCTTCATGGTGGCTGAGCGGGACGGCGCCGTGGTGGGCGCCGCCGCCTGGGCGGTGCTTCCCGAGATCGGAAAGGCCATGCAGCCCTCGGTGGAGGTCAAGTCCGTGGCCGTGGACAAGGCGCTGAAGGGGCAGGGCATCGGCACGCGCCTGGTCGAGGCCGTGATCGCCCGCATCCGGGAGTTCAAGCCGGCGCAGATCATCGTGCTGACCTTCACCCCGGACTTCTTCGGCAAGCTCGGCTTCGTCAAGGTGGCCAAGGAGACGCTGATGCACAAGCTCTACATGGGCTGCGTGAACTGTTCGAAGTACGACAACCCGTTCACCTGCCCCGAAGTGGCCATGGCCATCCAGCTGGAGAACAAGTCTTGAAAAAAGCGGCTCTCATCCTGCTGGTCGTGGTCGTCCTGCTGGGCGGAGGGGTGTGGGTCGGGCAGAAGGCCCTCGACCGGAAGCTGGCCGCTGCGCTCCCCGAAGCCTCGCTTAAGACCGGCCTGCTCATGTCCGCCTCGGACCTGGCGGCCAGCCTCCTGAAGGGCTCCGGCGCCGTGCGCGATCTGGCCGTCGCCCAGCCCCCGGGGTTTCCCGGCGACCCCCTGTTCACCCTCGCCGAAGGGCGCGCCTCCGTGCGCTACCTGCCGCTAATGAAAGGTCGCCTGACGTTCGACGACGTGACCGTGCGGGAGGCGACCCTCACGCTGGTGCAGACCGCGGACGGCCGGCTGAACGTGAGGCGCCGCTCCGTCAAGGAGCCGCCGCCCCCGGCCGGGCGACCCCCGGTGACGCCGGCCCCGGAAAAGCCCGCGGCCGCCTCCAAGCCCCTGCCTGAGATCACGGTCGACCGGCTGCAGGCCTCCCTGAACCTGAACTATGTGAACTACGAGAAGACCACCGAGGGCCGGCCCTACGAGGCCCGGTTCCGCCTGGAGCTGGACGGGGCCAACCTGGCGACCTTCGGGGATTCCATCGACGAGGAGAGCTGGGGCCCGCTGACGGGAAAGGGCTACGTCGAAAGCGGAGGCCATCGGGCGCCGGTGTCGTTCAAGGGCCGCCTCGCCCCGCTGGTCAAGCCCGGGGAGCCCTGCTTCCGGCTGGCCGGAGCCATCGAGCAACTCGACCCCGAGATGGTCCGCCCGCTGCTGGGAAAGAACTCCGGCCTCCGCGGGGACCCCCAGCAGGTCGATTTTATCCTGGCGGTCAACCAGGGCCGCTTCGAGGAACCTGAATCGAAGCTGATCCTCACCCTCAAGAACGTGAAACTGGGCGACGCCGTCATGGAGACCGCCACCCTGAACATCCCGGTGCACGGTATGCTCGACAAGCCGAAGCTGAGGCTGGAGCAGGCGCTGTTCGATTTTCTCGCCCAGGCGCTGATGGCGCCGCCCAAGGGGGAGAAAAAGAAGGACGGCCTCGACCTCGGCGGCATCGCGAAGGGGCTGGAGAGCCTGTTCAAGGGCAAGGATAAGGATAAGGACAAGGATAAGGACAAGGATCGGGACAAGGACAAGGACGCGCCATGAGGACGCCCGTATCGGTTTTATGGCTGGCGGCCGCCCTGCTGGCGCTTATGGGAGGTTTCGCGATGGCCGTGGAAGAAGCCGCTTATAAGGTCATCGAAACGGACGGCCCCTTTGAAATCCGGCGCTACGAGCCCTGCGTGGTGGCGGAAACGGTCGTGGAGTCGGATCTCGAGGACGCGGGCAACATCGCCTTCCGCCGGCTGTTCGGCTATATTTCCGGCAAGAACCGCCGCCAGGAAAAGATCGCCATGACGGCCCCGGTGAGCCAGGAGCCGGGGCTCAAGATCGCCATGACAGCCCCCGTGAGTCAGGAGCCCGCCGGCCGGGGCTGGGCCGTCAGCTTCATGATGCCCGCCTCGTTCACGCTGGAGACTCTCCCCGAGCCGGCGGATTCCAACGTCCGCCTGCGCCCCATTCCCGCGCGTTTCATGGCCGCGGTCCGCTATTCGGGCCGCTGGACCGAAGCCTCCTATCAGGAGCAGAAGAAGGGGCTGCTGGCCTGGGCGGGCAAGCGAGGCCTTGTGACAACAGGGGAGCCGGTCTGGGCGCGCTATAATCCGCCGTTTACTCCCTCGTTTTTCCGGCGCAACGAGGTTCTGCAGCCGGTGGCCGACCCCGGGCCCGCTTCCCCTTGAGGCTGGCGCCGGGCGGAGTTTAAACGAGGAGCGCGTCAATGGACTCTCGGATCACGACGGTTGAGGGAACTACCCCGGCATGGCGCTATCATTCGGGAACCTCGGTTTACGTGGAGGCGTTTTCGGACGGCCGGCTGCTGGGCGTGTCGCTGCAGGACACCGGCATCCCCTTCTTCCCGCATGATGAAGAGCCCGGGATCGCGGCGTTCGACCTCCAGGTGGACGGCGAATCGCTGGCCTTCGGCTGGGCCCTGGAATCCGCGGCCCAGGAGGGAGCGGCGCTCCGGCTGACGCTCCGCCACACGCTGAAACCGGTCCGGGTGGAGGTGCTGACCGAGCCACTCGGCGACGGCCTGTTCCTCCGCCGCATGACGGTGACGAACACCTCGGCCGACGCGGCCTGGGGGTTGACGGCGATCGCGCCCCTGTGCGGGGCCCTGTGGTCCATGCAGGACCAGCTGAGGGAGAACCTGGAAGGGCTGGGCGAGCCCCTATACAAGGCGGGCTGGTGCCCTGACGAGGACTGGGGCAACGAGGGCAACTTCCAGTGGCAGCCCATCCCGCTGAACGCCGAGCTGGCGTTCGGCTCCCGGCGCGGGCGAAGCGGGCACGGCACCCCGTTTGCCGTCGCGCACAACAGCCTCTACGGCGGGTATTTCGTGGCGGGGCTGGCCTGGTCGGCCAACTGGCGGTTCGGATTCCAGTCTGAATTCAGCCGCAACACGGGCAAAAGCCGCCTCCGGTTCAGCCTGGCTCCGGTGGCCCCGGCCCCCATGCGGATGGTGGAGCCGGGCGAAACGGTGTCGGCGCCGGACGTGCATTTCGGGCTCAACCACGACGGGCTCGATTCGCTGATCCAGGCCTGGCACGGGCACCTGAGGAAGCGGGTTGTCCCCCGGGCGGGCTCCGGGCTCCAGCCGGTCATCTACAACCACTGGGGCTACATGCAGCACGAGCTGTCCGAGGCCGGGCTTCGGAAGGAGATCGACATCGCGGCGGACGTCGGCGCCGAGCTGTTCATGGTGGACGCCGGGTGGTATGCCGACGCGAACACCCCGTGGCCCGAGACGAGCGGCGACTGGATGACAGGGAACCGCCTTCCCGGCGACCTGTTTCCCGTTTTCGATTATGCCCGGTCCAGGGGGCTGCTGTGCGGCCTGTGGGTCGAGATCGAAAGCGCCGGGAAATCGTCCAAACTGGCCCAGGCGCATCCGGACTGGTTCATCGCGCGCTACGGCCGGCCGGTGGAGCGCGTTCTGGACCTGGCCAAGCCGGAGGTGCGCGAGTACGTGGAGGGCCACATCGTGCGCCTGATCGAGCGGTACAAGCTCGACCTGTTCCGGCTCGACTACAATATCGACGCCGGGGAGGGGGGCTTCAACCTCCGGCACGGCCGCCAGGAGAACACGCTGTGGCGGCACGTGGAGGCGATCCACGGGATTTTCGACCGGGTGCGCCGCCTGTACCCCGATTTGCAACTTGAAAACTGCTCCAGCGGGGGCGGCCGGACCGACCTGGGCATGGCGGCCCGGTTCACGACCCTGTGGACCTCGGACTGGATGCGGATGCCGCGCACGGTGCGGATCCTGAACGGCCTTGGGCTGGCGCTGCCGCCCGAATGCCTGGACCGCCTCTTCGGCGTGTGCATGAACGGCAGCTACCGGGGCAATCCGGAGACCCAGCTCCAGGTGCTCCTGTTCGGCCACCCCGCCTTGTCGGGGCTGACCCGCAGCCTGGCCGAGGCCAATCCCGCGCTGCTGGACCTTGTCCGGAAATACGTGGCGATCTACAAGGACTTCGTCCGCCCGTTCCACCGGGAGGCGCGGGTGTACCACCACACGCCCGTCATTCCGGGGCCCGACGCCTCGGGCTGGTGCGCGTGGGAGCATGTGGCGGCCGACCGGAGCCGGGCCCTCGCCGGCGTCTTCCGGCTGGTGAACGCCAAGGCGGACAGCTATACCCTTTGTTTTCGCGGGCTTGACCCCGCCCGCCGGTACCGGATCACCACCGAGCCGGGCGGCCTGGTGCAGGAGGCGGGGGGCGCCGACCTGGCCCGCCAGGGCCTGGCCGTGCGGCTGGACACGCCGCTTTCCTCTCGCCTCTTCCTGTGCCAGGCCGTATAGGGAGTTCTCCCGAGGCCCGCCCGTTTTACCGCGTCTGCCGCTTTTCGTTCCGCTCATGCAGGGAGGTGCGGTAGGCCCCGAGGTCAAAGCCCGCCTTGGCGGCCCCGGATTCCACGGCGGCCTTGGCGACGGCCGCGGGCACGGCTTCGAAGAGCCGGCGGTCGAAGGGCTTGGGGATGATGTAGTGGCGGCCGAACTTCAGGTCGGGCTGGCCGTAGATCGCCTTGACGTAATCCGGCGCCGGCTCGCGCGCCAGGGCCGCGAGGGCCTGGGCCGCGGCCTTTTTCATGGCCATGTTGACGGTGCGGGCGCGGACGTCCAGCGCCCCGCGGAAAAGGAAGGGGAATCCCAGCACGTTGTTGATCTGGTTGGCGTAGTCGGACCGCCCCGTGGCCATGACGTAGGGCTCCTTGCCGAGGGCCTCGGTCACCAGCTCGGGCTTGATCTCGGGGTCGGGGTTGGCCATGGCGAAGATGGCGGGGTAGGGGGCCATGGTCTTGACGGCCTCGGGCTTGAGGCAGTCGGCCGCGGAGACGCCGATGAAGACGTGCGCGTTCTTCAGCGCGTCCTCGAGCGTGGCGGCCGCGGTCTCGGCCGCGTGTTCCTTTTTCTTGCCCGTCAGGTCCGCGCGCGCCGTGCGCACGACGCCCTTGGTGTCGCACAGGACGACCCGGGTGCAGCCGGACTCCTTGAGCATCTCGCAGATGCGGATGCCGGCCGCGCCGGCGCCGTTGATGACGATGCGAAGCTCGCCCAGCTCGCGGGCGGAGAGGCGGGCGTAGTTGAGGACGCCCGCGAGGGTGATGACGGCGGTGCCCCACTGGTCGTCGTGGAACACGGGGATGTCGAGCATGGCGTCGAGCTTGTCCTCGATCTCGAAGCAGGCGGGGGCGGCGATGTCCTCGAGGTTGATGCCGCCGTACATGCCGGCGAGGGCGGCCACGGCGTCGATGACGCGGGCGGGGTCGGTCTTGCCCGTGTCGGCGCCGCCCAGTCGGCAGCGGTCCAGGGGCACGGGCCAACCGTCCACGTCGCCGAAGGCCTTGAAGAGGACGGCCTTGCCCTCCATGACGGGGATGCTGGCGCGGGCGCCGAGGTCGCCGAGCCCGAGGATGGCGGTGCCGTCGGTGACGACGGCAACCAGGTTGGCCTTGCTGGTGTAGGCGTAGACGGAGTCGGGGCGGGCGGCGATCTCCTTGACGGCGTGGGCCACGCCGGGGGTGTAGGCGAGGCAGAGGTCCTGCTGGGTCGCGAACGGTTTCGGCAGGGCGAGGGCGATTTTGCCCCCGAGGTGGTAGTGAAGCACGTCTTCCCGGGTGATGGCCATGGCAATTCCTTCTATTGGAAAAACGGCGATTATAGCGCAATTCCGTGCGGCATGCAAGAGTGGTCGGTGGTCGGTGATCGGTAATCAGTCATCAGTGGTCAGTGATCAGTGTTCAGTCAGACAGGTCCGACCGGTCAGACAGGTCCGACCAGTCCGACTCACTTCCCTTAACCCCGAACCCTGAACCCCGAACCCTGAACCCTGCCCCCTGAACCCCGAACCCCGAACCCTGCCCCCTGAACCCTTGAACCGCTTCCGCCCCCTCACCCTTTCCTTGCCCGGGTGATCTGCCGGACGGCCTTTTCGGCGATGGCGAGGGCGCTCAGGCCGGCTTCGCCGTCGACCCGGGGCGGGGTTCCCTTCCGGGCGGAGTCGATCAGGTCCTGGTGCTCGAGGCGGAACCGGTTGTCGCGCACGTTCTCGAAGGCCAGCGTGTGGACGCCCGGCGCGTCGGTGTCGAAGATCCGGATCGTGTCGGCCGACAGATCGAACTCGATGGATTTGCGGTCGCCGAACACCTCGAGGATCCGGCGCTGGGGGTGCTGGATGTAGTCCATGTGCACGGTCACGATGGCCCCGCTTTCGTAGCGGAGCACGGTCACGGCGGTGGAGGGCGAGGCCTTCAGCGGCTTGTCCCCCAGGTCGTTCGCGAAGCAGTCCACGTGGCGCACCTCGCCGAAGAGGCCCCGCAGGAAGTCGAACTCGTGCGTGTAGTCGACGAGGATGGTCCCGTATTGGGAACGGCTGGCGGTGCGGGAGCACAGGAGCGTGTTGTAGGTGCCCACGAGGGCGCGGCCGCCGGTGAGCGTGCCGAGCTCGCCGGAGGAGGCCATTTTCTCGATCAGCTGCAGGGACTCCCGGTAGCGCTCGGTGTAGCCCACGAGAAGGGTGCGCTTGCGCCGGCGGGCCTCGGCCACGATGCGGCGGCCGGCGGCGAGGGTGTCGGCGAGGGGCTTCTCGCAGAGGATGTGGGCCCCGGCGCGCAGGGCGGCGATCGCGGCCTCCGCGTGGAACCGGTTGGGATTGGCCACCACGGCGAAGGCCGGCTTCCACTCCGCCAGGGCGGCGGCCAGGTCGGGGAAGAACGGGATGGCGGCGCCGATCGCGGCCACGCCGTCCCGGGCGGCCGGGTCGGGGTCGCAGGCGGCTACGGCAAGGTCGGCCCGCTCGTTCAGCAGGCGCAGATGGCGCCGGCCGATCGAGCCGCAACCGATGACGAGGAAGCGCAACGCGGTCTTTTCCATGGTCGTTCCCTTCGATGACGTGATGCCGAGCAGGATAGTCCCCGGCGGCGCCGGTTTCAATCCCGCGTTCAAAAATGGACAAACTTGCATGCTGCGGAACCCCGCACCCGCCGTGCCGCCTCCTGCCTGGCGAGGATTTGGGCTCTTGCTTTTACGTCGATGATTTCCCTACACTGATCTCCCTAAGCGAAGGTGACGCATGACGTGTCCGACTGGCATCCTTTATCATAACCCGCTGGCCGCGCCGGCCGACGTGGCCGCGTTCCGCCTGGAAGGGCCCGGGGGCGTGAGCTTCCCGAACGGGCGGATGCGGCTTGAAAGCCTGCTGGACCCGGGGCCGGATTCGGATCCGGCGGCGAACCAGCGGGCCAACCTGGTCTT
>JBIIYJ010000524.1:0-2718 GCA_044346855.1 Kiritimatiellia bacterium
CAACCGCAAGGGGGAGGATACCGAGGGCGACACGATCCACCGCCGACCCTTCACCGCCGACGAGCTGGCGCGGCTTTTTGAGGCGGCGCGGGCCGATGATTTTCTGTTTCCGCTGGTCGTGACGGCGGCTTGCACCGGGCTGCGGCGAGGCGACGTGTGCAACTTGCCGTGGAAATCGGTCGATTTGCGGGCGGGCGTCGTGGCGGTCAAGACGGCCAAAACCGGGGCCAGCGTCGAGATCCCGATCTTCGCACCCCTGCGGGAAGTCTTCGAGGCGGCGCTCGCCGCCCGCGCGGCGGGGGCGACGTTTGTTTTTCCCGAGGCGGCGCAAATGGTGAAAGCGAACCCCGACGGACTGACCTGGCGCTTCAAGAAGCTGGTTGCTGCGATCATGGTCGAACCCCCAGAGGATGTGCCGGAAACGGATAACAGGGCGACCGGACGGGCCGGGCTGGTAGAGCATCTGGCCGAGATTGAAACCGCCGTGGCGGGGGGCATGGATGGAGCAAAACGCGACCGGGTCCTGGACACCCTGCGACGCTATGCGGCCGGGCAATCCGTCCGGGACATTGAGAAGGCGACCGGGTGGGCGCGGTCAACGGTTTCAACCGACCTACACGGAACCGAAGCCCTGTCGGGCATCCGTTTCATGGCGACCGGGGCGGCGGGCGAGGGCATGAAAAGCCGAGTGGCACGGTTGACCCGTTCAGAGAATGCGACCGGACGGGCGAGACGGGCCTCAATACTGGACTGGCATGCGCTGCGGGTGACGTGGGTGACGCTGGCGCTTTCGGCGGGCGTGCCGATGGAGGTTTGCCGGCTGGTGACAGGTCATAAGACCGTCGAGATCGTGCTGCGGCACTATTTCAAACCGGGGCGGGAGCACCTGCGGGCGGTTTTGGGCGACAAACTACCAAGCGTCCTGACTGGCAACGGTTCCCCCACCCCGCCCGCCCTGTCCGCCGGTGACAAACTGGGCTCGTTCGTGGCCGAACTGACCCCGGCCGAAAGGGAGCGGCTGGCCGCCATGCTCGCCAAGTGACAGAAACCGCCGGCGAGCGGAAAAAATATTGCTGACGGGCTGCAAGTGTTACGAGCCGAGACACTTGCAGCCTTTTTCATCCCATGCGGATCGACCAAATGTGTGCGCTGTGCAGCATTTTCCTGTTGATTCCGTGCGTTGTATGACGCACCGTTACAAACACAATAGTGTGTGCGGACAGAGCGCGTCAGAAGGGATACGTATGGGTAAAGAGGAACTGATCGGGCGCATCCTGGCGGCAACGCCGGAGCAACTCAAGACGGTGGAACAAGCGCTCAGCGGCGAGAAGGCCGTGGAGGTGACAGACACGCGGCTGTTGACCTTCACCGAGGCGGCGCGCTGGATGCACGTCTCACGGCAGACGATCTGGCGCATGGTGAAGGAAGGGCGCCTTCCAACTGTTGAAACGCGACTGGATCGCTACCGCGTGCCGGCGGCGGCGCTGACGGCGTTTGTGACCCGCGCGGCATGAAGCTGGCAGTGGGCAGGAGCGTGAGCGAGGACAAAACCCCGGCAAGCCGCCGGGGTTGCTTTTTGCCAGAAACACGGCCACACGACCGGAAAACGGCGCATGGGGATGCAGAGCCCGCCGCGGCGGAGGCGCTTCAATTACGCCGGAGACGCGGCGGGGTTGATAGAGAGAGGGCGCACGGGGGCGAAGAAGACGGGGCAGAGAGACAGGACGCGGAGAAACTGGGACGCCCTTGGAAAACGGCGGATCGGCTGCCGGAGAGTTGTGGGTGAAGCTCGGATTGTGGGCGCTGATGCTGGCCCAGGGCGGCGATTGACGGGAAGAACGTGCTTGCGATGCAATAGCTTAGACATGGATTCCCCGAGATCCGGGGGGGTGCTGTCGCTTCCGGATCTATCCCTCACTCATGCACGATCACCAGCCCGGTTGCGGCCTCCACCGTTTTGACAGGGCTGACATTCGGCACGGGCTTCGTCGGCGGGGGAAGGCGACGGGCCAGATTGGGAACGGCTTGGATCAGCGGCAGGGCGTAGTTGATCTTCACTGCGAAGTTGACGTTCTGCGGGATCGAACCGGTGTACTCGAAGACCGTTACGGCGTTGAGTTGGGCCACGACCAGGCCGACGGCATTGCCGGCCGAGTCAGCCAAGACGCCACCGGAGTTGCCCCCCTGGATCGAGGCCGTAATCTGCATCGTGCGGACATCGTCCTGAAGGCCCGAGAGGGCGCTGACGGCACCATCTGTGTATTTGGCTGCGCTGCCCTGAATGCCGGGGTTCGGATAGCCAATCGTGAAGACCTTGTCGCCCATTTCGGGAACGGACTGGGCCAGAGCCAGGGGGGTGAAGCCCTCGCCTTCCAGTTTGAGCAAGGCCACGTCGTTTCGCTTATCGGCGCGGACGACCTTGGCGGGGTGAGTCTTGTCGCCGATCCGCACCTTGATCTCGCGCCCGTCTTCGATGACGTGGGCGCATGTGAGAAAATACCCGTCCGTGCTGATGACAAACCCGGAGCCGGTTGCCTTCACCGTGTCAGAGGGCGTTGGAGCAGTCGGGGCCGCATCCGGGGTCTGCCTCTCTCCCGCGCGAAACTTCTCAACCCACTGGGTCGCCGTCTGCTGCGCCGCCGCATATTGCGCCCCGGATAGACTAGCGCGGATGATTTGGAGATTGTTCTGTTCATAATCCGCGCCGTTCAACGCATT
>JBIIYJ010000525.1:0-2697 GCA_044346855.1 Kiritimatiellia bacterium
CATTCGACGATCCTGGTGGACGGGCTGGGCCAGAACAGCGTCGGCTGCCGCGACACCTGGATCGCCCAAGCGCCTCTCGACCTGGGCTGGCGGGTCGGGCCGGAGGAAATCCGGGCCCGCGGCCAATATGAACTGGGATACGGGCCCGACAATGCCGTCAAGGTCGTGCACACGCGGGAGATGGTGTTTGTACGGAACTCCTTCTGGGTCATGTTCGACGAACTCACCGGCGACGGTCTGCACGAAATCGAATCGCGCTTCCAATTCGCGCCGGGTCCTGTCGGGCTTGAGGGGATGAAGGCCCGGACCCTGTTTCCGGACGCGAACCTCCTCGTCTGGCCCGCCGGCATGCCGGCCACGGCAAAGGCGCGGATCGAGGAGGGCGCGCAAAATCCGCGGGGCGGCTGGTATTCGGACGGGTATAACAAGATCGAGCCGGCGCCCGCGCTGGCGCTGACCGTGACCGCCCGGTTGCCCGTCAGGATCGCCACGCTCCTGCTGCCCTATCGGGGAAGCGTGCCGCCGGCGGTGACATTCGACTTCAATGGCGACGCGGCCAAAATTGTCATGAAAGACTCAACATTTACTTGCACTTTTTGCAAGTTTATGTAGACTCTTTTTCATGCAGCCGATGAAGCAGCTTGAAGCGATCCTGAGCAAACTGGCGGATCCGGAGCATTGTTTGTTTTCGTCGTCGGATCTTCAGGGCGCTCTTCCGAATTACCGGGGGTGGTCCGTCCTGTTGAGCCGGGCGCAGAAAGCGGGGCTCCTCACGCGCGTCTGCCGCAATTTATATCTGTTTCCGCGCGTGCCCTACAAGGGTGGGCTGCTGTTGTATCATGCGGCCGCCCGGATGCGCGCCGGGCATTTCAATTACCTGAGCCTGGAGACGGTGCTGAGCGAGGCCGGGATCATTCCGCAGATTCCGATGAGCACCATCATGCTGATGTCGTCCGGCCGCAGCCAGACCATTCGGTGCGGCGATTTCGGTCGCGTGGAATTCATTCACTCCGCCAAGCGTCCGGAGGATGTGGCGGAGCAGTTGACGTACGATCGGGACTGCCGTCTTTGGCGGGCGTCCGTTCCCCTGGCGATCCGGGACATGAAGGCGACGCACCGGAGCACGGATTTGATCGACTGGGAGGCGGTGCATGAATTTGTTTGATCGATTGGTGGAGCAGGCCATGCAGGCGAAGCCGGAACTGCACGCCGTCAGGCCCGTGGTGGAGAAAGAACTGCTTCATCATGATATTTTGCGCGAGATGAGCGCCGCCGGATTGCTGGCCGGGCTGACGTTCATGGGCGGGACCTGTCTCCGGGCCTGTTACGGGTCCGATCGGCTGAGCGAGGACCTTGATTTTGCCGGCGGAACCGGCTTTTCGCGGGATTCCCTGGCAAGGCTGGCGGGCATCCTGGAGGCCAAGCTCAAGGAAAAATACGGGCTGGCCGTCACCTGCACGGAGCCGGTTAAAGATATTTTGAACGTGGATACGTGGAAGATCACCCTGATCACCCGTCCCGAGCGGAAGTCCTTTCCGGCCCAGCGTATCCATGTGGATATCTGTTCGATCCCCAGCCATGATCCGCGTCCGATGCTGTTGCGCAATATCTACGGCATTGACCTGGGCACCGCGGGGCTGATCCTCCAGGCTGAAAGCCGGGAAGAGATTTTTGCCGACAAGATGGTGGCGCTGGCGTTCAGGCCGAACCGGATCAAAAACCGCGATCTGTGGGACCTGGCCTGGCTCAGGCAGCAGGGGATCCAATTGCCTGCCGGCCTGATTCCGCCGAAGATTGCGGACCATGGTCGAACGGTAGAAGGCTTTTTCGATGCGCTCAAGACGCGTCTGGCGGGCTTGACGGAGGATCCGGCCATGCGCCGGGATTTCATCAAGGAGCTGCAGCGCTTCCTGCCGGCCCGCGTTGTATCCGAAACGGTGGAAAAGGAGGCCTTCTGGATCTCCGTGGTGAATCTGGTGCGGGATGAAACCGACGGGCTTCGGAAGGCCGTCAAACCATAAGTCGATTGGGAGTGTGCGTCATGAATCGAATCGGGATCGACCTGGGCGGGACGAAAATCGAGGGCATCGTGCTGGACGAGGGCGGCAGGGAGCTGTTCCGCAAGCGCATTTCAACGGACCGCGAGAAGGGCTACCGGCACATCGTGGACCGGATCGCCGGCCTGCACGATCTGCTGGTCAAGGAAACGGGCTCGTCGTCCCACACCTTCGGCATCGGCACTCCGGGGGCCGTTTCCAGGCGCACGGGGCTCCTGAAGAATTCCAACACCGTCTGCCTGAACGGGCAGCCTCTCAAGGCGGACCTGGAAAAGGCGCTGGGCCGGAAAATCGAGATCCAGAACGACGCCAACTGCTTCGCCATGGCCGAGGCCATGTTCGGGGCCGGCAAGGGCAAGGAGCTGGTGTTTGGAGTCATTATGGGGACAGGCTGCGGCGGCGGCATCGTTTACAAGGGCGACGTCATCACCGGCCTGCAGGCAATCGGCGGCGAGTGGGGACACATGGCCATCGATCCGGCGGGTCCGGCCTGCTACTGCGGCGCGCGCGGCTGCGTGGAGACGCTGATCAGCGGCGGGGGACTGGAGAAGCGCTGGCTCGAACAGCACGGCGCCGCGAAGCCGCTCCAGGAGATCGTGAAGGGCTTTCGCGCCGGGGACGCCGCCTGCGCGGAATTCAT
>JBIIYJ010000207.1:0-9683 GCA_044346855.1 Kiritimatiellia bacterium
CAGCGTCACGTTCCCGCCCCCGGACGTCCTCGCGTTCTGCGTGATGGTCACCGGATGGAGTCTCACCCGCCGCGTCTTCAGCGCCCGGTATTCCGCCGGCGTGGGCGGCCGGTTCTTGTAGGCCCCTTCGCGCGGCAGCGGATCGTTGAACGCCCAGTGCTTGATCTCGCCCTGCCCGCCCTGCATCAGCACGCAGCGGACCTGGTCGTAACTGGCCGAATAGGCCGCCTTCCCGTTCGGAAAATGCAGGTTCTCCGCCGGCATGCGCAGCGCCTTGTCAATGCGGTTGAAACAGAGCGCCTTGTCGCACCGGGCGAACGAGAGCGGATGGCTCTCCGGCACCGGCTTCCCGTCCAGCACCCACTCGTCCATCCCCCAGAAATGGGCATGCTTGAGCGAAAGACCGAACGCATTGACCATCCGGGCCACCAGCGGCAGCTGCTCGGTGGGCCCGATCGGCCCGCAAATCCCGGCCGGATTGCCAGGCGTCCCCTGCCGCCAGGCCTCGATATACTCAAGCGCCTCCGCCGCGTAAAATTCCTCCACCGTGTCGTAGACCTTCACCGTGAAGCCGGGCCGCGACAACTGCAGCAGGTCCTTCGGCGTCAGCCGCGCGGCATCCTCCAGGATATCCGTGTCCAGAGTCGTGTAATCCCACCATCCAGGCGCCAGTTTGCTGATCGGTCGCGGCATGTCCGTCCTCCTGCTGTTTCCCCGTAAGCTAGTCGCACCCCCGCCCGCCGTCAAGCCCCCTCTCCCAACCGGCCGGAGAATCTCACGAATCGCCTTGTTTCTTGCCTTTGCACCTCTATTTGTTTACCATGATCCTTTTATTGGAAGGAACACCATGCATATCGTGGTTTGCATTAAACAGGTGCCGGAAACCGGCAACGTGCGCATCAATCCCGACACCCATACCCTGATGCGCGAAGGCGCCGCCGCCATCGTCAACCCCTTCGACATGTTCGCCATCGAGGAGGGCCTCCGCCTCAAGACCCGCCTCGGCGGCCGCGTCACCGTCATCACCATGGGCCCGCCCCAGGCCGAGGCCGCCGTCCGCGAAGCCATCGCCATGGGAGCGGACGACGCCGTCCTCATCTCCGACCCCGCGTTCGCGGGCAGCGATTCCTGGGCCACCAGTTACACCCTCGCCAAGGCCGTGCAGAAATTCGGCGATGTGGGCCTGATCATCTGCGGCAAGCAGGCCACCGATGGCGACACCGCCCAGGTCGGCCCGGGCATCGCCGCCCACCTCGACATCCCCCAGATCACCTACGTGCGCAAAATCGACGCCATCGACGAGACGGCTATCACCGCGGAGCGGCTGCTCGAGAACGGCATCGAGACCATCGCCTCCTCCCTCCCCTGCGTCCTCACCGTGATCAAGGAAATCAACGAACCCCGCCTGCCCTCGCTCAAGGGCAAGATGGCCGCCAAAAAAGCCGTCATACCCGTCTGGAAAGCGGCCGACCTCGCCTGCGATCCCCATCTCATCGGGCTCGAGGGCTCCCCCACCCGCGTGGCCAACGTCTTTCCCCCGCCCTCCCGGCAAGGAGGCGAAATGCTTTCCGGGGAGGCCGAAACCGTTGTTCCCCAACTCATCGAAAAACTGCGCGAAGCCCTCCTGCAAGCCTCCCGCTAACCCAGGTTTTACCCCATGAGCGATCCCATCCGAATCAATTCCGAGACCTGCGTGCGCTGCGGCGCCTGCCTGCCGGTCTGCCCCTACGCCTCGCTCTCCCAGGCGAAAGGCGCCGTCCCCGTCATCGACCTGAAAACCTGTGCCCTCTGCGGCGCCTGCGTCGCCGCCTGCCCCGTGGACGCCATCGCCATCGAGCCGGCCCGCAAGGCCGAAGCCCTCGACGCCTTCAAGAACGTCTGGGTCTTCGCGGAACGGAACGAATCCGGCCTGCAGGCCGTCACCTTCGAGCTTCTGGGCAAGGCCCGCGCCCTCGCCGCCGACCTCGGGCAGCAGGTCGTGGCCGTGCTGCTCGGCTCCGACGTCTCCGCCCTGGCGCAGGACCTGATCGCCGGCGGGGCCGACCAGGTGATCGTCGCGGACCACCCGGGCCTGGCCGTTTTCCAGGACGAAATCTACGCCCACGAACTGCGCAAGCTCTGCGGGCTCCACAAGCCCGCCATCGTCCTGTTCGGCGCCACGACCCTCGGGCGGAGCCTCGCCTCGCGCGTCGCGGTTCCGCTCTACGCCGGCCTCACGGCGGATTGCACGGGCCTCGACATCTGCCCCCGGACCCGGCAGCTGCTCCAGACCCGGCCTGCCTTCGGCGGCAACATCATGGCCACCATCATCACGCCCTCCGCCCGGCCCCAGATGGCCACCGTGCGCCCGCGCGTCATGAAGGCGCTGCCCCGCGACCCCGCCAGGGCCGGCCAGGTCCTGCTGGCGGAAGTGGCGGCCGAAACCCTCAAGGCCCGCGCCTCCCGGACCGCCTTCACGCCCGACACGGGCTCCAAGATCAACCTCGGCGACGCCGAAATCATCGTCGCCGGCGGCCGGGGTCTGCAGAAGCCCGAACACTTCAAGCTCCTCGAAGAGCTCGCCAGCGTGCTCGGCGGCGCAGTCGGCGCCTCCCGCGCGGCCGTGGACGCCAACTGGATCTCCTACCCGCACCAGGTCGGCCAGACCGGCAAAACCGTCTGCCCCAAGATCTACTTCGCGTTCGGCATCAGCGGCCAGATCCAGCACCTCGCCGGCATGATGTCCGCCGACATCATCATCGCCGTCAACAAGGACCCCGACGCCCCCATCTTCAAGTCCGCCACCTACGGCATCGTCGGGGACCTGTTCCAGATCCTCCCCGTCATGACGCGGGAATTCCGCAAGGCATTAAACAAGTAACCGCGTTTAACGCCGCACCATCTGTACCGTTGTCCCGCCAGGAGAGGTGGCCGTCAACGTGCTGCCTGTGACCCGGTAGGACCATGCCTCCGTTACATCGGCCACAATAATCAACTTCCCACCCTCAACCGACCAGGAGCCACGGTCGTTTGCTTCTCCGCTGATCCGATCCACCTGGCTTTTGGAGCCGTCTGCCCGGAACGTCATCTCCGACCACCGCCAGACCGACAGGACCTTCCAGGTTCCCACCACCTTGGGATCAATCGTCGCCCCGTCGTCGCCACCGGAACCTCCATTTTCGCAGCCAGTCAGAGCCCCGACCAGGGTTAAAACCGCCGCCAGAAAAATCGACATGCGCCCGTACTTCCTCATCGCCTCGCTCCTTTTCCGTTCCGCTCTTTTTTGTTTGCTCTCTTTTAGTTATCCCGTTATAACTAACTTTTACTTATAGATATTACGAGATAACAGCAAACAGGTCAAAAGGAAATGTATGAAACCGAAAAAGACGCCTGAAAAACATGCCGGGGGCCGCCCTCCGAAATTTCGGGAATCCTGCCGCCCCGTCACCGTGACGCTGCCCGAAAGAATCTTGGCGGCGTTGGACTCCGTCAGCCCGGACCGCTCCCTGGCCCTTGTAAAATGCGTTGATGCCTTATTGCAAAAAGGGCGCCCCCCGGCAAAGGCGATCGAGCTGATCGAATTAACTCCGGGTAAAGCGCTGATCGTAGTGGGCCCTTGCTCAGCCTTGCGGCAGATCGAGTGGCTTCGACTCATTGAGATCGCCCCCTTACGGAACATCCTCGTGCTTCCTTCCGGCACTCCGGTCGAAGTGCTGGAAGTGGCGCTCAATGACCTGCTTCGCGCTCTCGGCCCAGACGATCCGGAGCGCGGGATACTGACCGAACTCCAGGATATCATCGGCTACCAGAGACGCGGGCGAGCGTTGTCAACGGCTGAAATCCTCTTTGTTGACATCCCGAAAGAGTCGAAGGCAGGTCGGACATCGGGATTTCCAGCCTGACCCAGCAACCACGAGCAGTCCCCCGGCACGACTCGCCTCCTTCAACCCCCAGCACTTCTTCCTTGTTTCCAAACTGAAGCCGCGCTAGTCTTTCCACGTCTTCAGGAAAGGATTTTGGCCATGAAAAAAGCAATGCTCCACGCCAGCCTGGCAGTTTGCCTTCTTCTTCCCTTTTTCGCCTCCGCCGCCGAACCGCTCAACACGCTCCTCGTGGTCCCCGCGCGCCTGCGCCTGATCCAGCTCGCCTTCGACATGCAGAGCCTGCGCAACGCCGAAGTCGTTTCCTGGCGCGCAACGGCCGACCCCTCGGACCCCGAGCTCAATTACTGGACCGGCCGGGAATGGAAACCCATCTCGCTGAACCAGTTCCGCTCCGCCGAACCCCTCGTCCGGAAGCCCAAGAAAACCATCTTCCTGGGCTTCGAGGCGCCCGCAGTCCTCACCGAAGCGCCCCTCCCCGGCATCGCCCGCTTCGAAACGGTCGACATGGCCGAACTCGTCAACAACCTCAACGCGTTCTACGCGTTCAGCGACGGGGAATGGCGCCTGCTCAAGAAGCGCTACGACTTCACCCTCTACGATGCCAACGCCCGCCTCCGCGAGCAGAACCCCTACTCCCAGCCCCGGCCCGAAGAGCCCAAGGTCAAGCGCAGCCCCGTCCTTTTCGATAAGAATCCGCCCCCGGCCAAGGTCAACATGCCGGCCAAGGTCAACATGCCGGCCAAGGTCACCCGGGCCATCCCCCCCAAGGCGGCCGCAGCTCCGGCCAAGGAAACGACCCGGGAAGCGGCGCCTGAAACCTTGAAAGTCGAAGCCGTCGAGTCGGCTCCCGTCAAGCTCGAGACCCCCAAAACCGAAGCCGTCCAGCCCGCCGCCGTCGAATCGGAAGCGGAACTCAACCCGGATGTGCCCGCCCCCGTCGAATCCAAGCCGGTGGCCGCGCCCGAAGCCAAGTAAGCGGGATTCATGATCAACGGCTGGCTCGTCGTGCTCCAGAAGACGTCGGCGCTCTTCCTCGTCATGGTGACCGGCTGGGTCGCCGCCAAGCGCGGACTCTGGAAGCCCGAGGCGAGCCGCACCCTCAGCCGGTTTCTCATCGACCTCGTCGCCCCCTGCTACGTCGTCGCCCAATTCCTGCGCACCATCGACGGCCCCACGCTCCTCCACAGCTGGTACATCCCGGTTCTCGGCTTCCTCGTCATCGCGCTCGGCGAACTGGTCGGCCTCGCCGCCTCGCCCTTCGTCCGCGAACCCGCCCGCCGCCGCACCTTCGTCTTCCTCGTCTCCCTCACCAACTGGATCTACCTCCCCCTGCCCATCGCCCAGGGCCTGTTCGGGGAGGCCGGCGTCACCACCATCCTCCTCATGAACATCGGCTGCACGGCCGCCATCTGGACAATCGGCATCGCCACGCTCAACCCCGGCCAGACCCTGCGCGAATCGGCAACGCACATCCTCTCCAACCCGGGCATCCTCGCCACCCTCGCGGGCCTGCTCCTGGCCCTCGCCGTCCCCCCCCTGCGCAACGGGGCCCCCACCCTGCCCTTCCTGCACCCCCTCCTGAACGCCGCCGACCTGCTGGGCCTGCTCATGATCCCCCTCTCGCTGCTCGTCATCGGCGCGCAGCTCGGCGAACAGCCCCTCCGCGCCCTCCGGCCCGAGCCCGCCCTCTGGGGCGTGCTGGCCCTCCGCCTGGCCGCCGCCCCCCTCGCCGCGCTGGCGCTCGTCCGCCTCCTCGCCGCCTGCGGCCTCCCCCTCCCCGAGGTGCCCCGGTTCACCTTCCTGCTCGTCGCGGCCATGCCGCCCGCCATCTCCTGCACGCTCTTCACCGAACGCTACAACGGCGACTCCCGGCTGAGCTCCAAGGCGGTCTTCTTCGGCACCTTCGCCAGCCTCGCCACCGTTCCGCTTTACTTCCGACTCGTCCAGTCCCTCCCCTGGTAGACAAGGAGCTCCATGCTGGTTATCGACATCAACACGCAGTTCGGGAAACGGCTCGACCCCGATCCGGCCTGCGCCCCAGCCGCGCTGGCCGAAGCCCTCGCCCGGCACGGCGTCGCCGCCGGCGCGACGTGGTCGCAGCAAGGGCTCGATTACGATTCCGCCGCCGGCAACGCCGAAACCCTCGACGCCTGCCGGCAGTCCGGCGGCCGCCTGCTCCCCTGCCTCGTGGCCGATCCGAAGGACGACCCGAACCTCTGGGAGGCCGAGCTGCGCCGGGGCCGCGACGCGGGCGTCCGGCTCGTCCGCCTCTTCCCCGCCGCCCACCGCTGGGCGATCGACTCCCAGCTCACGCGGCGCCTCTTCGCCCGGCTCCGGGAATACGGCCAGGTCGCGCTGGTCAGCTCCGTCGACAGCCCCACCGGCTGCGAATTGCCCCGCCCTCTCGCCGCGCTCGCAGCCCAGGCCGGCGTCCCGCTGGTCCTCCTTGATGTTTATTATGGGAACATGGCCGAGTGCCTCGCCGTCCTTCAGGAATTTCCCGGCGTCTACGCCGAGACGAACTGGCTCGCCACCATCGGCGCCGTCGAGACCGCGGCCCGCGCCGTCGGCGCCGGCCGCCTCCTCTACGGCTCGGGCGCGCCCGGCCGCTCCATGCAGAAGGCGCTCAACCAGGTGCTGGAGGCGGACCTGCCCCACTCCGACAAGGCGCTCATCCTCGGCGGCAACGCCCTCCGGCTCCTCGGCCTCTCTCCCGACGCCTTCGCCTCGGCCCCCCGCCTGATCTCCACTCGCCCGTTCACCTTTTCGGAGCCCGTCATCGACATCCACAGCCACCTCGGCCACTTCCGGATGCCCGGCCCCCGGGAGGACTACGATCCCGCCCCCATGCTGGCCCGCATGAAAGCGGCCGGCATCGCCCTGTCCGTCGTCTCGTCCTACGAGTCCATGCGCTACGACCCGGCCTCCGGCAACCGCCGCATCGCCGAGGCCGTCCGCAACCGCCCCGCCCTGCGCGGCATGATCGAACTCGACCCCCTCCACGTCGACCGCTCGCTCGCCGAGCTCGCGCGCTGGTCCGCCGACCCCGCCTTCGTCGCCTGCGAGCTCGAGCTCTCCCACATCCCCTGCCCCACCGCGTCGCCCAACGTCCGCAAGCTCCTGGAGGCCGCCGCCAAACTGCGCAAGCCGGTCCTCTTCATGCCCGCCTCGCCCGGCGACGTCGAGGCCGAGTGCGCCCTCGCCCGCTCCCTGCCGGACCTGGTCCTCGTCCACGCGCACGGGGCCGAGCCCGACTGGGCCACCGCCGCCGCGCCTGTTCCCAATCTATATCTCGAATTCTGCCTGAGCCGCGCCAACCCGCTGCACTTCCGGGAATGCCTCGACCTGCTGGGCCCGGGCCGGCTGCTGTTCGGGTCCGACCAGATCCTGCTCAGCCCGCTCGGCCAGATCGGGCTCTACGCCGATGTCCTGCGCACGCCGGAGGAACGCGCCGCCGTGCTGAACGCCAACGCCAGACGCCTGTACCGATTGTGAGGTCCCCATGACGCCCCGTGAAAACCTGCTGCGCTGCCTGAAACGCCAGGGAGGCTTTGACTCCATCCCGTTCGGCTTCGACCTTTCCCCCGCGATGGTGGAGAAGTTCAAGGCCGCCACCGGGCGGTCCGACGGGAACTACACGGAGTATTACGACTTCCCGCTCCGGGGCGGTGTTGCGTACCGCTCCTCCAACGCCGGCCGCGACTGGAGCGGCTTCTATCCCCGCCCGCTCAAGCCCGGCGCCTGGCTCAGCGAATTCGGGGTGGCCTACGAGCCCTCGGACTCGAAGGAGGCGTTCCACCTGACGCACATGCTGCATCCCATGGAATCGTTCGATTCCGTCGGGCAGATCGAAGCCTGGCCCTGGCCCGTGGTGGACGAGGCGCGGTTCGCGGGGTCGGCGGAAGGCGTGGCGGCGACGAAAGCGAGCGGCTATGCGGCCGCCGGCTGGATGGCCTGCACGATCTGGGAAACCGCCTGGTATTTGCGCGGCATGGAGAACCTGATGCTGGATATGGCTGCGGGCGACCCGCTGGCCGTCGCGCTGCTCGATCGGATCACCGACATCAGTTGCAAGCGGGCCGCCCTGATGGCCGCCAGCGGCATCGACGTGCTGGGCCTCGGCGACGACATCGGCATGCAGCAGGGCATGCTGATGGCGCCCGGCTTCTGGCTGGAGTGGCTTCAGCCGCGCCTGAAGCGGGTCATCGCCTCCGCCCGCGCGGCGGCGCCCGGCGAGCTCCTGGTCCTGTACCACACCTGCGGTTTCGCGGAGCCGGCCATCCCGGGGCTGATCGAAGCGGGCGTCGACATCCTCAACCCCGTCCAGCCGGAGTGCATGGATTTTGCCGCCATTCATGCCGCCTACGGCGACCGCCTCAGCTTTCACGGCACCATCGGCACCCAGACCACCATGCCCTTCGGCACGCCGGCCGAGGTCCGGGAGGCGGTCCGGCGCAACCTCGCGATCGCCGGGCCGCGCGGCGGCCTCATGCCGGCTCCCACGCATATGGTGGAACCCGAAGTACCTTGGGAGAATGTGGAGGCGTTCGTCGACGCCTGCCGGACATTTTTAAAATAGGTACAGATCCGATTTATACACCGGCGCGGTAGGGAATCGTAAGCGGCCCCTGGGGAAGCACCGCCACGCGGGCGGCCGGACCTGTTTTACCGAGCTCGTCCCGGACAGCGGCGCCGATATCGCGGCACGGCTCCATGTGGGCGGCGCGGACCGCCTCATCCAGCAGCGAGCTGTAAAGCAGGATCCGGGCGCGCTGGCGGATGAGCGCCAGGATCTGGGCCTGCCACTGCTCGGGCGCGCGGAAGCCCGGCGCGCCGATGGTGCGCAGGACGGCGTCCGGCCCGGAGGCCGCCCGCAGAAGGCGGTCGAAGGGGCTCCCCGCCGGCACGCCTTCGCGGCACTCGCAGGCCAGGACCAGCAACCCGCCCGGCTTGAGTATCCGCACGCCCGCGCTCAGCCCCTTCACGCCCTGGTACAGGTTGAGGTCCAGCGGATAGCCGCTGTTCGTCGTCACCACGACGTCGTAGTCCCGGTCCACGGCGCGCATGGCCGAGGCCTTCACGAACGCGCAGCCCGCGCGGTGGGCGGCGAACAGTTCGCCCGCGAACACGCCGGTGATCGCGCGCCGCGCGTTGAGGGTCACGTTGATCAGGAACGAGGGACCCGTCGCTTCCGCGATGCGGGCCATCTCCTCCCAGATCGGGTTGCCCTGCGTGATCCCGAAGGCGGCGCCGGGATGGGCGATCGGAGCCGCGCCATGGTTGTCCATCACGCTCTCGAGCCCCGCCGTTCCCGGCAGGATGGCCTTGGGACCCCCGCTGAAGCCCGCGAAGAAATGGGGCTCGATGAAGCCGGTCAGGATCCGGACGTCCGCCTCGGCCACCAGGCGGTTGATGAGCGCGGGGCGGCCGCTGTCAAGGCGGCCGACTTCCGTCAGCGCGGCCGGATTTTCCGGCTCGTGGTTGACCACGCGCCAGTCCCGGACCACCTCCGCCGTGAGGAGGGTTTCCAGCTCGGCGCGGCTGTTGGGCCGGTGCGTGCCAAGGCCGTTGACGAGGGTCACAAGCTCCCGCGGATGGCCGGCCAGCTCCTCCAGGAGCCAGGGGATGATCCGGCTGTTGGGCGTGGCGCGGGTGATGTCGGTAAACACGATGCAGATGCGGCTGCCGGGCTTGATCCATTCGCGCAGCGGCGGCCCCCCGGCGGGCTTGGCCAGGGCCTCCCGGAACGCGCGCCGTTCGTCGGGCAGCCCCGGGGCGTCGCGCGGTTCGATGATATCGGTGCGCCCGGCGGGGAACGCG
>JBIIYJ010000527.1:0-2689 GCA_044346855.1 Kiritimatiellia bacterium
AATCATGTCGTTCCGCGTCGGGCCCGCCTGCCCGACGGCCTGGAAGATCAGCCGGTCCTGCCCGCGGGGGAAGCGGCCGTAGAGCCGGATGGGCCGGTCCACGTAGAGATTGCTCGTCAGAACGGGGTACACCTCAAAGGCGGACCGGTCCGCCATGCGGAACCGCACGTCCGCCAGCACGGGCTGCGAAGCCTCGCCGATGACGCGCTCCATCGCATCGGGGATATCCCACCGCCCGCGCGTGACGACCTGCACATCGCCCCGGTTGCAGTAGCTCAGCAGATCGAGCAGGAACCGGTTGGCCGTGCTGACCGTGCCCAGCGTGTAGACCGACATCGCCCCCTCGTTCTCGCGGGTGAAGCGCCCGATGATGTCGGTGCTGTCGGTCCGGCCCGTGGTCGACCGTCCGTCGGTCACCAGAAGGACCACCATCGGCCGCCCGGGCGTGCTCTTCAGCCTGCGGAGGGCCTGCAGCGAGGCCAGGATGTCCGTGTTACCGGCCGAAGCCAGCGCGGCGGAGAACCCCTTGGCCTGCTCGATCGCCTCGGGCGTTCTGGGCTGCCAGTCCGGAAAGCAGAAGGTCGCGGCTTCCTGGAAGCTGACGACGTTGAAGCGGTCCTTCTCGCCCACCCGATCCAGGCAGCGGGCGAGTCCCAGGCGGCAGAAGTAGAGCCGCTGCTCGGTCATGCTGTTGGAGCTGTCCTGAACCAGCACCACGTCCTTGGGGATCACGGGCAGCGCATCGCTGCGCGCCGGGCTGATCTCCATCCGGAAGTAGCTGTACGAGCGGTCCAGCAGGGATGAGTAGACCTCCACGCGAGCCTTCAGAAACTCCTCGATCGGCCGCACCGGCGTGATGTCCAGCCCCACTTCCTCAAACAGGTCCTTCCCGGCCGTGCCCGGCGTCGGCACCGGCACCGGCGCAAGCGGCCCGCCGCTGCCCGTCCCCGATCCAAAGCGCACGGCCGGCGGAACGAACAGCATCCCCGCGGCCGTGACGCCGCCGGTCGCCGCCGCCGCCCCGTGAGACGCCCCCGCCCCCAGCGGCTCGGCCAGCGCGTCCAACTGCAGTTGCATCGGCACGGCGATATCCGGCGCGCCAGCCACGCGCTGAATCTGCGGAATCAGCCGGCGCTCCAGCTTCGGCACCTCGTCGCGCGCCACGCGCCGCTCGATCGCCACGATCTCCTGCCGAAGCTCCCAGGGGCGCATCCGCGGGAACTCCGCCGGCTCCACCGTGCTCCCGGATTCGCCGGTCAGCGCATTCTCGGGCAGCGGCGCCGGTTCAATCGCCACGCTGTTCGGCCCCAGGGCCAGTTCAGGTGCGGCGGCAGCCAGGTCCTGAAGCCCGCCGAGGCTCTGGCTCCACGTGCCCGCTCCCTCGCCCGGGCCGCCCGACTCGCCCACGGGTTCGGACGCAGTAGCCTCGGCCTGAACCCGCTCCAGCCGGATCGGGCCGGCGTGTTGAACCGGCTCGCGCTCAGTGTTCCGCAGCGGCCACTCCCAGTTCAGAACCGACACGAGGTAGATCACCACCAGGTGCACCGCCGTCGAAACGATGGCGGCCGCCGCCACCGCGACGGCGTGCCGCTCGCGCCGATCGCGCGCCCCCCACTCTATGTCGTACGCGTTCATGGCGGCGCGTTTGTCACCGAGCCCACGGAGGGCGGCGGAGCCTTGGCGTAGGAGCTGTCCGGGTATCGCTCGCGCAGTTCGCCGAGGGCCTTGGCGGCCGCGTCGGGCTGTCCCGCCGCGCGAAACGCCTCGGACGCCAGCCACAGCGATTCCGGAACCAGTTGATCATCGTCGAACAGAACGGCCACGCTCATGAAATAGCGCGCCGCCGCGGAGGGGTTGCGGGTGGCGTTGGCCGTGCGGCCGAGGCCGGCATAGGCCTTGGCCCGCACGGGCAGCAGGCGGTCGGTGTTCGCCATGGCCGCCGACCGCTCGAAGCACGACTGGGCTTCGGCGGTGTTGCCGGCGGCGAGGGCGAGTTCGCCCAGGTGCAGTGCCGCCTCGGCCGCGTCCGGGCTCTTGACGTCAATGGCCAGCGCCTTCCGGAACGCCTCCGCGGCGGCGTCCTTGCGATCCATGGCCATGGCCGCACGCCCCTTGAGCACCCAGCCGGCCTGCGCGCAGAGCTGGGTGTCGCCGCCCGTCTGCTGCTGCAGCAATTCGGCGGTTTCCAGAACGTTGGTATACTGACCCCGCTCCAGCTGCCGCTCCGCCAGCCAGCGCGACAGCGCCGGCGTGAACTTCCCGCGGACCGGCGTGCGAACGAGGGGCGTCAACAGGTCCGCGGCCTCCCCGGCCCGCCCGAGGTCCTGCAACAGCAGCGCCAGGCCGAATTCCACCTCGCGCTGCAATTCCGGGCGCGGCGACGCCTTCCGGGCCAACTGGAGCTCGCTCAACGCATCCTCCCGCCGACCCGCCTCGCGCAGCAGCATTCCGCGCCAATAGTGGGCATCCGCCGCAAAGCGTCCCTGCGGGTAGCGCTCGGCCAACCTGCGAAATGTCTCCGTGGCGTCGGCTGAGCGCTCCAGACGGGTCTCGCTCACCCCCTTCTGGTACAGCGCCTCCTCGGCCAGGCCGTGCTGGGGATAGCGGTCGACCAGCGCGCCCCAGTCGCGGGCGGCATCACCGTGCTGCCCCGCCTTGTCGAAGCAGAAGGCGGAGGCAAACAGGGCCT
>JBIIYJ010000526.1:0-2689 GCA_044346855.1 Kiritimatiellia bacterium
CTCGGCCTTGGAGTAGGCGCCGGCGGCGGCGCATTCCGGGGCCGTCTCCCACGCCACCGCGTCCTCCACTTCCCAGAGCAGCGTGTCGTAGCCCTGCCGGGCGCAGTCCGCCATCCGGCGGCGCAGGGCGTCGGGCCGGAGCAGGGCCATCTTCATGTCGAGGTGGAAGGCGATCATGGCGTCAGTCCTTTACGAACGAGTTGCGCGCGTCGCGGTGCTCGCGCAGGAGGCGCGGCACGATCGTGTCGCGCTTGATTTTGCGGATCAGCTCGACCGCCCGGCGGACCCATTCGGCCAGGATGGCTTCGCCCTTTTCGCGGGTGGCCAGCTCGGGCTTTCCAACCGCCATGAGCGGCCAGCGGCCGATCCAGTCCACGGGCGTCACGGTGGTTCCCAGGTCGGGCATGACGCCCCTGGCGAAAACCCGTCCCCGGACCCTGTCCAGGCGGACGCATTCCGGGGCGGCCGCGAGGTTCATGCTGGTTTCCATTTCGCAGGCGTGCCCCTGGTCCGGCCATTCGGTCTGTCCCTTGATGAACTCGCCCATGCCGGGAAGCGGGGGGATCGAGTAGAGGGCGTAGGGCTTGCTCCGCTCGAGGCATCGGTTGGCCAGTCCCAGGTGCAGGGGGACGTTGCCGCCGTGGCCGTGCAGCAGGATGATCTTGGTGAAGCCGTTGCGGTGAATCTCGTCGCAGATGGCCTCCACGAAATTGATCAGGAGCGCGGAATCGAGGTGGATGGCGCCGTGGAAGGCGCTGGCGGCGGGCACGTAGGAGTAGGGGAGCAGGGGGAGAACGGCCACCTTTTCCTCCGCCGTGATCCGGCCGAGCAGATGCTGGAGCACCAGGGTGTCCGAGCCCAGGGGCAGGTGCGGGCCGTGCGTTTCGATGCTGCCCAGCGGCAGCAGGGCCGTTCCCTCCGCCTCGTCGCGCAGCGCGGCAAGGTCGGGCTCCGTCGTGCGGATCCAGTCGCATTCCATGGGGTGTCCCTCCGATTGCCTCCCATGGTAAAAGCTTCCCGTTCCAAAAGCAACAGTCCGTGCTGCGCCCGTCGTATGGATGCAGTCGGGGCTTCAGAGATTTACACGGTGGAACACGGCGAAGGGGGACACGGTTTCAACATCAGCGAGCGGTTTCCCTTGGGAATTGTCGCGCGCCTGGCCAGGTCCAACATCCAACGCAGAGGTCCTCAGCCCCGGAGAAGGAGGGGAGAGACCGCAGAGTTGATTTTTTTGCGACGGCAAATACGCAGGCATGGTGCCTGTTGTAGCAACAGTCTTGTCGCCGCCCGCCATCCTGTGCAAGACGATGAGTGGGACGGATGAGTGGGAGGGATGAGTGGCCGTGGAAGAATAGTGGATAGCGGATATATCGCCCCTCATCATTCCCTCTAATCATTCCCACTCATCAGTCTTCCATGCGCCTGGCCTGGTTCAACAGCCAACGCAGAGAGCGCGGGGGAGGATAGACGGGGCGGCCCCGTACCCCCGATCGGACGAGAAGAATAGCTGATAGCCGATAGCGGAGAAGAGTCAGTGATCGGTGATCAGTGGTCAGTAATCAGTTCAGGCCTGGTCGGGCGTCTTTACCGTAATCTTTACCGTAATCTCTCTGTCGCGCGAGGGGAGGGGTCGTGATCGTAGTCGTGATCACGATCGTGATCGACCACGCGCTTGGATTGCCGATTCGATCTCGATCTCGATCACGACTACGACACTAATCAGGTTCCATGCAAGACGATGAGTGGGAAGGATGAGAGGGAGGGATGAGTGGCCGTGGAAGAATAGCTGATAGCTGATAGCGGTCACGGTGCCCGGCTTCGCCCCGAACCCTTTCCCTCCTGAACCCCGAACCCTGAACCCTTCCTCCTCCCCCTCCCGCAAGATAGCGCTTGAACAAACCCTTGCAAATAGGGGATAATTAACGTTTTGTGGAGAACCTACCGGGCTATGAAAGCACCGCTTTTTTTGTGCGCCTGCGCGGCCGCCCTTCTGGCCGTATCCTGCGCCATGGTGGACGAGGCTCCGCCCCCGCCGGCCACGGCCGAGGAGGCGCAGGCGCGTTATGACGCGCATGTGGCGGCGCTGCCGCCCAGGCCCGACGATCCGGAGCGGCTTGACGAATGGAACAACGCGCGGCTTTACCTGCGTAAGGCCAAGTTCGTGCTGGGCGCCTCCGAGATGACCACCAACCTCCTCGCGCTCATCGGGAACGACCTCTACGCCGCGCACCGGTCGATGGCCGCCGCCGGCACGAACCGCGCCATCACCGTCGCCCGGGGGCAGCGCGAGGAGGGGTATCACAGCGAGATCGACGACTCCGTCCAGCCGTTCGTGCGGTACCTGCCCAAGTCCTACAAAACGGGCAAGTCCCTGCCGCTGCTGGTCTACCTCCACGGCTACAACCCCGATTTCAACCTCGTCAACTGGCAGGGCATTCCCGCGAATCTGATCGAGCTCGCCGAGGAGGAGGATTTCCTGATCGCCGCTCCCTTCGGCCGGGGCAACACCGACTACCAGGGCGTCGGCGAGCGGGACGTGCTGGCCGTGATCCGGGAGATGATCCGCCGCTACGGGGCCGATGCCAGCCGGATCATCCTCATCGGCAACTCCATGGGCGCCACGGGCGCCTGGAGCCTCGCGGCCCGCCATCCGCGGCTTTTTGCCGGCGCGGTCATGATCTCCGGCCGC
>JBIIYJ010000528.1:0-2677 GCA_044346855.1 Kiritimatiellia bacterium
AACAGCCGCGCGCCGGCTCGGGGAGGAGGTTGTTGCCGGCCTGGCCCTTGATGTCGAAAAGGCCAAGCTTCGGCTTGGTCCAGCGGATGCCGTCCCCGCTCTCGACATAAGCCACCTGCCCGTCCGGATTGCCGCCGAACCCCCGATCGAGGGCATAGCACCACGCCCGGAACAGCTTTGCCCCGGCATCGTAGACCACGCTGCGGGTCGGCCACGGTGAACAGCGGCCGCCGTCGGGCTCGTGGGCCATGCCCACGCGCAGGACCGGATTATGAGGATGCTTGCGGGCCTGGCAGACAGTCTGGCGGATATGATCCGCCTGTTCAACATCCTTGAAATCCACAAACAGACGGCGCCGATCGCAGGATGTGGTCCTGTCCAAAAGGGCTCTTGACGTGACTCGAATCATTGTTTCATTATTGTGCAGTAGCATTTTGAAGTCAACGGGCTTTATTGTCCGACCAGGAGACAGTTCTTATGCGCCGCACCGTCACATCCCTTAACCAGGATTGGCTGTTTTGCCCCCGTGACCGCCGGACCTCCGCCTCCGCAACAAGATCGGAAAAAGACTTTATCCGCGTTCATCTTCCCCACACGCTCAAGGAGGTGCCGGCCGCCTGTTTTTCCGAAAAACAGACCCAGTTCGCCGCCTGGTACCGCAAACATCTTCCCACGCCGCCAGGCCTGGCTGGCTCGCGGGTGTTCCTTGACATCGACGGGGCGATGCTGACGTCCGATGTGGTCGTCAACGGCCGCCGAGCCGGGGGCCAGCGCGGCGGTTACACCGGCTATTCCCTGGACATCACCCGCTTTCTCCGGCCCGCCGCCGGGTCGGACAACGTCATCGCCATTCGCGTGGACGGCAGGCTGGATCCCGGCGTTCCGCCCTGCGGCAAGGTAATGGATTTCCAGCCGTTCAGCGGTCTGTACCGCGACGTGCGGCTGCGGCAGACACCCGATTGCCGGCTCGAGGACCTGTTTGTCCGCACCACCCATGCCCTCAAGCCACGGAAAACGCTCCTGGCTTCAGCCCGGGTCCGCAATACCGCGGCTACGGAATGGAACGGCACGGCCCGGGTGAGCCTTCTGACCCTGGACGGCAAACTGCTCGCAACCGGTGCGGCGCAGGCTTGCCATGTTCCGGCCGGAGGCGAAGCGACTCTTGCCCTCTCGCTTGAAAACCTGGCGGGCATCACCCTCTGGGACCTGGATCAACCCCGCCTCTACACGACGCGGGTCACGCTTTTCCAAAACACAAAAATCCACGACCAGCTCGAAACCCGGACCGGCTTCCGCGAAGCCGTTTTCACGGCCGACGGCCCGTTCCTCCTCAACGGCAAGCCCATCAGGCTGTTGGGGCTCAACCGCCACCAGACCTTCCCCTACATCGGTGCGGCCGCTCCCGCGCGGTTGCAGCGGCGCGATGCCGATATCCTGAAGCACGAACTGGCTGGCAACATCGTGCGCACCAGCCACTATCCGCAGTCGCCCCACTTCCTGGACCGGTGCGACGAAATCGGCCTGCTGGTCTTCGAGGAAATACCGGGCTGGGGCCATATCGGGGACGCCGGCTGGAAGGACCTGGCCTGCCGCGACGTCGATGCCATGATCCGCCGCGACCGCAACCATCCCTCCGTGGTGCTCTGGGGCGTGCGCATCAACGAATCGCCGGACGACCACGATCTCTACACGCGCACCAATGCGCTGGCCCGCGAGCTCGACCCAAGCCGCCAGACCGGCGGTGTGCGCTGGGGCGTCAAAAGCGAATTTCTCGAGGACGTCTTCACCGCGAACGATTACAGCTACAAGCCCCCGCACATCATCAACGACCCGCCCGTCACGCCCTATCTGGTCACCGAACTCGGCAGCCTGTCCGACACGCGCCGGACCGCGGGCATCGACACGCTGCTCAAGGGCGCCCTCGCCCATGCCGACGTGATCAACGCCGTTTTCGGCCATCCCAAAATCGCCGGCGCCATCGCCTGGTGCGCGTTCGATTATCCCACCCAGGACTGGGTCACCATCGACGGCGTCCAGCCCTGGGGCGTCTGCGACCTCTTCCGTCACCCGAAGGTGGCCGCCGGATTCTATGCCAGCCAGGGCGATCCGCGCGTAAAACCGGTCCTGCAGGCCGTCACCCGCTGGAAAGTGGGCGCCCAGGCCGGCTTCGATCCCAACGAGAACCTTATCAAGGACGGGCACAACACCCCGATGGTGGTGTTTTCCAACTGCGACCGCATCCGGCTGTTCATCGGGGACGAATTGAAAGGCGAATTCGAGCCGGCCCGCAAGACGTTCCCCCACCTGCCCCATCCGCCATTCCTCTGCGAGGGCCTGGGCGTCGTGTGGGGCCCCTCCTGGAAGGACCTGCGCGTGGTCGGGTTACTGGGCGGCAAGGCCGTCGCCGAACAGCGGTTTCCGGCCACGCTTGAGGCGGACACCCTGAGCATGACGGTCGACGATCGGGAACTGGCGGCCGATGGGTCCGACATGACCCGCATCCTCCTGCAGCACACCGACGCAGCCGGCCACCCCCAACCCCATAGCCGCGCGGCCGCTGTCCTGACCGTGACGGGTCCGGCCACGCTCGTGGGACCCAACCCCTGCGCCCTGACGGGCGGAGTCACAGGCCTCTACCTGCGCGCGGGCACCAGGCCCGGGCTTGTGCGGATCGAAG
>JBIIYJ010000028.1:0-28973 GCA_044346855.1 Kiritimatiellia bacterium
CGTGCGGACTCCATGCCGCGCCGCCGCAATGGCCGCCGCGCAACCGGCCGGGCCTCCGCCGCAGACCACGACGTCATACTCGCCTATCAGGGGCGGGGTTCGCTCTTTTTGATGGGATCGTTCCTGCGTCATCGCGCGTCCCCCCGATCGCCGCCTGCGCGCGGAATATTTTTGAGACTGACGAAGGCCGGCTCCACGTCGCGGTCCCGTTCCAATTGGGCCACCAGCACGGCGGGATCCAGTTCGCGCGGTGTCACCCCCGCCCGCAGGCTGAGCGCCGCCGCCGTTCCGGCCGCCTGCCCGGTGGCCATGCACGTCTGCTGGATCCGCAAGGACGATTGCGCCAGGTGCTCGGCCGAGAGGCAGCGCCCGGCCACAAGCAGGTTGTCGACGCCCGCGGGCAACAGGCAGCCGTACCGGATATCGAACCAGTCGCCGGCCGCCAGCCGTGCGTGCCGCTGCTTGTATGCCTCGCTGTCGCGGTCCACCGCCGGCGCGGTATAACTGTCCGCCGGCCAGACGTCGATGTCCCACGACGACCGCGCGATGCCGTCCGTATATTTGCAGAAATCCTGGGCATCCCGGGCTGTCACCGTCGCCAGCCCGCGAATCCGCCGCGACGACCGAAGCCCGATGTGAGCGGACGTGTCCACCAGATAGCTGTCCTCGCACCCGGGTACGTAGCGCTTATAGTAGTCCGCCACCTGCCAGGCCTGGTCCCGGCCTTCCCGCTCCGCGCGGGTCAGGTCGAACGGATCGAGCGGATCGACTTTCAGCACCCGGCTGGTGACCAGCAGAAGCTCGTTGCGATGCCGGGGCATGGCCCACAGCCACATCCGGGCATACATCGTTACTCGACCGGTCGTGATGACGGGAGTCTCGTATCGGCCGCTCTTCATGGCCGCGTCGAAACCCTCTTCGATCTGCCGGGCATGCTCCGGAGACCCAAGGTTGCCGGGGCGCCGAACGTTTCCGAGCCGCACCACCTTGGTGCAGGCCATCGCATACTTGCGCCCGCCCTCACCCTGTTCCCAGGGCACTCCGGCGTGATGGCAGACGATGCCATCCCCAGTGGCGTCCACCACCCGCCGGGCCCGCAGCAGCCCGGAACCGGCTTTGGTCTCCACCTTCACCCCGGCAATCGCGCCACTCTCCAGCACCACCCCCGAGCCATGCGCGTGATGCAGCATTTCGACGCCGGCCGCGGCCAGCAGGTCGTCCCAGGCGAACTTAACCGCTTCGGGATCCACCATGCCGCGGATCTGGCCGCTCCCGATCCCCTCGAGAGAATCCGATATGCCGCCCCGCTTCTGAAGCGCCCGGGCGTACTCGTGCCAGATCCCCTGGAAATCAATACCGTTGGTGCTGAGAATCACGCAGACGAGCTGCGAAACCGTTGCGCCGCCCAGGTAGCCATCCTTCTCGACAAGCAACGTTCGGGCGCCATGCCGCGCCGCCGCAATGGCCGCCGCGCAACCGGCCGGGCCTCCGCCGCAGACGACGACGTCCCATACACCAAGCTCGGTGGCTTGCCCAGCGGGATTTGTCTGGAGTTTCCCCATGTTCATGACACTCCCGAATGATCCAGCCGATGATGCAAGACTTCATCCTCCGGAGAGGAATCCAATAGAGCCTGGCGGATAGCCGCCGGATCCACAGTCCGCAAAGGGATTCCCTGCCGACTGGCCAGCGCTGCCGCAAAGCCGGCCGCCTGCCCCAGCAGGCAACCGGTCGCCATGATGCGGGTCGAGGAGAGCGCCACCCGTGTGGCCGAAAAACAGCGGCCGGCAACGAGCAGGTTCGTCATCTCTTTCACCAGCAGACACCCGTATGGAATCTGGTAAGGAGGCATGACCTCCTTGGCGAGGGCTGCGGAATCCAAGGGGAAACACCCGAGCCCGATGGCATCCGGGAACCGGCGGCCGATCCGCAGGTCATCGGCCGTCAGAACATACTCCCCCTCCACACGCACACTGTCGCGGAGCCCCAGCATGGCCGCAGAACCCGCAAACACGGTGCTCCTGCCCGATTCCGTCTCCTGGAAGTGGCGGACGAATTCAGGAATGCGACGGCGGAACGCGCGGCCGGCGTCGGAATACCCGCGCCCGGTAGACGTGTCGAACCCGCCGTCCGGCCACCACATCTTCAGCCCGATCCGCTCGGGCTCCTGCCAGACACTGTATGCGGGAGGAGGCGCTCCGGGCTCCCGGTGTTTCACAACCTGGGGTCGCGGATGCGCCGTGGGTTGCACAAAGAGCATGTGGCTTGGCGGGATCGACTGCGGGTGCGCCCCGTCCGGCGGCAACACTCCGGCTCCGGCATGGCGGGAAAGGATGCCGTCGCCGGTAGCGTCGATGACCACGCGCGCCGCGACCCGCTGGGTCAGCGAACGGTTGTGCACCAGGACCGCCCGAACAACGCCGTCCTCGACCTCTGCGCCGATGACGTCGGTGGCCAGCAGAAGATTGACGCCGTCGCGTTCGGCCAGCTCCTGCAGGACAAGCGCCAGCACATGATGATCGAACGTGTGATTGAAAAAAGGAGGAGTTTTACCGACACGCCAGCCGTTTACTTCTCCGATGGCTCCGTAGGCCGCCAGTCCGGCCCAGATGTCATCAAACACCCGGCCGTGCCCGGCCGGCAGGGTATCATCGCCATAGCAGAAGTTTCCCACCCCGCCACTGGTGCCAAGGCCGCCTAAAATTTCCAGCCGCTCCACCAGAAGGGTGCGTGACCCGGCGCGGGCCGCCGCGCATGCGGCGCCTATGCCGGCCATCCCGCCGCCGCAGACCACGACGTCGTACTCGCCGACCACAGGCACGCTGCGGGCCGGTTCGCTATACATGGCCTCAGACATTGAGCGCCTCCCCGTCCACGATCGCGCCCTGCTTGCGCAAAGCGGCCCGAAGCGCCAGCACGTCAACCTGCGAAAACGGAATGCTTTGCCCGACCACCTGGGCCGCCGCCAGGCCTGCCGCCTCCCCCATCGCCATCACCGGGGCCATCACGCGCAGCGGACCGAGCACCTCGCGCTCGACGCTCACCGAGCGGCCGGGACAGATCAGGTTGTCGATATCCTGCGGCACAAGGATGCGGTACGGGATCGGCGTCACTGGCGGCTTCGGCTTGCCGTGCATCGGCTGGTGCGACGGACGTTTGGGGTCGGCCAAGTCCCAGTAATAGCTGGACAGGCCGATCGTGTCCTCAAACGGGCGACCGGCGATCACGTCGTCCACGGTCAACCGGTACCGGCCGTGGATACGGCGTGTTTCCCGGACGCCCAGCATCGGCGCGATGGATTTGATCCGCACATTCGAGAAACCCGGCATATGCTCGCGCAGGAATCCGATCAGCCATTCAATCTCGGCTCGGCCCTGCTGCATCCCCAGCGTCAGGGACGCCCCGTCGGTGCCGTCGATGTCGCACACCCGGGTGGTGTTGAGCATCATCACGCCCTTCTCGTTGAGCTGGACGCAGATGAAGATGTCAGCATTCTGGGTCCAGGCTCCCTCGGCCCGCTTGCGTTTGATGAACTCGCGCATGCGCGGTTCATCGTGCTCGTATACGTAAGCGGCAAAGGAGTCCTGGTCAACATTGTCGACGTGCACTTCGAGCGTCACGGCGGTCATGGCATGGTCTTCGTCGCGCCCCTTGTCGCACGGGCATCCAGCGAGCGCGGCGATGTCGGCATCCCCGGTCGCATCGATAACGGCGGCGGCCTCCACCGCCTGCAGGCCGCTCTTGTTGTGGAAAATGACGTCACGGATCGCGCGGCCCTCCTTCACGATGTCCACCACCCGCGTGTGGAGCAGGACGTCGACCTTATCCGCGACCATCTTGCGGTCGAGATAGCCGGCCATCCGGTGAGGGTCGAAGGGGATGCCGTGCAGCAACCCCTTGTGCCATCCGTGCGGGGTATATTTCGAAGGCGGATTCGTGTCCCGAGGAATCAGGGCGAACCCCTCGGCCGCGGCCTCTTCCGACAGCTCTTTAAAGATCCCGCCAACCACCCACCTGCCATCTTCGAACCGTCCGCCCAGCCAGTGCGAGACCTGTCCGGATGTCCCGGTGCCGCCGAGTTGGCCCTGATTCTCGATCACCAGCACACGGAGCCCCTGCCTCGCGGCGGACAGCGCGGCCGCGCATCCCGCGGTCCCGCCGCCGCAGACCGCCACGTCGTAATCGCCGATGACCGGCACGTCCTGACTGATTCGAATCGCTTTCATATCTCTATCCTTCATGGCGGCGCCACCCATTCCCGGTCACCGCGGATAACCAGATTCTGCGGCTTAGCTGTCAGCACCGGATTCAAATCCTTGAACTCCAGGTTTCGCGGCTGGGTTCCGCCCCGCAGCGCCAAGGCCGCCGCCACGCCGGCCGCCTGGCCCAGTTGGCCCAGCAACATCTGCACCCGGTAGGACGCCATGGCCAGGTGCGTGCCGCTCATGTGCTTGCCGGCCACGAGCAACCCGTCCACTCCGCGCGGAACAAGCGCCCGGTAGGGAATGCCATACGGCTTCGTTTCCGGGTAATCCATGTTGGTTTTCGCCTTGCTCCAGATGTCGATCGGCCGCTGCGTGATCAGCACGGAGTCGTCGGGGATGCGGCCCTGGAACAGGTCGTTGGCGCTGACCACGTGCTCGCCCATGATCCGGCGGGTCTCCCGCACGCCGATGCGCGGGGCCAGGTGGAACGACCAGCCGTTGGCGCGCAGCGACTCCAGGTTCGCCCGCATGGCCGCCAGGCCGTCCCGCTGGGCATCGGCAAGCGCGATGGGATCGCGGGTGTCGCGGCACTCCACGCGGCAGCCCCAGTGCAGGTAGAGGCCGGCGTTGCGCAGCCGCCAGGGGGTGTCGTCACCATTCGTGGGAGGCGACCCGTAGCCGCCCGACTCGCAGCCGCGCGGGAAAAACCCGGGATCGGCCGCGGGACGACTGCCGATCCGCTGGCTGATGAACATCCAGGTGCAAAGCTGCACGCCAGCTGACCGCTTGTCGGGCGCGCCGGGCTCGTCGAAGTCCGCCCGGCTGTCCTCCCCATACCGGGCCTCGCAGCCGGCCCCTTCGGCCAACGCGCCTTCCCCCGTCGCCTCGATCGTCACGGCCGCCTTAATCCAGCGCTCGCGTCCCAGCGAGTCCGGCACGATGGCGCCGGTCACCCGGGGTTTGCCGCCTCGCTCTTCCACGGTCAGCCGGGTGGCCCGGGCCGAGCCCATCAGGCGCAGGTTGGGCTCCGCGGCGATCATCTCCAGGATCACCACGGCCATATCCGACGGCAGGTACCAGAAATACCACCATTTGTCCACAGGCCGGTCGGTGAGGGCGTATTGGGCCTCAAGCCGGCGGGTCATTTCCAGGCTCACGCCGGACCGCGGACCGCCATCTGGCATGGAGACAAACTGATCCACGGCCGCGCCGCCGGGCAGCGCGTCGTCGTCCAAAAGGATGACCTGTGCGCCTTGACGCGCCGCCCCAATGGCGGCGGGCACGCCCGCCGCACCGGCGCCGATCACCAGCACCTCTGTTTCCAGCCAGGGTTTCATGGACTCTTTTGGTCCCCCTTTTTCCGGACGGCGCACTCGACCCCGGCCACCGTGACGGAAAGGTCGCTGGGCTCCCGCGGCTCGCCGGCCGCGTGCCCGCTGTTCCAGACGGTGATCGTATTCCAGCCCTCTACGATTTCACCCGGCGAAAACTGGAAGTTGAACGCCGTGTGGCCGGCGGTGTGCCGGACGGCATCGCCCACGGGGAAGAGCAGTTCTTGCGTCCCGATGCTCTTGACGGTCGGCCAGGCGCCATTGAAGCCGACCCCCAGTTCGGGAAGCCGGTCGGTCTTCGTGACGATGATCTGGATCACCAGTTCCAGTCCGCCCCAGTCCGGTTCGGCGCACATCGTGAGGCGGAAGACGCCTTTCCCGAGCGGCGGCAGAATCAGCGGCGGTTGATTCACTTCGTCAAAAGGCTGGTTGTGCAGGGCGCTTCCCACGGTGGCAACGGCATACTGTTTCGGCTCGCCCCGCAGCACGGCAAGGCTGCTCAGCGAGGGAATCGCCTCGTAATGCGATCTCACGATCGGAAGGTGCCCCGGCGGTTGGGTCGGGAAGGAAGGCCCGCTGGCGGAATCGGTGCAGAAGAAATTGAAGAACTCAAGCCCGTCAACTCCGGCGGCCCATTTGTTCGCGGCATTGCCGCGCAGAAGCTCCGGGCTGCCGGAAAGATAACGAACCGTGCTCCAGTCGCCGTTTTCGGTCCGGCCCTCGATCCAGTTCGGAGCGTCGTCAACCACCCCATAGACCGACACCCCGGCGCCGAGTTGCCGGCGCAGCCCCTCGACATCTACTTCCCATGAGGTTTGCCAGTGATTGCCAGGGCAGAAAATATCCAGGCCGCCTCCACGGGCAATCGCCGCCACATCCAGTCCGATGGAGCGAAGCAGGCCAAGGTTCTGCGGCCCGCGCAGGCTCACCAGGCAAGGCCGGCCCGATTTCATCGCCCGCGCCCGGGTCAACTCGCGCAGGCCGATATGCCAGTCGGTCACCGCCTGACGGTCGGCTTCCAAAGCCGGATACTCGCAGCAGCGCGGCTCCCGCCACCAATCCAGCTCGATCCCGTCGACATCGTAGTCCGCAAGCAGTTCGCCAATCAGCGCCCCCATGTGGGCGCGGACGTGCGGCAGGCCGTAGTTGAGACCCGACCAGCGGATGTAGGCGCCGTCCTTGGGATGAAGACAGCGGCCGGACAGGCGCCACGCGGGATCGGCAAAGCGCGACTCTCGCATCAGGTAGTGTCCCGTCGGGTCCGGATGGCCATGAAGGTCGTTCATGCGGACCGACACCCACGGTGCCACGCCGAACTGCCGGCAGGCCCGGCACGCCTCCGCCAGCCAGTCGACTCCCGCCTCCCGCAAATCAAGATAGCGGTCCAGCAGCACACTGGGGCGTTGATAGTCGCTGTTGCCCCGCTCGTACGTGTCGAGCACCGTCGGCCAGACCCGGCTGGGGTACCAGGCGATCTGCGTGTTGACGTTGATCAACAACGCGTCGATGCCATGCGAGGCCAGCATCTCGATATAGCGGAAGATTGTCCAGGGCGAAAAGGCTCCGCCTTCCGGCTGCCAGGCCGCGATGATTTCATCTCTGAAAAAGGTCTGGGCGTCGCCGTTGAACAACATGCGGGGCTTCGTCGGATTCATGCTCGAGCGCCTCCGGGGGCAGGTTGACATTCTCCCATCAGTCCCGACGTCATAAAACCTTCGTACCAGGCGTCAGCCATCTTGTCCATGCCGACACGGTTGGGATGCACCCCGTCCGCCATCAGATCTCCGGCGCCTAGAGCCGCCTGGATATCGACCAGCCCGACCCGCATGCCGGCGCTCCTGAGCCGGGCGATGACCGCGGGCAGGGATGCGTTGTACGCCGTCGCCTGCGCCCACCCGCAGCGGGGCGGTCGTTGCGGCGGAATGGTGGCGACCAGCAGCATCCCGTCCAGATGCGAGAGGATGGTGTCGATCAGCAGATCGCGCTCGGGCTGGTCGAATCCATTGCAACCGGACATGAGCAGGACAACATCGGGACGATGGGTGTTGAGCACCGTGACGATGTCGGGCACCCGGAGTCCGGTCACCCCAAGCGAGGCCAGCACATCGGCCGGGGTGGGCACCACGCCCCCGAGGCGAATATCCCGGTTGCCAAAACCGGCCAGCCCGTGATGACGCGGCTGGAAGCCGGGGTCCACCGCGCCGGCATGGGGCGTTTGCTCTCCGCCAAATCGGCCGTAGGCCAGATAAGTCAACTCGCCGACGAACTCAAACGGAACACCGGCCGCGCGCAAGCGGTCCTGCAGCGTTTTGCGCCAGCCGCCGTTCTGCGGATGCGGCAGGCCCACGCTTCCTCCCTGGTAAGGGCCGGCGGCATAGGTAACCAGATAACTGCCCCGGGTGATTGAGTCGCCCACCGGCATGATGCGAAGCGGTCTTTTCACGGGACGTCCAGTTGCGCCACGACAGGCTTGGCATCGCGCAGGGAAACCCGGTAGACGCTGCCGCAGGCGCGAGCGTTCAAGGCGACTTCGCCCAGATCGGGGATCACGGCCTTGACGGCGCGCTCTTTCCCGTCCGCCGCCCAGGCCACGATCAGCCACTCGGGCTTGCCCGTGAGCTTTCTCGCCAGGACACGGACCTCGGCTTCGCCGGCGGGAAACTCATAAGCCGGCTGATCCTTCGACCAGCGGTGGCGCTCCGGCCCCGGCAGCAGGTCGCCCTGCCGCAGGAAGGATTCGACTCCTGAAAAGAGGGCGTGAACGCGGGAGAACGCGGTCATCTGAAGCAGCCAGTGCGGCGGCTGGCCGACTGGAAACGGCGCCGCAAAGCCGCCCTTGGGAAGATCGTAGTAGCCGGCATTCCCCCCCACCATGCCTGACGCATACAAGCATTTGAGAAACCCGGTATAACGCTCGATATCGCCCAGCCCGCCGTCGCCCAAAAGGTCGGCGCTGCCACTGCCCAGCCCCTTGGCGCGAGGCCAGCCGGCGCAGAGCCAGTCGTACGCCAGCGGCTGGCCGTTCGCGATCTCCCAGCCCTTGGCGTTCAAGGCCTGGGTCAGCAGGTCGTCTTTACCCGTCCACCCCGAGTTGAAATGGCGGTAGTAATGCTCGCTGCTGGCCAGATCCGAAACCGGCTTCATCCACTCGTAGCCGGCGCACCAGTCTTTCCAGTCTGGCGTGAGGTTCCGATGCGACCCGCCGGTGGTCGTATAATAGACATAAAGCTGGCGGTCGGGAACGACCTTGCGCACCGCATTCGCGATCAACAGTTCGGCGCGCGCCTTGCGTTCGGAGATATAGTCGAACCACGGCTTGTCCCCCTTCGCCTTGAGGATGGCGGGATCCTGGGACCACACCTTGCCGGCGAACCCGATGACGCCAAGGCCATATTCCCCGCCGTTCAGCACGATGGCGATCGGGCACTTTTCGCGGATGAGCCGGATGGGATCAGCCCTCAGCTTGCCGGCCTCTTCCCAGACGGAATCGGGAGCGGCCGGGCTGTAGACCACGTCCATGCCCTTGTGCCATTCGGTTCCGTCCATGGACTTGGCCTGGCCGTTCAGAAACTTGCCTTCGGCGCTACGGGTCCAGGTTTCGGGAGGCACGCTATCGTTGGGCGGCAGGCTGCGCGAGCAGATGACCGCGAGCTTGTAGGTCTTCGGATCCGCCGCCGCCAACGCGATGCACCGGGCGCCGGCGTCATTCGTGTTGCCCAGCGCGCGGGCCACGGAGCCGCTGTCGGCATAGCCCCCGAACTCCAGGGCATAGCCCCAGTTCGCCGCCAGCTCCTTGCGCGTGTCGAAGTCCAGCGTCCAGCCGAACCGCGTGAGCGGAGGCAGGGTGTGCCCCCCGGCGAACACGGGTTTCGGCTGGCTTTTCAGCCATTCCGCCGGCATCACCAGGACGCCTTCGCTGTTCGTTCCGCTCATGCCGCTCTCCGCCGCCAGTAGAACCGCCGCCGCGGTCAATATCGTAACGCCTGCCAACTTCATGAATTGTTGTCCCTATTATAGCTTAATTACTGTTTTTGCTTACTTCTGCGGCGGCGCCACCACGCACCGGAATCCGGTAGCCGTCCAGTCGCGCACGTGCGGGGGCTGGATCATGCGGGCCGCGGTGCGGCTGAACCGCTCGTCGTACAGGCTGCAGCCGCCGCGCAGCACCTTGTGCGTACCTTTTTCGGGGCCGGCCGGATTTTTGTCCGGGGCGCTGCGATAATACTCGTAATCGTACCAATCCCCCACCCATTCCCAGCAATTGCCGGCCATATCCATAACGCCATAGGGGCTCGCGCCGTTGGTGGAGCTCCCCGCCGGCATGAACCCCGATGAAAACTTGTAAAGCGTCCGTTCCATGCTCACGCACTTCTCCGGATCCCAGGTGTTTCCCCACGGATACTCGCGGCCGTCCGTGCCGCGCGCCGCTTTTTCCCACTGCGCCTCGGTCGGCAGCGCCGCGCCCGCCCACGTGGCGTAGGCCTCGGCCTCGTACCAGTTCATCTGGGCGGGGTAGGCCCCGGCGTCCCCTTCCGGGGCGGCATGCATGTCCTGACCCCAGGTCGGCTTGAACTCCTTGCCGGTCGCCGCGCAGAACGCCAGGTACTGGGTCACCGTCACGGGCGTCTTGTAAATCCAGTAGCCATCCAGGTGGACGCTCTTCTGCGGCCGCTCGTCCCCGGCACCCTTGCCCTCGGGACTGCCGCGCAGGAATTCGCCGGCCGGAACCCAGACCAGTTCGGCGCCGTCGCGTCCGTTGATCGCGCGGCCGTTGCCGAGGTCCTTGATCGCGGCAAGGGGCTTCGTGTCGGACTTGTCGGACCGGTCGGACTTGTCGGACGCCACGCCCGCTTTAACTTGCGGCACCGCCTTCGCGCTCAACGTCTGCACGGGCAGCGTCACGTTCGTCGCGCCCTTGGCCGCGGGCCAGCCGATCAGCATGACGCTGAGCATCTGCTTGTCCACCACGGGCTTGAGCTCGATGGCCTCCCACCCGGCCGCCGGGATGGTCAGCACCGCCGCCACACCGTCGCCCCGGTCGAGTTGAATCACAATGTCGCCGGTGGCATTCGTCTCCGGGTTCAACTTCACGGGCTCGGCGTCGGAAACGGCGATGACATCGTCGAACCGCTGGTCCATTGCATCGAGGCCGGGGAGCCGGTCGCCCGCCTTGACGCCCTGGATGCCGCCGGGCACGGCGTATTTCAGATCCAGCATCTTGGCCAGGCCGCCGCCTTTGACGGCCACCTTGGCGTTGGCCGGATCCGGCAGCGCCAGCAACCAGCGCGTGTTGAACCGGTTCGGATTGTCGGTGGCGCCCGTATAGGATCGCTCGACCCGAATGCCCTGCTCCGTCACGCTCACGGTCCGGCGCAAGTGTTTGGTCGGGTCGAATCCATAGAAGGAAGGTGAAAGCGTCAGGTCTGTCTCCAGCTTCATCCTGTCGGGATTCTTGAATTCGCTCCAGACCGACGTCCAGTTCTGGTCCGCCGTGCGGGATCCCTTCAGGCCGTTTTGCGCCACCTCGGGCGGCAGCCAGATCATGGCGCTGATCTTTGTGAACACGTCGCGGTAGCCGCTCTCGGCTCCCTGCACGGCCAGCAGTTCCTTGCCGCTCTTCTTGTCGATCGCGCTCGTGATGGTGCCCTTCAGGTCGGGGCAGATCGCCGCGCTCATGGCCGGTCCGTCCAGCTCCACCAGCGGGCCGCCGTTCCCGGCAACGTAGGTGGAAATAGTGCGCAGCACGCCCTGCTCGCCGCCCCCGTTCATCTGGATGGCCTGCTTCACGCGGGCCAGGCAGGCAGGCACGAGGGGATTGGCGCCGGCCACGAACCAACGCTTGCCGTCCTTCGGATATGGCACGGGGCCCCACGGCTTGCCGCTATAGGCAGCGCCATTCAGGGTCACAGCGTCAAGGGACGAACCGCGCGCCTCGATCATGTTGGCCAGCCGGGCGGGGTCGCCCTCTTTCTCCGCCGCGGCCAAAGCCTTGTCCATGGCCTCGGTCATCTTCGCCAGGATCGAGGGCGGGAACATCTTGACGCGGGAAGTCTGCGTCCAGCCGCTCCACCGGACGGCGCTGGGAACGTGGCCGCTGTCGGCATAGGCGGCCTGGGCAAGCTTGAGGTAGTCCCAGACATGCGGCGCCGCACCCTTGCCGTAGTTGTCCTCGAGAAACTGATGGATCAGCTTGTCCGCGTCCAGATCGGGATTCCACGCCAGCTTGAGATAGACCCACGCGTACAGCCACTGCCAGTTGTCGCTGCACAGCTGCGGATTGGTCCCGTAGATCCCGCACTCCCTCCAGTACTTCATGATGTCGCCCAGGTAGAAGATGGCGGGCCACTCGGGCTGGAACGGCACCCAGTGCCAGGTCGTCACGCGGCCGGGCGCGATTTTCGGCCAGTCCTTCAACGCCTTGGCATAATCGCGATTCGCCGGGTTGCCGACAATCGGCCCGACCTGGTCGCCCGCCATGTTCTGCGACTTGGCGCTGGAGACCACGTTGATCCAGAGGTTCTTGTGGGGCTTGATCGTCTGCGGGGCGTCGAGCGACTCGAAATAGGCGAATGTGATCACCTGCTGATCCGGATCGGTTTTGGCCAGCTCGTCGAGCGCGCGGTTGAGCAGCAGGATCAGGGGCGCGGCCTCGGACTGTTCGTCATGGACCAGCTTGCGGCAGGCGGCGCACTGGCAGCCGGTGAAGCCGTCGCCCTGCGCGGCGGAGATGGGCGCGAGCGGGTCATACGTCTCGCCCTTCCGGAGGCGTGACTTGCGCTTGGCGATCTCGTCGCGCAGGCCGTCGGCCAGCGCCCTGGGCAGGTCGGGATTCGTTCCGCACAGCCCCATGGACCAGCCGGGCTCGCGCTTCCCCTGCCGGTTGAGCGGGTACCAGTCCGGGTGATCCTTGAAATGCCCCGGTTTCAAAATTTCGCCCTTCTTGTCCGTCTTGTCCTCGGGCGGCAGAAGCTCGTAGAGGTTATGCCCCGCGGCCAGCGCGCCGCTGGTCTTGTCGGCCGGATAGCCGCCCCCGCGGTTCTGGTGGATCCAGGGCAGGCTGCCCATCCAGAAGATGAACCCGCGCTGGGCGAAGGCCGGCTCCTGGAGATCGTCCAGGTCCGGAATCGCGAGCGTACCCTTTTTAGGGACAATCTCGTGGCCGGGCCCGCCATAGGACATGCCCTTGGCCTTGAACGTGTAGAACCGGCAGCCCAGGTGATCCTCCAGGAGCCCCTGGACGGCATAGGCCATGGCCTGCTCGCTGGCGGCCTGCAGGACCAGGCGGTTGCCCTGCGTCTTGAGCCGGTAGGCCTGCTTGCCGGCGGGCTTGTCGCTCGCGCCCGGCACCTTGGCCACCCGCTCCAGCACCAGCGCCGCGCCGCCCGCTGCCTCCGCCGCATTGGTCAGCACCGGAAGCGCCGCGCCTGTGATCTGGAAAAGGTAATTTGTCAGCGCGGCCGCGGCGGCCTTATCCTCCGCTCCGGCCACCACCACGGCCAGGGCCTTTCCCCCGTCCGACACCGGGACGGCCGCATTCGACGCCAGCGCCAGCCCGATCAATCCCAAGCCCAACCCAATCCTGATAATCATCCTCGCTCCTTGGCTCTCTGCCCTTACCGAACCTGCATCAAACGGCCATCAGAATGCCCCTGCGCATCCTTTTCATTCCGTCACTGTCTCCTCGCCTGCTGCAATCATTCGCATGCGCCGACCCTCCTCACTGAACCATGATGAGCGTTCCCGCTGGCTGGGTGATTCCCGACAACCTCACCTCGTTGGCTGTCTTGTCGACCGTGACCGTTCCGCCGCGCCAGTTGGCCGGCAGCAGGTTGAGCGCAAACTGGGAGGCGTCGCCGGCGGGATCGGCCCCCGTCCAGGTCATCAGCACATAGGTCTTGTACCGGGGCGACATGGCGTCCGCGTTCGTCACGGTCAGCGTCACCTGCCCCGTGGCTGGCATCACGAAATCACCGTTCACCACGATCATATCGCAGTCGGCGGCGCCCAGTTCCACGTCCCAGGCCGGCCGATTCGTTTCATTGTCCGACGTCTCGAACGTGAGCGACCGCGGGGTGGCACCGTCGCCCACGATGAGGGTTCCCGCGCTCATGCCGGGGGCCACGCGGCCGCCCGCGTTCGTGTCGCTGCCGGCCGCCACCAGCACGGGACGGTAGACGGCGCCCGTGCCGCCCAGCGTGCCGCCGTTCGTGCAGATCACGCCGGACACCGTGTTGCCGAGAACGCCGTTGACCAGCAGTTTCCCGCCGCGGATGGTGGTCAAGTTGGTGTAGCTGCTCAGGCGGCTGTTGAGTATCCAGGTGCCGGGGCCTTCCTTCGCCAGGGCCACCTGGCCGGGAATGGCGGCCAGCACCGCGCCCAGCATGTTGGAGCCGGTGTTGCTGCCGGCCAGCACGAGGGTCTTGACGCCGACCGTGCCGCGGCTGGTAAACGTGACGCTCGTGCCGCCGGGGTTCAGGCTCAGCGGCCCGACGCCGTCGGCGATAATCTGAAGCGAAGCGTCGGTGTTGCCGTCGTCATAGATCGACCGGTTTGAACGATGCCCCGCCGGTTCGGTTCCGATATACCGGAACGTGGGTTTCTTGCCCGCCACCGTACCGGAGCCGATATAAAGCGAGTTCGCGGCCGTGACGGGGTTGCCCAGCGCGCTGGCACCGGCGCCGGCGTTGCCGATCGAGGTGAACATCACGGTCTGACCCTTGTTGATCGTGAGCGTTCCGGAAAACGTGTTGCTGCCGGTCATGCGCACGATGCCGGGATTTTCGGCGTAGGTTGAGTCGAAGGTGATGCCGACGCCGGAGGTTTCCGCCGACACATTGGCCAGCAGGTCGAAATCGTAGGGACACACCAGCGTGTTGGTCATGTCGGGATTGGACCGGCCCAGTTTCCAGCTGGCCGTGTTCGTGCCCAGGCTGATGTTGCCGCTGACCACAAACGGTCCGCCCACGGCTACGGCGGTTTGATCTTTCACATCGATTTTGGCGTTGTTATCCAGCGTCAACTTCCGATTCCCCGTATCGAGAGAACCGACCGTGTTGGCGATATTCGGATGAAAATAGATTTGGCCATTCACCCGCAACTGGGTGTCGACCGCCGTGAGATCCAGAACACCCTGTTGGATGGTAATGCCGGACGGCATGGCGGCGGCCGTGTTGACCTTGAGCCGGTGGTTCGGCAACAGGAGGGAGGAATTGCCCCCCATGAGGAATGCGATAGTGGGGTTGGTGGCGCACTCCAGGATCAGGGACCCGTTGTTCTGCATGAACAAAGTGCCGGTATTCGTGATCGCCCCGGCCAGGGTGATCGTCCCGCTTCCAAAAACCATGCCCCGGCTGTTCACGCTGATGGCCGCATTGTGATACGCGGGGTTGGTACTGGTGTTCCCGATGTAGTCGGTATTGTTATAAACGAGCTCGAGCGGCTCCGTGATCGGATTTCCGGCCGTGCCAAGGCCGTTGAAGTCGAGGTAGGCGGCTTGGGCGATGCCTTCGATGCGGGTGGGGTTGGTGGTGTCGCCCAGCGCGTTCAGGTGACCCATCCGGATCACGCCGTGATCGATCCGGGTCCGACCCAGGTAGCCGTTGTCCCCGCTCAGCAGCAGGGTGCCGGCCCCCTGCTTGATGAGTCCTCCGGTTCCGCCTATCGGGGCGCTGATTTCCAGATCCGGATCGGCGCTGGCGTTATTGTTCACGATGAAAATCCGGTCCGTGGCGCCCAGGTCGATCGCGCCGTCGATGAGCGCCAGGTTGGAGGCCGCCGCGTCATAGGTGAGGTTGGTGGCCAGGGTCAGCGTGCCGCCGTTCATCAGGATCCGGGCCGTGCCGGGAGAGCCGCCCAGGGTAATGGGCCGGGTCAGCGTGACATTGTACCCGTTGAAGTCAAGCGTGCCGGCCTTGACCGCCAGGGTGCCCGTCGTGGCCGGGAGGGCGAACGCTGAATCGATTTTCAGCGTGCCGCCCGACCCGTCCACGGTGGTCGCGCCCGCATACGTGTTGCTCCCCCGCAGGATCAGGGTCCCCGCCCCGGTCTTGGTCAATCCGCTGATCCCGGTGCCGGTGAGGTTGCTGCTCAGAATGGCCGTGCTGGCGCCGACATTGATCGTGCGGGCTGCCCCGTTCAGGTTGATGGCATTCCTGAAATCGAGGGTGCCGTCCGCGAAGACGCTGTTCAGGAAAAACGTGCTGACATTGAATGTCCCGGGGCTGTTGCCCCACGTGATCGCTTCGGGTGCGTCCAGCGCGCCGATGGCGACGCTGATATCGCCGCCCTTCGCGCTGAAGCCGCCGTTGCGCGCATTGCCGGAGTCACCGAGCGTGACCTGGCCGGCGCCCGAACCGGAGGGGCGGGCGAAGTCGGTGGCGGTCTCCAGGATGCCGGTGATGCCGAGGGCATAGAACTTCAGGTTGCCAGCGCCAAGCGAATTGGTGGAATCCATGCGCAGGATGCCCCCATTGATGAGCGTGCGGCCGGTATACCCGTTGGTGGCGCCCAGCACCCACGTGCCAGTCCCGTCCTTGGACAGCGTGGTGGTATTGGCCGGGCTGTTGTCCACGATCCGCCCCTGGATCGTGTTGTCGCTCGCGCTGCTCCCCTGCAGGGTCAGCGTCTTACTGCCCGCTCCCGTGGCGGTGAGGTTGGTGGCGGTCAGCGCCAGCGCCCCGGTGCCGGAGGCGTCGATCACGCCGCCTCCGGAGGTGCCGGACAAGTTAATGACGCGGTCGCTGAAGCCCGCCCCGCCGATCCACTTGAGCGTGCCGACGGCGGACGAATTACCCAAGTTGATTGTCCCGTTGGAGACCGAATCCGGATTGCCGAGTGACGAAAGGCCGCCGTTCACATCGCCGATCGTGTCGATGGTCACGCCGCCCTGCCTGATCTCCGTCTTCCCGACGAAGGGGTTGAGGACGTTGGTCAGCGACAGCATCACGGTCCCTCCGGCATCCACCTGGAGAACGCCGCTTCCGCTGATGGGGCCGGAGAACGCGTAGATGCCGTTCGCGCCCGCATAACGCAGCTGCCCGTTGTTAAGCACATCGTTGGTCCACAGGCCCGAACCGGCGTTAACAATGAGGACCCCTCCCGGATCGATGGTGGTCGACCCCCTGTAGTTGTTATTGCTGCCAGCGGCGCCCAGCGTCAGGGTGGCGCCGTTCCGAACCGTCACATTGCCGGTAAACAGGTTGGTTCCCCGGAGGGTCACCACGCCGTTGGTGACCACGATGTCGCCGACAAAGGTTTTGACGCCCCACAGCGTGGCGTAGGACCCCGCCTTGGCAAAAACCCAATTCCCTGTTCCGCCAAGGTTGCCGTAAAGATTGATCTGAGGCGACGAAACCGATTCGAAGAGAAAGGTGCCGCAATTCAGATTAAGGTCATTGTAGATGTTGACGAAGGCGTTATTGTTGCCCGTGGCATTGATCTTAAGCTTGGGTGCGGTGGCGCCGTCGGCCACAAAAGTCAGCGCGCCCCCGGCCATGTTGTTGCTGGACCCTGTCCCGTTGCCGTTGATGATGAGCGAGTTCAGATTGAAGTCGCCCCCCAGATCGTTGTTATTCGTCTGGGAAAATCCGCCCGCCAGCGGCATGGCATTCGTGAGGATCTGAATCACCGCATTAGACGCGCCGCCTGAGGGCGGGGCAGCGTTGTTTGACCAGTTGGCCGTATCGCTCCAGGCGAACGCGCCCCGGTTGGTCTGCGTCCAGACATAGGAGTCGGCCCGCCCGGCTCCCGCCAGCGCCAGCGCCGCCAGCGCCGCGGACAGCCCGAGTCTTGTCCCTTTTTTACTTGTCATGGGCCCCTCCCGTCGTTTAGCGAATCCAGATCAGCGTTCCCGTTGCATCCACATTCAAAACCACCTGGGTGGCCGTATAGCTGATCCGCGCCGTTCCCGTCAGACCCGTCAGATCCACATTCTCATCCAGGAACTCACCCACGCGCGCGGTTCCTTCCGCCAGCACGGTCTTGCCGGTGGGCGCCTTGCCCGTTAGCACCAGCCGGGCCGTCGGCTCGCTGATGTCCAGCGTGCCGTTGACCGCGAGCTCGCCGTACGAGCCGTCCGGCTGGAACGCGATGCTCAGCGTGTTGCCGGCCGACAAGGCCAGCGAGCGGTCCACCGTGAGCGTGCCGGCGGGCAGGCCGGGGGCCACGGTGAAGCCGACCGGGCAGGACCAGGCGGCGTTGGCGTAGAACGTCCCCTGCCCCGCCAGCGCCGAGCCGGGATTGAACGTGACCGGCCGGCTGAACGTGATGCCCGCCCCGACCGCGAACGTGGAGTTGCTGTTCACCGTGATCGTCCCGCTCGTTCCCAGCGCGTTCGCGTTGCTGGCCACCAGCGTGCCGGCGTGGACCACGGTGTTGCCCGTGAACGTGTTGGCTGCCGCGAGAACCAGCCGGCTTGTCCCCAATTTACGGAAATTGAGCGCGCCGGCGCCGTTGCCGATCACGCTGCCGTAGGTGAACTCCCCGGCGGTCGTGTCGATGCCCAGCCAGCTATTGGCCGCGAAATGGGAGGGCGAAACGGCGCGCAGCGTGTCGATGTCCGCCGCCGTCCACTCGCCCGCGCCGCCCGCGCAGACCGCCAGCGTGGCATTGGCGCTGACCGCGATCTTGCCGTTCACGTTATAGTTCGGCAACGAAGCAGGCTTCTTGACCAGCAGCATGCCCGCGCTGACTGTCGTCACGCCGGTATACGCGTTATTGCCGGAGAACGCCATCGTGCCGGCGCCGGCCTTGGTAAGCCCCCAATTGCCGCTGATATCCGACCCGATGGTCATCTCGGTGTCCACATAAGCCGAATCGTTGATGGTGAACGTCCGGGCCGCCGCCCCCAACGACAGCGGGACCACGCCGATCGTCGCCCCGGCATCGCTGCTGTTGGCGGCATTGTAGGTGACGTTGCCCTGGAGAGTGGCCGTGCCCGGCGAGGCATGGGTGCTGGTGACCGAGCCGCCGCCGACAAACGTCGGACTGGAACCTAGATTGATCGAATTGGTGTTGAAATCCAGGATTCCCGTGCGATTGATGTAGGTCGTCGCGGTGCCGAACTGGTCCACCCGGACGGCACTCAGAAGAAAGACGGTGGCCGGCAAGGCGCCGGGCGCGGTGTCGCCGATCGTCGCGCCGCCGTTGATCGAGTAGGTTGTGCCGCTCACGTTGACGATGAAGGTTCCTTCCTTGACCCATCCGTTCATGTACCCCGCGCCGTTCAATTGAAGCGTGCCCGTGCCCTTCTTGATCCAGTTGGCCCCGGTCTGACCGCTGACCGACATATAGGAATTGGAAACCATGTCCACGGTATACGTGGCGGTACTCCACCCGGCCAGTCCCATGGGAAAAGCAACCGTGAGTCCGGGCATGACGCGAATCACCGCGCCATCCCCCGAAAACACGCCCGACCCCGTCGCCCCCCACATGGGAAACGTCCCTGTAACGATCCCGTCGCCAAACTGGACCGTGCCGGCGTTGAGATAAATATAGCCCGTGGCGGTGCTGTTGGCGGTCAGGATCAGCTTGCCGGGCCCGTTCTTATTAAGGCTCATCCGTCCCGACGTATTGGCGATCACTGAGTCGATCTGAAGATCGCCGTTGGTGTTGTTCTGGATCACCATGATCTCGCCATTATTGCCGCCCGTGGGCTGCGAAAGCGTTCCGCCCGTGATACGGGTAAGATTGGCCCCGACATTCGGCGTCACCAGAATGCCGCCGCTGGTGATGGTATTGGCCCCGGCGAGCGTGATCGTATTGGCGCCGGCTGTGTTGAATCGCAAGCTGTGTGTGGTCTTCCCGCTGCCCGGAGAACCGCTTGTGGTGATATCGGTATTGTTGAGCGGCGCCCACGTATCGCTGGTGTAAAAACCGCCCAGGCTGGCGCCATCCACGATGTTAACGTTGCCCGGATCCTTGGCCGCCCAGTCGCCGTTCACCGTCGCATAGGCCACCCCATAAGAGTTGGTCAGAATCACACCGGGCATACCGCTGGTCGTCATGATGGCGCCGGATCCCACGCTGGAAATCACGAGCGTTCCAACGCCCCTGTCTCGGGTAATCGCGCCGAGGCTGAGCGCCGTCACGCCCGACATCGTGATCGGGTTTTCGCGGCCGGCCAGCGTCAGCCCGTTGACAACCTGCGTGAACGGCGCGCTGGGATGCCCGACAATCACCAGCGGGGCCGGTGTTCCGGGGTGAAATTGCGCGTCGGTCAAAACAGCCCCGGACCCGAGCTTGAGGCTCTTGGTCGGATCGAGCTTGTCGTTATTCTCAACGGTATAGTCCAGCACCAGCGTGCCGCCGGCGAGCGTTGTCGTGCCCGAGGCTACCTTGGCGCCGCCGAGTTGCAATGTACCGCCGTTCAACGTCACGTTGTTATAGGTGTTGCTGCCGTTTAAAGTCAGCGTGCCGGCGTTGACGGTGGCGTTGTTGAACGTATTGGTATCGGATAGTGTCACCGTGCCGCTGCTCGTCAGATTGCTGAACGCATTGACTCCGGAAAGAGTCAGGGCCGTGCCGGCGCCGACCGTCACGCTGCCGAATGCGTTGCTGCCGGACACATTCAGCGCGCCCACGCTGACAGTCGCATCCCGGAATGTGTTGGTGCCGGTCAGGGTCAGCGTGCCGGCGCTGATCAACAGATTGCTCAGCGTGTTGTTGGCGGAGAGGATCAGTTCGCCGGCCCCAAACTTCCTGAGGTTCGCGCCGGCCGCGCCCTGCGTCAGGGCGCCGCTCATTTCGGCTACATTCGCGAACACCCCGATGTTGCGGTAGGCAGCGGCTGAATTACCCAGGCTGATCGGATTCGGGAACGTCAGCTTGCTGTCGGCCGTGAGGTGGTTCAGCAGCAAACTGCCCTGGACATTCAGCGGCATCACGCCCCATGTCAGGTTGGAGGGGCTGGCGACGCCGAACTGGACGGTGATGGGGGCGCCGCGCGCGCTGAAACCGTTGAAGGCGCTGCCGGCGGCAACCTGGTCGATCCGCATCTGGTTGGTGGTCGTCCCGCCATCCCGGATAAGATCAAAGCTGGTCTCCAGCACACCGACCTTCGGACTGTTGTCCGCCCGGATGAAGATGTTGCCGGGACTGAGGCTGGCCGCGCTGGCGATCCGCAGCCGGCCGCCCGTGATGTCGGTCACGCCCGTGTAGGTGTTGTTGCCGGTGAGCAGCCAAGTGCCGTCGCCCGTCTTCGTGAGGGCGGTGTAGTTGGTCGCCGTGGCCAGCGTCGTGTTGACAACATGGCCGGCCAGGACGTTCTCGGCATTCGTGTAAGCCCCCTGCAGGATGAGCGTCCTGTTACCCGCATTGGTGATGACCAAGGCGCCGTTCATGATTAGCGGACCGGTGCCCGACGAGTCGAGGGTTAACCAACTTAGCATGTTGATGGCGCGATCGCTCGCATTCCCGGCGCCAAGGTACTTCAAGGTTCCCATGCTGGTGACGTTGATCGTGCCGTTCGCAGTCGTCGTCGGGGCGCCGATGGAACTAGGCTCGCCCAAATTGCCGATGGAGTTGACCTGAAGGGCATACTGGATAGAGGTTTTTCCGGTGTACGTATTGTTCGTGCCCGCCAGCAGGAGGGTTGCGGCGTTGCCGGTCGACCGGACGTCGCCGCTGCCCGTAATCCGGTTGGAAAAGGTGTAGATTGGCGACCCGCCATTATAATAGCTCAAGGTACCGTTATTCTCGACGTCATTGGTCCAGGTCCCGCTGGCCGAATTCACCTCGAGAATGCCGCCGGGGTCGATGGTCGTCGAACCGTTGTAGTTGTTATTGGCGCCGAGGGCGCTCAGGTAGAGCGCGGCGCCGTTTCGGACGGTCACATTGCCGGTCCACAGGTTGGTACCGCCCAGAGTCACTTGCCGGTTGGACGTCACCACATCGCCGACAAACGTCTTGTTCCCGGTCAGATAGGTATAAAGCCCGTTGTCCGCGAAGACCACGTTTCCAGTGCCGCTGATGGCGCCGTCCAGGTAAATGTTGCCCGTATTGTTCCCCTGGGGGAAAGAGAACCTGAGCGGAGCGTTGCCCAGCACGAGGTCGTTCCGGATGCGGAAGGTCCCGCCGTTCACGTCGATGGTCACGAGGGGTTGGGTCGCGCCGTCGGCCATGAATTTCAACGCCCCGCCCAGGACCGTATTGTTGGCGTTCGCGCCCGTTGTCCGAACCTTGAGCGCGTTCAACGTCAGCGGGTCGGCCACGTCGTTGATGTTCGTCTGGGCGTAGCCCACCGTTACGGCTTTGTTGGTGAAGAGCTGAACGGTCACATTCGACCCGCCCCCGCTTGGCGGCGCGGCGTTGTTTGACCAGCTGGCCGGGTCGCTCCAGTTGAAAACGCCCCGGTTGGTCTGCGTCCAGACATAGGAGTCGGCCCGCCCGGCTCCCGCAAGCGCCAGCGCCGCCAGCGCCGCGGACAACCCGAGTCTTGTCCCTTTTTTCATTGTCATGGACCCCTCCCGTCGTTTAGCGAATCCAGATCAGCGTTCCCGTTGCATCCACGTTCAACACCACCTGGGTGGCCGTATAGGTGATCCGCGCCGCCCCCGTAAACCCGGTCAGATCCACGTTCGCATCCTGGAACTGGCCCGTCACCGCGGTCCCTTCCGCCAGCACATGCCGGCCCGGCGCCGGCTTGCCCGTCAGCACCAGCCGGGCCGTGGGCTCGCTGATGTCCAGCGTGCCGTTGACCGCGAGCTCGCCGTACGAACCGTCCGGCTGGAACGCGATGCGCAGCGTGTTGCCGGCCGCCAGGGCCAGCGAACGGTCCACCGTGAGCGTGCCGGCGGGCAGGCCGGGGGCCACGGTGAAGCCGGCCGGGCAGGACCAGGCGACATTCGCGTAGAACGTTCCCTGCCCCGCCAGCGTCGAACCCGGGTTGAACGTGACCGGCCGGCTGAACGTGATGCCCGCCCCGACCGCGAACGTGGCATTGCTGTTCACCGTGATCGTCCCGCTCGTTCCCAGCGCGTTCGCGTTGCTGGCCACCAGCGTGCCGGCGTGGACCACGGTGTTGCCCGTGAACGTGTTGGCTGCCGCGAGAACCAGACGGTTTGTCCCTAATTTACGAAAACCGAGCACGCCGGCGCCGTTGCCGATCACGCTGCCGTAGGTGAACTCCCCGGCGGTTGTGTCGATGCCCAGCCAGCTATTGGCCGCGAAATGGGAAGGCGATACGGCGCGCAACGTGTCGATGTCCGCCGCCGTCCACTCGTCCGGGCCGCCCGCGCAGACCGCCAGCGTGGCGCCGGCGGAGACCGGCCACCGATTGATGGTGGCAAAGCCCGGCAGGGAGGCGGGCTTGTTCGCAATCAGGATGCCCGACAGGATCTGGGCGATCCCGCCCCAGGTGTTAGTGCCTCCAAAATAGAGCGTCCCGCTGCCCATCTTCTGCATGCCCCACGACCCCATTCCGGGATAATTGCTGACGCCCCCGTAGATCGCCAGTTCCCTGTCCAGGTTGGGGTCGTCGTTGATGGTCAACTGCAACGCCTGGAAGTCGTTCCGCGACGAACTGCCCTCCACGTCCATCGTCACAACGGCGGTCTCGCCCACCCCGGGCGCGGCATTGTATACGACGTTCGCCAGCCTGAGCTTGGCCGGACTGTCACTGTTGGTCACGACTCCGCCTCCCGTGAATGTCAGGTTTGCCACCGTCTGAACCTTTCCGTTGATATCGAGCGTTCCGGTTCGATTGATCACCCCGCCGCTGTTGCCGATGATGGGATCCCGCGTGCCGAGGATTTTCACAAGCGCCGGTGGTGCGCCCGCATTCGTCGCCCCGATGACCGCGCCGCCGTTCAGGGTGTAGTTGGCGCCGGCGTCCGAGAGGAATACACCTTCCTTGACCCAGCCCGCGGTGAATCCGGAGTTAAGCTGCCGGAGCGTGCCGGGTCCTGTTTTGACCCAGCTTCCATTGCCGCCGCTATTCATGGTCCCGTTTTCAAGCACGCAGCCCGCGGCCACGTCGATCACCGGGTTGCCGAACGGCAAAATCCCGGTTACGGTGGAAACGACCAGATTGGTCCCCGCCACCCGGATGACCGTCCCGTTCTGGGCATACAGGTAGCCAAACTGCGTCAGCGCTCCCGTGGTGGATCCGTCCCCGTATTGGAGCTCGCCGGCGTTGAGGAAGGTGCTTCCGCCCACCGAATTGTTGGCGGTGATCACCAGCCGGCCCGGCCCGCTCTTGGTCACATAGGCGTTCCCCGAGTTGTTGGTCAGGATCGTTCCCACCAGGAGCTCGCCATCGGGATTGTTCTGCAGGATCGCGAACTCCCGGCCGCCGGTGTTGCTGTTGGGCCGCAGGGATCCCCCGGTGATGATGGTCCGGTTGGATCCGACGGCGGGCGTCACTAGAATGCCGCCTGTCGGGATGGTGTTGACTCCCGAGAGCGACAGCGTGCAGGCTGCGGCCGTGTTGAAGCGGAGGCTGTTGAAGGTGGCGTTGGCGGTGGGCGTGACGTCGCCCGTGATGTCGGCGTTGCGTCCGGCGACATAGGCCCCCATCGCGGTGTAGCCGCCGACGGCCGACAGGCCGGTGATGGTGACGCCGTCCGCGTCGAGCGCGGCCCAGTCGTCGATCCCGTTGTAGGTGCCGATCACGATTCCCCCGTAATTGGTCAGAATGCCGCCCGGCGTGCCGCCGGCCGTGGTCGCGAGGGTTCCGCCGCCGGAGACCGTGATCGCCAGCGGATCCGCCCCCAGCGACCGGTTGATGATCCCCGCGTTCAGGACCGTGGGGGCCGCCAGCACGAGGCTGTTGGAATTGCCGCTGATCGTCAGGCCATTGATGGAGAGAGCCCCGGGCGGCGTCCCCAGGATCTGCAGCGACGCGGGAAAACCCTGCAAGCCAATCGTCAGAGCCACTCCAGGCGCGATCTTGTTGTTGGTGTTGTCGGTGTAATCGAGGGCCAGCGTGCCGGCGTTGATCAGCGTGGCGCCGGTGAAGGAATTGGAGCCGGAGAGCCGCAGCGTGCCGAGGCCCGCCTTGGTGAGCGCGCCGCCCGCCCCGCCGCCGCCCATGTTGGCGCTGACGGTCATGTCGTACGGCACGGCCGGCGCATCGTGGACCGTGAACGTGCGCGCGGCATTGTTCAGTGACAGGTTGCCGCTGATCAGCGAACTGCTGTCGCCCGCCGCGTTGTTGGTGAAGCTGATGTTCCCGATGAGCGTCACCGTGCCAGCCCCGCTTGCCAACGTGCCCGTCGCCCCGGAAGCCGTGCCCGCCGACCCGAACGAGACGCCGCTGACCGTGTAGCTGTAGCCGTTGATGTCCAGCGTGCCGCCGGTCACCCGAAGGGCGTTCGATACGACGCCGCTGAAGCTCGGAAGGCCAGAGGGGTGATTAACGCGCAGCGTGCCGCCATTGACCGTGATGGCGTTGCCGGCCGCCCCAAACCGGTTGCTGCCGCTGAGGATGACCAGGCCAGAATCGTTCTTGGTCAGACCGGTCGTGGGCGCGCCCATAGCTCCCAATATCGAACCTTGGATTTCCATGTCGCCGCTTCCCCCGAGGGTGAGCCATCCATGGTTGCTGCTCTGCGCGGTCGTGACGCCGCCCGTGACGGTCAATTGGCCGGGCGCTTGGTTCAGGATCGAGCCCGCCGAGGCCGCCGAGGCGATGGATGAAAACGTCACGCTACCCAGGCGCAGCCCGTAACCATTGGCGCCCGTGACGGCCAGGATGTTGCCGCCCGGGATCGTGCCCAGGTCGCCCAGCGCGTGAACCTGGTTCACCCCGCTGCCGCCGACCGCCCGGTCGACGTTGACGGTGTAGGTTCCTGTCCCCGTAAACGCGACAGGGTGCGGGCCGGCTGTCCCCAGGTACAGGGTGCCGACGTCGTTGCGGCAGTCCAGCAGCGTGCCGGAGGAAAGGGTCAGCAGGCCGCCGGGAAGGCTGTTCGAAGAGGAGATCCGCAGGCCGCCGCCGGCGACGGACAGGGACGCCGCCGTCGTGCTGTTGGTGGGCAACACCAGGAGCCCGTTCCCGGTTTTGTTAAGGATCGTGCTGCCGGCGCCGGATTGGGTCAGGCCGCCCACCAGCTCGGCGGAAGCCGCACTGACCTGCAGCGTGTTAGTCTTGGCGCCGGCGGTGCTGTTGAGGTTGATTGGGCTCCTGAAAACCAGTTTTCCGTCAGCCGTGACGCCGTTCAGGATGAAGGTGGAGGGGATAAACGGCGCCGTTCCCCAGGCCAGCGTGTCGGGCGATCCGAGAGTTCCGAAGGCGACCTCGATGTCGCCGCCGCGGGCGCTGAACCCGGAAACGCCGCCCGGGATCTGCATCTGGCCGGACGCCACCCCGCCCGGGAGAGCCACGTTGCCGGCCGATTCCAGGATGCCGCCGTTCATCGACAGGTTGCCCGGCCCGAGGTCGGCGGCGCTGTTAATCCGAAGGATGCCGCCGGACACAACTGTGTTGCCGGTGGCGGACGACTGGTCGCCAAGCAGAACCAGGATCCCGTCGCTGACGGTCGTGGCCCCGGAATAGGTGTTGGTTCCCCGCAGCACCCACATCCCGGTTCCCAGCTTGATCACCCCTGTCTTGTTGGCGGCGCTGTTGTTCTGGATCACGCCCGACAGGGTGTTGGACTCGGCGTTGGCGCCCTGCAGGGTCAGCGTCTTGGAGCCGGCCCCCGTGGCGGTGATGTCGCCGGAGAGCGCCAGCGGGCCCGAGCCGGAGGCGTCGATCACGCCGCCGCCGGTCGTCCCGGACAGGTTGAACCTCCGGTCGCTCGAGCCGGCGGCGCCGATATACTTGAGCGTGCCGATCCCGGTCGACAACCCCAGGTTGATCGTGCCGTTGGCCGTCGAATCGGGGTTGCCGATGGAGGTCGGGCCTCCGTTGATGTTGCCGATGGTGTTGATCACCAGTATCTGCGACTGGACGTCGGTCTTGCCGGTAAATGGATTGAGCGAATTGGTCAGGTACAGCGTGCCGCCCGCTGCCGGGGCCATGGAGTTCGTGCCGCTGCCGTAGATCACGCCGTTGAATGAGCAGACGCCGCTCGCTCCGCTGTAATAATAGGACAGGGATCCGTTATTCGTGACGTTGTTGTTCCAGACGCCAATCTGGGTACCGGGCCAGACCTGCAGCGCACCGCCCGGCTCGACGATCGCCACGCCGTTGAAATCGTTGGCATCGTTCGGCCCCCGCAGGTAGGCGTTGGCGCCGTTCTTGACCACCAGGTTGCCGGTGAAGGCGTTCGTACCTTCAATATACAACAGCTTATTCGAGACCACGAGATCGCCGGTGAACGTCTTCACGCCCCCAAAATAGGAATACAAGCCGCCCGTGGCCTGAACCACATTGCCCGTTCCGCTGCTGTCCCCCCGAAAATAGGTGAGCGCCGAATTCTGGCTCTGGGGAAAATAAAAGGTGAGCGGTGAACCGGTCAGCACGAAGTTGTTCGAGATTGTGATCGGCCGGGTATTCATGCCATTGGCGTCGATCGTGATCCGGGGCATGGCGGCCCCATCGGCGACAAATCTAAAAGCCCCGCCGGTCAAGATATTGGTCGCGCTGTTGTTGCGGCTGTTGAGCGTAAAGGCATTCAGCGTGAATTCCCCCAGGTCGTTGTCGGCCACCTGGAAGAAGCCGACGCCGAAGGGCGTCGCGTTGGTGAAGAACTGGATCGTGGCGTTTGACGATCCGCCAAACGGCGGCGGCGTGCTGTTCAACCAGTTGGCGGAATCGCTCCAGGCAAACACGCCCCGATTCGTTTGCGTCCAGACATACGTGTCGGCCTGTGCCAGGGAAGCCAGGCCTATCACGATCGACATGCCCAACATATTCCACCGCGTCATTTTCATATCATTCCCTCCGCTAACTGATGACCGATCACTGATCACTGATTACTGATCACTGATCACCGATTACTGATTACTGCCATCCCCCCGCACCGTCCGCCCCGGAACCAGTTGGCCAAGAAAGGTCTCGTGCAGTTCCGGCGTGGCGCGGTCCTCAAGCCCCTCCACCACGGCGATGCCCGCCCGGATCATCTGCTCCATGGGCTTGCGGAAGCTAGCCAGGTACGGGGGCTGGCGGGTGACGTTCTCCAGGCCGTCATACCCCATCACACCGACATCCTGCGGCACGCGCACGCCGTCCAGCCGCAGCTGCTCGATGAGGCCGAGCGCGCGCATGTCGGAGTCGGCCATGATCACATCGCAGGGCAGCCCGCGCCGGAGCAGTTCGGTAGCGGCCTGCGCGCCCGAGGCCTGCGTTTGCTGGCCGAGCGCCACCACGCAGGCGGGGTCTTCGGGGAGGCCGGCGTCCGCCAGGCCCTTGCGATAGCCGTCGAACCAGAAGCGGCCCCAGTCCTCATGGCTTCCGACGTAGGCAATCCGGCGGTAACCGAGGCCGGCGAGGTAGGCGACCGACCGGCGCACCCCTTCCACGACGCCGTGGTCGAGGGTCAGGCAGGGCAGATCCGGCCGGGGCATGCCAAAGGCGATAACGGGAACAACCCGGTTGTGGACGAGGTAGTGGAGCAGATTGTAGGGCTCCTTCGAATAATGAAAGAAGACGGCATCGTCGAGCGCCAGTTCGGGCGCCACGTCCTCCGGGCGAGTTCCGGGCGGCACGGCCAGGGTGGTAAAGCGCCAGGGAGCGGTGAGGGCATCGTGAAAGGCGAGCAGGAGCTGCCGCACGTGAGGCCAGTAGTCGGGGTTGGCCTCGGGCTGGTCCAAGTCGCGGCCGGGCAGCACCAGGCACGCGGTTTTCAGGGCGATGGCGCGGGGCTCGGGCCCCACAAAGGTGCCTTTTCCGTCGATGCGGTGCAGCACCCCCTCGCGTGCCAGTTCGGTGAGCGCCTTGCAGACGGTGACGGCCGTCACGCCGAAATGGCGGGCCAGCTCGTTCTGGCTCTGGATCCGGTCCCCGGGTTTCAGCCCCTGTTCCTGAATCCAGCGGACCAGGGTGTCTTTCACCGATTGCCGCTTGCCAGGCCGTTTTAGGTCCAATACATCCACACGCTCCTCCAGCCTATAAACAACCTATATACTTTTTGTCCGGTTTTGTCAATGGCAAATCGTACATAGTAGGAAAGCATGGGGCGCATTGCAGTTTCGTCGGGATCGACAGATCTTCAATTTGGAGTGCGGCGGCTTGACGCCGCTTTCTGCGATGTGGCTGCCCTGCGCGCTTCGATAGGCCTGCCCGAGCGTGTCGGCTTGACGCGGCGCCCAGCCGTTGATGTCGCGTCCAGTCGGTGCCAGCCAAAGCGGCGTCAAGCCGCCGCACTCCAAATCGGCTTCGCACCAGACTGGCCTAATCCCGACTAAACTGCAATGCGCCCCCGGGACCCGCGCCGATGCCGCTTGATCCGGAACCGGAATGGCGTCAGTATGGGGAATTGGAAACGGGAAGGAACACGCAATGGCGGACGACTCACAGACCCTGAACATTTTCCGGGAGCGCCTGCCGCACTGG
>JBIIYJ010000529.1:0-2652 GCA_044346855.1 Kiritimatiellia bacterium
CAGCTTTTCTCGTGCATCGCCGTCACCCTCCTCCTCCGCCTGCTGGCCATGCGATACAAGATCGCCCTCCCCCGCGTCCAGCGGCTGCCCAAGGCCCCGTCGCAGATGAGACCGGGGCGGTAGATATTAATGAAAAAGCAACTGCATGTGGCGACGGATTTTTTTGACGAGGTTGTCTACAACGGCGGCTTTCCCGACGAGGCGCAGATCGACAAGCTGGCGGCCTACATCGCCTCGCTGGGCGCCGTGCACGCGGAGTGGGTGGACGAAAGCTTCGTCGGATTCTACGACCGCTACCCCGGCGGCTTCGATCTGTTCGAAGCCTACGCGAAGGCCGCGCACCGCCATGGCCTGACGGTCTCCGCCGTCATCAAGCCGTTCGAGATGACGGAGGACCTGGTCCCCCACACATTCCCCGCGCCGGCGGCCCCCGTGTACCTGGATTCGATCCGCGGCCGCTTCGTTTTCGCCAACGAGCTGGCGTTCCGGCGCCCCGACCTGGGGCTGCGCATCCGGCCGGGCGACTGGAACCCCCCCGGCCCGGTCACGGCCCTCCGGCTGGTGAACGACAGCGACCGCCCCACCGGCCTCACGGCGGCAGACCTTTCCGTGTGGGTTGGCGAACGGAACGGGGAGTGGGCTGAATGGGGCGAGCCGTTCCGGCTGAAGGAGTCGGTCGAGTGGCGCAACCTGTACCCGGCGCCGAAACACTGCCGAGTCCTGACGCTGGAGGGCCTGGCCATTCCGGACCGGTTCCGCTACGTGGAGGTCCGGTGCGCGCGGCCTGATCCGGAAGGCGATTTCGCGAATGACGTCACCGCCATCGTTGAGCTGGCTGGCACGGGAGGCAAGCCGCTGCCGATCACGACCCCGGCGTATCCGTCCTACAGCCCGCGCGCAGCCGAGTGGCTGGCGCACCCCGTCCTGCGCAAAGTCAGCCTGTACGGCGGCCAGCCCGAGGTGGAGCGGTTCATGGCGGATGCGGAGAACGCGAAAAGGGCGGCCGGCGAGATGCGCTTTTTCGCGCGCAAGGGTTCTCCGCGGGTTCCGTATGTGTTCGACAAGACCGGGCACGTGGCCGTGGCGCGGGGGCGGGACGAGCACCTGAACATCCTGCATCCGATCTATCCCGAGGTGCGCGCCTTCTGGCTGGACCGGGTCCGCTTTTTCCTGGACCGCGGGGCGGACGCCGTCAACTTCCGGCACGGTTCCCATTTCAGCGACGCTTACATCCACGATTACGGATTCAACGCGCCGGTGCTCGAGGCCACGGGCGGCAGCTTGAACCGGGCCGAGGTGGCGCGGGTCAACGGGGCGGCCTACACGCGGCTGCTGCGGGAGGCCTCGGCGCTCACCCGCGCGCGCGGGAAGCGGTTTGGCGTGCATGTGGCGTCCGACTTCCTTCGCCGCTCCGACGAGGGCAAGTACGGGATCACGGTCGAGAATTTCGATTTCGACTGGGAAACCTGGATCCGCGAGCTGGCGGATTTCGTCGAGTTCCGCGGCGCGATGGGCAACCAGAAGGAGCGGGTGCAGGCCATGATCGACCGCTACGGCCTGGCCTGCCGGGAGGCGGGCGTTCCCCTGGTCTACCAGAGCAACCGGCGGTATTTCAAATTCGAGGGGCCGTTCCCGTATCATGACGACGAGATGGCGTGGGTCCTGGCCCATCCTGACGTGGCGGCCTACCAGCTTTACGAATCCGCCGCCTTCCTGCGCTGGCACGAGGGGCGGCTTGCCGGCAGTGCGGCCCTGCGGGAGCTGACCGCGAAGCACGGGTTCGGGCGGACGGCCTAACGGGGTTAATGGACCCGCCTTATCAGGCCAGTTCGGATGGAAGTTGCGCGGGAGTTGGTGTAAAATATCGATATGAAAACAACCTTAGCCTCCTATCTTCTTCTGCTGATCCAACTGGCCCTGCTCCCGCCTGCCTTTGCCCAGACCGGCGAAGAGAAGGCTTACCAGTGGCGGGCGACGCTGGTGGCCCAGGGTATTTCCCATCCCTGGGGAATGGCCTGGCTGCCGGACGGCCGGCTCCTGGTCACGAGCCGCGAAGGCACGCTCCACGTGCTGACTGGAAACCGCTTCGACCCGGTTCCGCTTGACGGAATGCCCGCCCCGCTGGTCAGCGGGCAGGGCGGGTTGCTGGACATCGCCCTCCATCCCGCGGACCAGGCGCCGCCCATCCGGGTTTACATGACCATGAGCACCGGAACGGAGTCGCGCAATCGCACCACGCTGGTGCGGGGCGTTTTCGACGGCTCCCGGGTGGACAACCTGGTGACGCTGTTCAAGGCGAAGCCCAACAAGAGCGGGAGCCAGCATTTCGGGTCCCGCATCCTGTTTTTGCCCGACAATACGCTTCTGATGAGCGTGGGGGACGGCGGTAATCCGCCGCTGGTGATCGGCGACCGCCTGGCCCGGGAGCAGGCCCAGAACCTGGGGGTGCATCTCGGCAAAATCCTGAGGCTCACCGAAAACGGCGACCCTGCGCCCGGCAATCCTTTCATCGGGCAGGCGGGCGCCCGGCCTGAGATCTGGTCCTACGGCCACCGGAATATCCAGGGGTTGACGCGCGACAGCGAGGGCCGCGTCTGGGCCACCGAGCACGGGCCGCGCGGCGGCGACGAATTGAACCTGATCCGGCGCGGA
>JBIIYJ010000208.1:0-9560 GCA_044346855.1 Kiritimatiellia bacterium
GCAGTTAGGAGTTGCCCTTTCGGCTGACCCCCTCATCGCTCCCCCTCATCGCTCCCCCTCATCGCTCGCGCCCGCCTGCCGATGAGCGGGATGGATGAGCGGGATGGATGAGTGGAAAGGATGAGCGGACCTATCGCCTGACCCCCTCATCGCTCCCCCTCATCGTTCCCCCTCATCGCTCGCGCCCGCCTGCCAGATGAGTGGGAGGGATGAGTGGGATGGATGAGTGAAATGGATGAGTGGACCTATCGCAATACCCTCTCATCTCTCCCTCTCATCGCTCCCCCTCATCGTCCTCACCGCTCCCCCTCACCGCTCCCCCTCATCGCTACTCCCCCACATACCCGTTTTTCACCCATATCTTCCTAGCCTCCGCCACCGCCTTGCGGGTGGGCGTTAGATGACCCAGGATGCTGGCCGGCGGCTGGCCGGGCGCGGCATCGCCCGGAAAGGGCGACCAGTTGTCATTTTCGAACGCCTTGCGGGCGGATTCCTTGCGGAAATCCGGCACCGCGAAGGGAGCCCCGCCCTGGAGCGCGCTTTTCCAGGCGAGGATGCCGACGCAGCTCATGGCCGCGCCGCGATACACGTCCAGATACGGCTGCCGCCCGAGCCGGATGGCGTTGGCAAACTCGTAGTTGGTCCAGAAATCCCCGCCTCCGTGGCCCGCCCGGTTGGCCAGCTCCCCCTTCTCCGGCCAATCCGGCACATAGGAGCGCTCGGCCGACTGACCCGCCTCCCGGGACCAGTGATCGTGCCAGACGCGGATCTGGCCGGGCCCGAAATAGCCCGGCCCGCGCGTCGTCTCCATGGCGCCCTTGACGCCGTGCACCCGCGTCCAGTTGCTGTGCCCCGGAAGCCACAGGCCGAACAGGCGGAAGACGGCCCCGTTGTCCATCCGGCAGAGGATCACCGAGCCCGGATCGTTGTGCCGGGGCAACGATTCCGTGATCTCGGGAACCGCGATCGACAGCCCGTTGACCGCCAGCGGCATCGTGTCGGTGATATACATGAGCGGGGCCAGAGCGTGTGTGCAATAGTAGGTGGACGGAAGCCAGTTGCGCCAGTGCTTCACGCCCGGCGACAAGGAATTGATGCCGTCCGGATCGATCGGATGATTGTACTCGCCCTCGGCGTAGGTGACCCGCCCGATCTCGCCCGTGCGATAGAGCCGCCTCATCTCCATGTGGAAGCAGGTGTAGGGATAGTTCTCCGCCAGCATGTAGGTCTTGCCACTCTTCTCGACGGCCCGGCAGAGCGCCACGGCCTCACCCAGGGTCTTGCAGGACGAGGTTTCGCTCATCACGTGCTTGCCGGCCGCCAGCGCCTTGATGGCGAAGGGCGCATGCTCATGGAAGTAGTTGGCCAGCACCACGGCATCCATGTCGTGCTCGAGGAACTTGTCATAGTCGGTGTAGGTGGCCACGCCGAACTTCTTGCCCGTCGCGACAAGCTTCTCCTCCCACGTGTCGCACAACGCCACCAGTTTCATTCCCACCAGATCCGTCGCGCCCGCGGCGAAGCCCGCGCCCCGCCCCACCCCGATCACGCCCACGCGGATGGGTTTGCCGCGCCTGTTCGAACCCGTCTTTCCCGCCGCCTTCTTGCCGATTGCCATTGCGTCCCCCTTTAGTCCTTGTTCACCCTGACCAGCTTGCGGTAGGTGATGAAACCGGTTTCCCCACCGCCGAAAACGATCTCCAATTCGCCGTCTCCATCGATGTCCATCAGCCCGTCGTGGATGGAGAACCGGGGAATGTCATTCCCGGTGTAATACAGCGCGCACTTGCCCGGAACCTTTTTCATGATCCGCCCCCGGGGCCCGTCCTGCTGGACGCTGATGATCACTTCAGGCTCGCCGTCGCCGTCGATGTCGGCGGCGGCCAGGTGCATGTGGGCGTTGATGCCGGAGGGGAAGGCATACCCCTCGATCACCAGCTCGGCCTTCTCCAGGACCGGCAGTCCCGCCGCGTCCACGCCGCGATTCAGGTAGACCCGGAACCCCGAGCCGGGCGCGGGATCCGTGCCGATTCCCCGCTGGTAGGTCTGCCCGCCCACGATCAGGTCCTCGCGCCCGTCCCCGTCCAGATCGAAGGCCGCCACGGCGGCGCGGTTGTGGAGCTTGATCTCCTCGCCGTCACGGTCGCGAAGATACCCGGTCAGCCGACACTCGCCCGTGGTGAAACAGTTCCCCTCGTCGATGACCAGCCGCAGATTTCCCGTGTCTGTCCCGAGGATGACGTGATTCCGCAGGCTCCCGTCGAAACGCCAGAGGGCGCTGCGGTGAAATCCCCACGTTTCGAGCATCTGGGGGTCGGTTTCCCCGAGCGGCCGCACGGGCGCGCCGCCCGACGTCAACTCGATCCCCGGATGATCAATGAACACGGGCCCCGTCCCGGAGAGCCGCCTGAATCTCAGTTTGTTCGGGAAGTCGCTGACATACCGCCCGCCTGTGGCGGGATCGGTCACCACGAAGTCCGCCTGGTACCCCGTCGCCTGGACGTTGTCGCCCTCGACCGCCTCCGCGCGCCCGAACACGGGGCGCCCGTCCTTCCACGCCAGGTCGCAACGGAACACCCGATGCGAATCGACCGAAATGGCGAGTGTTCCTGTTTTCTCGCACAGGGCATGGGCGATGTGGTAGCAGAAGACCTGCTCCGGCAGGCCGACCGGCGTCACGGCTCCCCCGTAGCGGAAGACGGGCTTGCCGCCGGGATCCGCCGCCACGCACTGCAGGTAGTGCAGGCTGTAGGACCTCACGCCGGCCGCCACCAGGAGATCGAGCAGACCGCTGCGCGGATTCCGGATGACGATCGGCTTGACGTTGCCGCCGGGGTAAGTGATCCCATTTTGGAAAAAGTCGCCGAGGACGAAGGGCGCGCCGGCCTCGTCGGCGAGGCTGTCGGCGGGGGTGGCATAGTGGTCGCCGTACGTCTTGATCAGCGCGCGGCCGGCCTGGGTGATGACAAGCGCGTCGTCCTTCCGGTAGGTACGCCCGGAATAGCGCGGGGCGCCCCGGCCGCCCGACTCGTCGGGCAGCCACCACAGGCGGCCCGCCGAGTCGCCGACGACGAGGTTCACGGCGCCGCCCGCCCCCGGGTAATGGGCCGGGTAGAGATAGTTGTGGAAGGCCAGGCTGACGTAGCCGCCCAGGGAATCGAGCCGGCCCAGCACGGGATGCAGGAACTCGATATTGAACACGTGGCCGGTCCGGCAATCACGGAGGATCTCCCGCTGGACCAGCCTGATCCCGTCGGGCGTCAGCACCTGTTCGAAAAGGAACAGGAATCCGTTGCGGCTGGAGAGGACAAAATCCTCCACCCCGTCGTGGTTCCAGTCCGCCGCCGTGATGGCGCGGCAGTCGCCCAGCCCCTCGGTCAGCTTGAGCGGATTCGCCCGCACGTCGCCCGCGGGGTACAGGTAGGCCTCGTCCCAGATGCGGGTGAAGACGATCGCGTCGGGGTCGCCGTCCGCCGGCCTGAAGGCGCACCCGCCCGAGCACCAGCCGGCGGAAACCGGCCCGCGGGGCGACCGGGGAAACTGCTTCTCGCCGAATGCGAGAGTGTAGCGTTTGTCGCTCATATTGCCTCCGGCGCCAGGCTCAGTTCCACGCTCACGACGCGGACCGGCGCGCCGCCGACCGCCTCGAGGGCAATCTGCTGGAGTCCGTCGTTTGAAAGCGCTGAAACAGGGACAACATGGCGGAGCGGTCCCGGCGCGCCGCCGGGTGCGGCGGCCTCCTCCGGCGAAGGCGGGCAAGCGACCCCGTTCACCGTCACGGCCGGGCGCCCCTGCCCAGGCACGGGATCAAGCCCAATCTCCAAGGTCGCGCGCCAGTCCGCGGGCGGTCGGGGGCCGGTCGGCAGGCGGAAGCGGAGGCTCGCGCCGGCGGCCGGCAGCGGGGGGCAATAGGCTTCGCCAGGCGCGACGATGTCGCGGTAGGTGATCGCATGCCGCCGGGGAAGCCGGCTCAAGGCGGAAAGCGACGCCATCGCGCGCAGGGTGCGCGCGTACTCAGCCGCGGGCCAGCCGGGATGCTGGGACGGGAAGAAGTTGAACAGGTAGACCGCGTCGGCCCCGCCGGCCAGGACCGCCGTCGCGGCCCCCGAGGCCTGAGCGGGCGTGACCAGGGACGCGGGGCCGTCGGGGATGGGCTGCAGCCGGATCTCCAGCCCGCCCGCCAGCGCCGCGCCGGTTCCGGCCAGCCGTTCCCGCCACAGCGGCAGGGGCATGTCGAACTCCAGCGTCGCCCAGCGCGGGGCCGGCACGACCAGGTCCACCAGGCCGGCCCGGGCCCAGGCGCCCGCGTCGAGCCCGAGTCTGGCCGCCGTATCGGGATTGGACGGCACGCGAACGCCCAGCCGCACCGCATGCCCCAGGCGGGCCGCCGCCGACCGCACCAGGCGCCGGACCTCGCACAGCCAGTCGGTCAGGAGCCGGCCGCCCTCCACCTCGGAGCCCCTGGCGAACAGGAAGGGCTCCCGCATGAAATCCAGCTCCAGGCCGTCGAGGTCATACCGGTCCAGCGATTCGGCGACAAGGGAAAGATAAAAGGCGCGAACCTCGGAATGGGCGTAGTCGAGCGCCGTGGCGAAGTAGCCCCGGCCCTTCCCCAGGAAGAGGCCCGGATGCTCGCGCCAAAACCGGCCGTGGAACGGATGCTCCGGCGCGTTGCCGTAGTGGACGTCGTTCATGCGCAGGCTGATCCAGGCCTGAAGGCCGCGCCTCCGGGCGGCCGCCAGCATGCGGCCCGGATAATCCACGCCCGCCTGGTGCAGCGTCCACATGTTGCCGATGGTGCGCCGATAGCGCGCGGCCTGCTCGTCCGGCACGGCCGCCAGGAAGGGCTGCGTGTCGGCACCGGCCGGTTCGTAGCCGTCCCAGAAAGCATCCCACACCGCGCTGCGGTAATTCGTGCGGCGCGCGTTGGTGTTCACCAGCAGCGTCCCGACCCCGGCGTCCGCAAGCCGGTCCACGTAGCGGTCGACCGCCTCGCCGCTGTCGCCCGGCCGCCCGTCGAGAGGCGTGGTGAAGAAACAATCGCAGTCGATGTTGCAGAAGACGCCGTTCATGAAGAACGCTGGACAATTTGCGCGTCCATCTCCTCGGTCCGGGGCGGCAGTTGCGGATTGGCAAGCCGCTCCCGCAGCAACCGGACCGCAAGCGCGCCCGCCTTGTCCAGCTCGCAATACAGCAGCGTGATCCGGTCCTTGAACTGCTCGACCGAGAGCATGACCTCGGTGTAGGCGACCGGATCAAGTCCCGGATTCAGCGCCAGCGCCTGGGCGGCCACGTGCGGCGTGTCGGCAACCAGGACGGTTCCGGGGGGCAGTCCTCCGACCCAGCCGGCCAGGAAGCGGGCGGCCTCCGCGGCGGCCGCGACTTCGGCTTTACTGCCCTGCAACCCCTTGAGCACTTGGGTTTCCGGCAGTATGCCCGCCTCGCCCATGACCTCCCTGAAGACTGCCTCAAGCCGCTGGTAAGGGGACTGGTCGTCCTGTCGTTCGCGCAATTCCGTTTTGCCGAGGTAGACAAACCGGCGGCGACCGGCCTTGAGCCGCGCTTCAAGCAGGCGGCGCAGGGCCTTCTCGGGCATCGCCAGCACGCTGTCCCCTGGCCAGCCCGGGGGGCGGCCGAAGACGATCACGGCCGGAAAATCGTGCGACAGCAGGCGCGCGGCCTGGATCACGGTGGGCTTGGGGCGAAAGGCGATCAGGCTGTCGGCGCGGCGGCTGCGCATCAGATCGCGGATCTCGTCGACGCTGGGGGCTTGCTCGTCGAAATAGGTCAGCACACACCGGCGGCGGGAGTCGGCAAATTCACTCTTGATGCCCTCGACCAGCGGAAACAGGAAATCGCCTGGCGTCGCGGCCGAAGCGCCGGCAAAACCAACCACCACCTCGGTCACCGGCGCGGGCTGTTCGGCCACGAAAATCCCGACTCCTCGGCGGGTGACCACCAGTCCCTCGCGCTTGAGTTCGGCGATGGCGCGGGTGGCCGTGATGGTGCTGAAGCCCAGTGACCGGCAGATCTCACCGACCTGCGGCAAGCCCGTGCCCGGCTTAAGTTTCTCCTGGAGGATCAGCCGTCGCATTTCGAGGAAAAGCTGGTGATGCAACGGCACCGAATGGGATCGGTCGATGACAATCGCCTCCAGCAGGTCCCGGGTTTCCATGGACGCCTCGCCAGTTGTTTATTGTGCAATAACAGAATAAACAATACGAAATAGGGGGCGCAGGTCAATCCTAAAGGTGTCTGAAAAAGTGCAGCCGGGATGGTTAATCTGGAACTCAGGAAATCAGGAATGTCTCTTTTCCTGATTTCCTGAGTTCCAGATCAGGTGCCTTTTTTGGCAGGCCCGTCAATGCCCTTCCGTTTCGGCGCCGCCTTCAAAGCCGAGCTCCTCAACGCCGGCGTCCTTCCCCCACTGGATCGACATGCTGGGAACGCCCTGCTCGCGCAGGATGCGGGCGATTTCCTTCGCCGCCAGCTGGGCCTCCACGTTGAAGGGGGCAAAGCGCATCGCGCCGCCTTCAAACTCAAGGCTGCCCCGGGCCGGCTCAAGGGCGGCCTTGCCTGCCGACCAGGGAGGCTTGACCGATTCCTTCTCCAGCCAGGTGTCCGAGGGAGGATCGTCCGGCTCGATATACGTGGACGTCATCCTGAGATCCGGCTCGTGAAGCAGTTCGCAGACGATCGTATGGGTCATGAACGTCTTGAAGTGCCGGGCGCTGCCGGACGCCTCGACCAGCGCGGGCGGCATCGCTTCCGTTTTGGCCTCCGTGTGGATCATCAGCGTCTGCCAGAGCGTGGAATTGTCGTGCCGGTAAAGGCGAAACAGCGACTGGTGCTCCAGCGCCGGGATCAGGGAGAACTCGAAATCCTTCCCCTGCTCCGTGGGGAATCCCCAGCCCGACTTGCGAACCAGGGCATTGGTATCGTCAGCCCGGATCGTCACGTTCGTCATCAGACGCGTCTCAAGCGGGGCCCCGTTGGGACCGAACGCCAGCACGTCGTGCAGTTCGATCCGCACGGCATAGACCCGGCCGCTGACGCTGTGCGTCTGCGCCGCCTTGCCGCTCCGCTCCTCGACCGCCAGGGGGATCCAGCACATGACCCGGGCCGGATGACCCAGCGAAAACCAGAGCGGCGTCTCCGCCATCTGCCAGGTGATGCGCTGCGGCGCCTTCCAGACCAGGCGCTCGATCGGGGGGCACACGGGGGGCGGCGTCTTCGCGGCCTGGCCCAGGCCCGCGCTTACGCCCGCCAGGACCAGGACTCCCGCGCCTATCAGGTGAATGGCTCTTTTCATTTCGCACCCGTCACGGTTGACAGCGGCACGCTCATCAGGTTGTGCACGCCGAAGTAGAGACGATCATTCAAAAACGCGAACGGCGCGCCGGTGACGTTGTAGGTGGCCACGTCCGTCATGCCCTTGGCCCGCATCACCGGCTCAACCTTCCCCGTCACGCTGTCGATCCGGCACAGCGCCACCCCGTTCTCGTCCGACCCGTAAAAATAGATCTTGTTGTCGGGCCCCTTCTGGAACGGCAGCACGTTATACTCCGCCCAGCCCGTCTTGACCGGCACGCGGATGACATGCGTGACACGCATCTCCTTGACGTCGAAGATGAAGAACGCCGTCTTGACCCCCTCGCCCGCGTACTTGCCGGGGTTCGCCCCGGCTACCACGATGCGGCCCGGCTCCCCCTCCTCGGCGTAGGAAAGCGCGGCGCCGAGCGGCGAGATATCCAGCGCCACCTTCTTCGCAACCGTATCGTACAGGACGAACTTGCCGGGCGTGAAATCGGGGGGCAGCGGCTCGAACATGCAGATGTACTGGCTCGCGACGGCCGCGATGAAACGGTCGCCCGCGCGGCACACGTCCCGGACGGAATGGTGCAGGAACGGCTCGCGGATCTGCCCGATCGTTTCCGTTTCCGGATCGTACCAGCTGACCGCGCCGCCGTAGCGCGACTCGAAGTACTCCACGGCCGGCGTCCGGCCGCCCACGTAGGCGAAGCCGTCGGGGCCGATGGCCATCCCGCCCGGGCGGCGGACGTTCAGCTTCTTCAGGTAGCGGAACTTGCAGACCAGACGCGGGTTGCTGACGTCCTTGTCGCCCCACGGCGAGGTGTTCCCGGGATAGGTCTTGTGCTCGTAGTGCCGGGGGTAGTCGAAGGTGAACGGCTCCTCCGTCCGCCAGCGCAGCAGCTTGATGCCCCAGTAGCCGCACACCCACAGCTCGTCCTTCCACGGCAGCATCTCGTAGAAGACGTAGTGCCGGCCCAGGATGGTGTAGCGGCCCGTCGCCGGGTCGAAGCGCCAGATCCAGGCGACCGGCCAGCCCGCCCCGTACATGTACTTGCCGTCCGGGCTCGGGCACAGCTCCTTGATCTTGTCGCGGCCTGTCCTGTCGAACGCGATGGGATACCGCTTCCACTCGCCGCCGCCTTTGCGGAAGCCCAGCTGGAGCGGCTCCTCGTTGAACTTCATCTCAAGCTCGTAGCCCCGCTTGGCGGCCAGGGCGGCGTCGTCCGGCCTGACCGCGACAACCTCCGCCTGCCCGCCCTTGAACCGGGCGTATTCAACCTTGAAATGGGAACCCTCCTTCACGACCATTTCGCACCACGGCCCGGGCAGGCTGTCGTGGAACACCACGGAGTCGAGCTGCTTGTCCGCCAGCAGGGGCTTGACCTTGACGCCCCGGCCCGCCCGCTCCAGCGCGAGGACCTTGTAGGGGAACTGCTCGGAGCGCGTGTAGAGGAATCCGCCGTCGTCCGGGAACAGGCCGTTGAGCGAACCCGTGCCGGCGGGCAGCTTGGCGCGCTCCTCCGAGCCGCTGATGTCGTCGTGGGTGAACAGCCGGCCGTCCCGCGTGAGGTACCAGAGAAGGCCGTCGATCACGGTCATCCCGACCGCGGGCGACGGGAGCGTGGCCAGTTCCTCGAACAGGTTTTCCCGCGGGGAATAGCGCAGCAGCATCGGCTTGGCCGTCTCGCTGGCGTCGGTGCCGAAGTAGACGGTGCTGGCGGATGCCCGGGCTCCGCTGATCGCGCGGGCCCAGACCCAGGAGGACACCATTTCGGCCGCCGGGGCTTCCAGTTCCATCGTCGCATCGGTCTTGCGCGTCATGGCATCCAAGTCCAGGGCGGGCTTGCTTTCCTTGACCCGAACCTTGCTGCCCGGATAGATGGAGGTGAGCTTGCCGGTCGCCAGGTCGAGGAACGAGAAGACGGGCGTTTCGCCGTCGATGCTTTCGGCCCGGACGAGCGTGGTGAACAGATAGGCGGCGTCAAAGCCCTCGGTGGGCCCGGGCGCGATCAGCGTCCAGTCGATCAGGGCATTCTGCCGCATCGGGCCGTACGCGGTGGGCGTGACCTCGGGGGCGTCCCGGGTGGAAAACGTCATCGTGAGGACCACGGGGTCGGCTGCCTTGACGGGCCCCTCCTGGGCGAACCCGACCGCAGCCGCCAACGGGACACACAAGCCCAGCAACCGGCCAAATGCGTGACATTTCATGAAACCACAATGCGTCATGCGGATTGCAATTGCAAGTT
>JBIIYJ010000209.1:0-9551 GCA_044346855.1 Kiritimatiellia bacterium
GCCGGCAGCCTGGTCGTTTCCGAAGGCGGGGACGCCGAGGTGCTGGTGGTGGCTGGCGGCGGCGGCGGTTCGACCGGCGGCGGCGACGGTTCGGGCGCCGGCGGCGGGGCGGGCGGGCTGATCTATACCACCGCCTACACACTGGCTGTCGGGACGATCCCGGTCACGGTCGGCGGCGGGGGCAAAGCCGGGAGCATCGTCGTCAGTACCAACCGCGCTGGCGGCAATGGGACGAACTCGGTCTTTGGAAGCCTGACGGCATTTGGCGGCGGCGGCGGCGGGTCCTATGAGAACATCGCGGGCAAGAATGGCGGCAGCGGCGGCGGCGGGTCCTATTATTATCCCGGAGCCGGTGCGGGTACGAACGGCCAGGGCAACACGGGCGGACTCGGGTATGGCCTTTATGGCAGTGCCACCGGGGTGCGGGGCGGCGGTGGCGGCGGCGGCGCGGGGACGGCTGGCACCAATTACAACGGGAATAATGGCGGGCGAGGCGGCGAGGGGCGGCAGATCGACATCTCCGGGTCCAATGTATGGTACGCCGGCGGGGGCGGCGGCGGGGGAACTCTGCCGGGGTCCGGCGGCACGGGCGGAGGCGGGTCCGGTGCTGCAAGCCTCAACGGGACGGATGGGACATCATTCACTGGCGGCGGGGGCGGCGGCGCCTATGATGCGACCGGGGTCGGCGGCAAGGGCGGTTCGGGCGTCGTGATCGTCCGCTACCTGATTACGTTACCCCTGCAGGTGATCGCCACGAATGCATCAAGTGTCGGGCCCACCTCCGCCACGCTTAACGGCAAATTGACTGGGGATGGAAACGACCCCGCGACCACGATCACATTCTGCTGGGGTTATGCCGACGGGGGGACGTCCACCACGTCAGGCTGGGACCGTGCAACGGTACTCGGCTCCACCTACGCGCAGCCGCAACCCTTCTCGCTGCCCCTGACCGGCCTGCTGTCCGGCAGCACCTACGTCTACCGCTGCCATGCGGCCAATACGACGGGATCGGATTGGTCGGATACGGCTGCGAGCTTCACCACCATCTCCCGGCCGGCCGTAACCAATCTGGGGGCGACGGCTATCACGACCGTGTCGGCCTGGCTATCGGGTCAGGTGACCGATACCGGCGCGGAGACGCCCCAGACCCGGTTCGAGTATTGGGCGGATGGGTCCGGGACGACCTCCAGCGTCCCGATGGGCTCCCAGAGCGGGATCTTTTCCAACAAGCTCTCGGGCCTTGATCCGGCCACGCTTTATCATTTCCGGGCCGCGGTCGTGAACGCGGCCGGCGAGTCGTTCAGCCACACCGCCGACTTCCAGGCGCTCGCGGCCTCCGTTTACTATGTCTCTCCCGCCGGCGATGGATCGGCTGGCACAAACTGGGCGTCGGCGTTCACCAACCTCCAGCAGGCGATCAACGCATGCATCAACGCGGGCGACCAGGTATGCATCCGCTACGGCGTCTATACGAATGGCACGGAACTAGCCGTGGTGAACAAGCCCTGGCTTCGGATGCGTGGCGGTTATGCGGGAACCACGCCGGAACCGGGCGCCTTTACCAACGCGCCGACGATCCTGACGCGCAATCCCGCCGTCAACGCGCGGCTACTGAACGGCAGCGCTTCCCAGCTGACCCTGGAGTCGCTGACGTTCTCGGGCGGGCGCATCAATGAAAACGGCGCCGGCCTGCGCTTTACCAACGGCTGCGCCGTGACGCTCCTGGATTGCACGATCCGGAGCAATTCGATTCCCGCATCGCCCGCCCGGTACGGGGCTGGACTTTACATCGCCACGGGAACCCTGGTGGCGACCGGTTGCCGGTTCGACTCGAACAACGTTACCTACGCCCTCTGGGACGCCTACCTCTACGGCGGGGGAGCGGCCTGCGTCAATGCCACGTCCGTCTTCTCCCGGTGCGCGTTCAACGGCAATTACCTGCAGGAGCAGCACTATGAGGCGTTCGGCGGCGCCCTGTATCTCTCGGGCGGCAGCGCGACGGTCCAGCAATCCTCGTTCCTCGGCAACCAGTCCAGGTTGGAAGCCGGCGCCTCCCTGCCGAAGCCGGCGGGCGGGGCGATCTATGCCGACGCGGGGGTGAGCCCCCTGCTCGTGGACGGGTGCCGGTTTGCGGGCAACAGCCTGATTCCGACGGCCACGGGGTCCCGGCGCGGCAGCGCGGTCTGCCTTTCCGGGGGGGGGATGGAGGCCCGGTTCCTCTCCTGCGACTGGAGCGGCAACGGGGGTTCGAGCGCCAGCGAGGATTTCTGGACGGACGCCACTCGCACCGTCCTGATCAGCAACAGCGGCTTCCGCGGAAGCGCGTCCGGGGCCGTTTACAAGGAAGGCACGGGCACGCTGTCCATCGTGCAGAGCCTGCTGCGCCGGAATGCGGGGCACGCCCTGCGGGCAACGGCCGGCACGGTGCGGGTGCTCCATTCGACCATTGCCGACAACTCGGGCTGGGGGCTGACGAACACGGCCGCGGCCGTGACGCTCCGCGATTCGGTGGTCTGGGGCAATCTTGCCGGGGGCGTGACCACGAACGGCCTGGCCGCCAGCTATACCTGTTCCCAGACGCTTCTGGGCGGAACGGGCAACCTGACGAATGACCCGCGCTTCGTTTTCGGGTACTACCTGTCCGCCGCGGGCCTGCCCCTGCAGGCCGAGCAAAGCCCCTGCATCGATGCGGGCAGCGGAACCGCCGCCGCCCTGGGCTATTCGACCCGGACCACCCGGAGCGACGGCCAGGCGGACAGCGGCACGGTCGACCTGGGGTACCACTATACCAACGCCCTCTCCGATGCGTCCAACAGCTACCTGTACGTCGATTCGGCGGCGGGAAGCGACGCCAACACGGGCTGGAGCCCGGGGCAGGCCCTGAAGACCGTTTCGGAGGCATTGGCTCGGGCGAATCCGGGCGCGACGATCGCCATCGCCTCCGGCGTCTATTCCAACGGCGCCGGCGGCGAAACGTTCCCCTTGATCGTGGACCTGGCGAGCGTGACGCTCAAGGGCGCGGGACCGGGTTCCACGACCCTGAATCCGTTGCAGTCCACCCGCATCCTGTCCTCCGTGGGGGCGGACCTGGTTCTGGACGGACTGACGCTGGCCAACGGCCGGCTTGCGGACGACGATGGCGCAGGCCTCTACCTCTGGTCCTGCAAGACCGTTCTCACCAATTGCCTGCTGGTCAACAACCGGATCGACGAGACCAAGCCGGGCATGGCTTCAGGGGCGGGAATCTGCCAGTACCAGGGGTCCCTGACCGTGAGCGACTGCGAGTTCAGGACGAATATGATCTACTGGAACGGCGCCTACACGGAGCGGGCCCAGGGCGGCGCCCTCTATGCGCTGAACGGCGTGGTGGCCATCCGGAACGCGCGCTTCCTCGGCAATTACGTCTCCACCAAGCATTACGACTGCTATGGCGGGGCGGTGGCGCTTGCGGGCGGCCGGGCGGTCATCCGGGATAGCACCTTCGTCAGCAATTCCCTTTACACGGCAGCCAATACCAGTTCGGCTTCCCCCTTTGGCGCGGCGCTGCATGCCAGCGGCGTTTGGCCCCTGACCCTGGAAGGCTGCACGTTCATGACCAACTTCGCGGAGTCCGCCGCGGGCGGCGCGGTCTACCTGGCGGGCGCGCAGACCGCGAGCATGACCCGGTGCGTCTTCTACCGCAACGGGCTGGCAGCGCGCAAGGGCGACATCCTGCTCGCGGGCGGCGCCCTGGCCATGACCAACGTGCTGGTCGCGCAAAACGCGGGGAGCGACGGGCTGCGGATCACGGGCGGCGGGGCCCGGATGATCAACTGCACCTTCGCGGGCAACGGGCAGTACGGCGTCTACAACGTGTCGGGCACGGCGACCGCCCTGAACTGCATCGCCTGGAGCAACACGTCCGGCGGGCTCACGAACAGTGCGGCCCGCTACTGCGACTCGCAGGAGACGCTGGCGGGAACCGGAAACAAGTCGGTGGACCCGCTCTTTGCCGACACCACCTATTATCACCTGAAGTCGAAAAAAGGCTATTACGCGTCCGGCTGGTTCACCGGCGGAACGTGGGCCAGCGCGACCCAGATCAGCCCGCTGATCGACGCCGGCGACCCCGAGTCCCCGTTCGACCGGGAGCCCGATCCCCGCGGCCACGTCGTCAACCTGGGCGCCTACGGCAATACGGAGGTGGCCTCTCTGTCGGGAATGCCGGGAACCATGATCGTCATCTATTAACGAAACCGAGGCGCAAGGGGAGCTGTCCATGTTAAGCCTGTTCGTGGCTCCGGGGGGAAGCGCAGAGGGAACGGGAGCACCCGAGCGGCCGTTTGCCGCTCTGGAGCAGGCGCGCGACGCCCTGCGGGCTATGCGCCGGAAAGGCCCGTCCGGCCCCGTGACGGTCTGGCTCCGGGGTGGCGCCTACCGGCTTTCAAGGTCGTTCGAGCTGGCCGCGGAAGACGGCGGCGCGCCCGGCGCGCCCGTCGTCTATCGCGCCTGGCCGGGGGAGGAGGCGCGCCTGACCGGCGGCGTTCCCGTTCCCGTTTCCGCGTTGCGGACGGCCGGGGAGCCCGCCGTGCTTGAGCGGCTGCCGGCGGCCGTCCGCGGGAAGGTGGTGCAGGCCGAACTGGCCGCGCTGGGCGCGGGGGACACCGGAGGCCGGCACGCTTTTGGATTCGCTTTACCCGAAAGGCCCGGCTACGCGGAGCTGTATGACCGGGATCGGCCGCTTCCCCTTGCGCGCTGGCCGCGCGACGGGTACGCCCGGACGGCCGCCGTCCGGGATCCCGGCGCGCCCCTGCGGGATCCCGCAAACGGGGTGATGGGGCTGGAAAATCCGGCGGAAACTCCGCGCGGCGCCACGTTCGAGGCGGAGGCGGATCGGGTGAGGCGGTGGAAGAGCCCCGGCGACCTGCTCTGCCACGGCGCCTGGGCCCACGACTGGTCCCCTTCCACCGTCCCTGTGCGCGCGCTGGACCCGGAGCAGGGGCTGATCGTGCTGGACTCCCCGCTCTTCGGCGGCGTGAAGGAAGGGCGGCCTTTTTGCGTGCTCAACGCGCTCGAGGAGATCGCCCGGCCCGGCGACTGGGCCGTGGACCGCGCGCGGGGGATCCTGTACCTGTTTCCGCCTTCGCCGGCGGAGGAACTGCGGCTGGAGCTGTCGGTCCTGGAGCAGCCGCTCGTGGCGCTGGGCGCCGGGGTCCGGCATGTCGTCCTGCGCGATCTCGTGATCGAATGCGGCCGGGGCCATGGGGTGGCGGTGAAGGGCGAGGATTGCCTCGTGGCGGGCTGCACGCTGCGCAACCTGGGGTGGCGCGGCGTTGACGTGGAGGGCCGCCGGAACCGCGTGCAGGCCTGCCACATCCATGCCACGGGGCAGGGGGGCGTCCGCCTTTCGGGCGGGAACCGGCGCACGCTGGAGCCCTCGGGCCACGTCGCCGACAACAACGAGATTCACGACTTCAACCGGCTTTGCCGGACCTATAATTCGGCGCTGTGGCCGCAGGGGTGCGGCCATCGCCTTGCGCACAACCTCGTCTACGACGGCCCGCACAACGCCATCCTGCTGCACGGGAACGACCACGTCATCGAGTTCAACGAGTTCCACCACCTGTGCCTGGAGTCGGACGACGCATCGGCCGTTTACACGGGCCGCAATCCAAGCGAGCTGGGGAACGTCATCCGGCACAATTATTTTCACCACATCGGCGCGCCCACGGGGTGGGGCACCAGCGCGATCTATTCCGACGACGGCTCGTGCGGGCTGGAGGTGCGGGGCAACGTCTTCTACCGGTGCGGCCATGCGGGGCAGGTCTGCATGGGCGCCTTCTTTGCCAACGGCGGCAAGGACCACGTGGTGGAGAACAACGTCTTCATCGACTGCCGGATCGCGGCCGGGCTGATGCTGATGACGCCGGAGGGCTGGCTCGCGTATCTCCGCGAGCCCGCCGGCGGCGCCCGGGGGATCCACAAGGCGCTCTACGAGGATGTGGATATCCGGGCGGAGCCGTATCGCCGGCGCTACCCCGCCCTGGCCGACCTGGAGGCGAATCCCGGCCGCAACACCGTCCGCCGCAACCTGGCCGTCCGCTGCGGCGTGCTGGTGACCCCCGGGGAGCGCCAGGTCGTCTCGGACAACTGGAGCACGGAACGCGACCCCGGATTCGCCGGCCTGGCCCGGCTGGACTTCGAGTTGCCGTCGGACGGCGAAGCCTTCCGGCGGATTCCGGGGTTTGAGCCGGTTCCGTTCCGGCAGATGGGGCTGCGGGTGGACGAGTTCCGGACGGTTCTCCCGCCGCGCCGCGGCCTGGACTGCCGGCCGGAGATGGACGAGGCGCCCGTGGTGCAGGGACCGGGCGAGACGGCGCCCGCCCGCCTGCGGCTTCATTTCGCGAACCTGTCGGACGAGGCCGCCGCCGGTGTTGCGGCATTGTGGACCAACCGGCCCGACGCGGTCCGCTTCATGCGGGAGTCTGTACCCTTTTCTCTTGCTCCGGGGGAGGTGCGGACGGACGTGGTGGAACTGGAGGTAACGGCGAGGCCCGACCTGCAGCCGCACGCGGGGGTGCGCCTGCCGGATTCGCCCTTCACCCTGCCGGCTCCCGTGCGGCCGCGCTACCGCGTCCGCCTTTCCCGTCTCGCGGGAAATCCGGATCTGGATGCGGCGGAGGCGCTCGCGGCGTCGGCGAAGCCGCTGGCGTTCCTGCTGGGCTCGGATCGTCTGGGCGAGCTCCGCCTGGCGGTGGCGGGCGGCAGCCTGATCGTCCTGGCGTCGCTCGCCGATGGCCGGCCGCTGCCGGGGGGGCCGGTGGAGGGATTTTGGAACGGCCCCTTCCTGGGCCTGCTGGTCGCGGAGGCCGGGGCCACGAACACGGCCGCGGTCCGACAGCCGGTCTTTTTTGCGCACGGACCGGCGGACTCGGGAACGCTCTGGCGTTTCGAGGGCGTCCGGCAGGTGGAGTCGGACGCGGGCATCCGGTGGCGCGTGAGGGGCCGCCCGGGCGGATGGGAGTTCCGGGCGGTGATTCCGTTGCCGGCCCTGGGGCTGGCGGAGGAGGTTGCGCGCTTCCGGCTGGAAGCCATGGTGAACCTGGTTCAGCCGGGCGAAATGGCGGCGCGGCTGGTCACCCTGTTCGGGTCGAAGCCCGCGCGGCTGGAGCTTGAGACGCTGGCGGAGGTGGACGTCTGCGATGAGTTGGGAAAGGGGCGCGAATGAAGGAGCGGCCTGCCGGAATGGAGCCCGTGGAAGTCGCGGTGACCTGCAAGGGTCCCTCCCGCGACGGGCTTGACATGGTTGATGCCGACGCGAGTGTCGCGCCCGTAGACGGGGGGAAGTCGGTTCGGATTCCCGCCTTCTGGGCAGGGAAAAACGTGTTCAAATTCCGGTTTGCCCCGCCGCGGCCCGGCGCCTACCGCTGGGAGGTGAAGGTGATCCGGGGCAGCGCGGAGGGCCTGGACGGGCAGTCCGGGGTGGTGGAGACGGGCGCGGAGCCCAGTCCCCTTGCGCTGGTGCGGAAGGGCCGCCTGTCCGGTTCGCCGGACGGCCGCACCCTGCGCCATGCCGACGGGACGCCTTTCCTGTGGCTGGCCGATACCTGGTGGATGGCATTCACGAAGCGGCTGGCCTGGCCGGGCGAATTTGCGCGGCTGACGGAAGACCGCGTGCGAAAGGGCTTCAGCGTGATCCAGGTGGTGGCCGGCCCGCTTCCGGATTATCACGCCCCGGAGCAGGCGTTCGATTCCGGACAGGAAAGCGATGCCGGGTGGCCCTGGGAGAAAGACTGGGTCCGCATCAATCCCGCTTACTTTGACCGGGTCGATCTTGGCCTGCGTCATCTGATCGAAAACGGGCTGATGCCGTGCATCGTGGGGATGTGGGGGTATTGGGGTTTGACGATGGGCGAGGAGCGGGCCCGGCGGCACTGGCGGTACCTGATCGCCCGGTATGGCGCCTGGCCGGTAACCTGGTGCGCGGCGGGGGAGGCGACCATGCCGGCGTACCACACGGGCTTTTCCGGCGACGCGGCCGCCTATGCCAGGGAATCGGAGGCGCTGAAGGCGTTCTGGTCGCGCCTGACGGTCTATATCCGGGAAACCGATCCCTACCGCAATCTCATCACGCTGCATCCCCGGGCGCCGGGCGGTTCCCGGAACGACCTGGCGGCGGGGACGGGGATCGATTTCGAAATGGTGCAGACCACGCACATGGGGTATTCCGGGCTGCACGGCCACCTGGAGGCGCTGGACCGGTCGCTCAAGACGGAGCCGCGTGTTCCCGTTTTTGTAGCCGAGGCGAATTACGAAGGCATCATGGGATCGAGCTGGCAGGACATCCAGCGGTTCCTGTTCTGGACGGCCCTGACGATGGGGTGCTGCGGCCACACCTACGGGGCCCAGGGCCTGTGGGGAATGCACGCGCGGAACAATCCGCACCGGGGCTGCACGGGGGATTGGGGCCGGGGTTTCTGGGAAGACGCGATGCATTATGCGGGTTCGGCGCAGGTGGGGCTCGGCGCCCGGTTCCTGTCCGGGTATCCCTGGTGGCGCTGCCGTCCGCTGCGGGAACCCGCGGCGGACGCCTTGAACCGGCCGTGGACCTTCGGCATGGGGATTCCCGGGGAACTGGCGATCTACTATCTGCCCGCCAACACCAACGACCCGCGCCACCTGGGGATGGTGGGCGCGGGCTGGATGGGGAACTGCCTGCCGGTCGTGATTCCGGAAGGCCGTCATTACACGGCTTTCTTCTTCGACCCCATCGAGGGCGGCCGCCGTCCCATCGGCCCGATCGTGCCGGATGCGGACGGGAACTGGACTCCTCCGCGCAAGCCGTCCTCCGAGGACTGGGTGCTGGTGCTGGAGCTGACGCCTGATGTGTCTGCCAAAATTCGAGCAGGCCTGGCGAAGGCCTGAACCCTGAACCCCTGAACCCTGAACCCCGAACACTGAACCCCGAACCCTGTCCCCTCTATGGCAAATAGGCCCCGTGCTGCCGCAGTGATTGCCGGAGCACTTCGGTATCCACGGCGTGCACGTCGCAGTCGCCTCTGGCCGCCAGGGCGGCCGCGGTTCCGGCGGCCTCGCCGGTGGTCAGGCAGCAGGCCATGATGCGGACGCTGCCATTGGCCTGGCGGTCCGAGGAGATGCAGCGACCGGCCACCAGCACGTTCTTCAGTCCCTTGGGCGTCAGGCAGCGGTAGGGGACGCCGAAGCTTTCGCCGCGGCCGAGGCTGCGCGAGGATTTCGCGTTCCAGCGCCAAGATGCGCCCCGATCCTCGACTGGAGGGTTCCTCACGAAAAACCCGTCAACTCCTTGCGTTCCTCGTCCCACACTTTCAGACGGATGCCGGAGAGGCTTTTGCGGAACGTGAGAGGCGGCTTGGCCTGAAGTTCGGGAACGGCTTCCGGCTCCGGCCTCACACCGCGCCTTCGGCGTTCTTGCGCGGTTCGGCCAGCGCGTCGATGCGGAAGACGCGGAAGTTGAAGACATCGGCGCGAACATCGGAGCCGATCAGGCGGAAGCCGAATTTCCCGTAGTCGGGAATGGGGTGGCGGGAGGC
>JBIIYJ010000210.1:0-9544 GCA_044346855.1 Kiritimatiellia bacterium
CGAGCAGCTTCTTCATGTAACGCTCGATTTCGACCTCGTATTCGGCGTCGATATCCATCTTGGCCAGCTGCCGCTGGACGCCGCGAAGCCCTTTCGAGCTTCCGGAGCAGTCCCGGGCGGAGCGGAATCGCTGGCGCGGATCGGGATGCAGCATCTTTTTCAAAATGAACATCAGCAATTCGTTTTCGGCCACGTAGGGCGGCAGCCAGTTTTCCAGCTTCTCGGGAAGCTTCATCTTGGCTTCGAGCAGGTCGGCGTCCTGGAAAAGGTTGGGGTTCAGGGGCAGCCGGCCGCCCAGCAGTTCCACGGCCACGAGCCCGAGGCTGTACATGTCGGATTGCGGCAGGCCCGGTTCCAGGCGGTGGATTTCGGGGGCCATGTAGAGCGGGCTGCCGAGTTGGACGCTGATGCGCTCGCCGATCAGCGCGGCGCGGCCGAAATCGACTCCCCGGATCCCGCCGTTCCGGTCGACCATGACGTTGGACGGCTTGATGTCGCCGTGCAGGAAGCCGGCCTCGTGGAGGTGCTCGAGCCCGGCCAGCACTTCGCGCAGGATATGGACGGCGATGCCGGGGGTGAACAGCATCCGGTCGCCCTGCAGGCGGAAGAGGACGCTCATGAAGTGGCGCCACTCGTCGTCGCTGCACTGGCCGCGGGCGATGGCCAGGTGGGTGGAGCTGAGGAAGTACTGCACGTCGATGCCGTCCACGGCATTCATCTGGACGAAGCCGACGCCGTTGCATTCGTCGTAGATGTCACACGTGATTAAATTGTCGTGCTGCGTGGGCTGCAGGCGGGAAACCTGGCTGGCGATGCGCCCCATGTCGGTCCAGTAGCGCTCGGCGGTCGAGTAGATGGAGGGATCGAACAGCTTGACGGCGTGGCGGGTGCGGCAGCCCCGGGCGCCCTGGCGGACGGCCAGGAAGACGACGCCCTGGCGGCCCTTGCCGAGCTCCTGGATGAAGTGGTAGGCGACGGGGTAGCGCAGGGCCCCCTCGCGCAGGATGGCGCGGTAGGACTCGATGAGGCGGAGGCGGTTCGCGTCCGAGGGGGCGGCGGGCGAGGCTTCCTCGACCACCGTCTTGTGCGGGTCCTGCGGGGCGCCGGGACCGGGGGGCGTTGAGATGGTTTCGTCGTTCATGCGGTTCCGGGCTCGGCGCGGGATTTCCCGGGACGCCGATTTGTGCTTATCCTATGGATTTTTTTCATGGAATGCAATAGTATTGCCCCCTGCAACGAGACACGGAGAGCACATGATCGGACTTTTGAAGAAAATTTTCGGCACCAAGAGCCAGCGCGACATCAAGATGATGAAGCCGCTCGTGGCCCGCATCAACGAGTTGGAGGCGGGCTACCAGGGGTTGTCCGAGGAGGCATTCAAGGGTCACACCGAGGCCTTCCGCAAGCGGCTGGCCGGGGGGGAGCCCCTGGACAACCTGCTGTGCGAGGCGTTCGCGACGGTCAAGAACGCCTGCCGCCGCCTGGTGGGGCGCGAGGTTGACGTCTGCGGCCAGAAGCGCGTCTGGGACATGGTGCCCTTCGACGTCCAGCTCATGGGCGGCATCGCCCTGCACCGGGGCAACATCGCCGAGATGGCCACGGGCGAGGGCAAGACGCTGGTGGCCACGCTGCCGCTTTACCTGAACGCCCTGACCGGCAAGCCCGCGCACCTGGTGACGGTGAACGATTACCTGGCCCGCCGCGACTCCGAGTGGATGGGGAACGTGTTCACCTACCTGGGCGTCACCTGCGGCTGCATCCAGAACTGGATGTCGCCCACCGAGCGCCGGGCGGAATACGCCAAGGATATCTGCTACGGCACCAACAGCGAATTCGGGTTCGACTACCTGCGCGACAACGGCATGGCGTTCCGTCCCGAGGACCAGGTCCAGCGGGGCCACTATTTCGCCATCGTGGACGAGGTGGACAGCATCCTGATCGACGAGGCGCGCACGCCCCTCATCATCTCCGGCCCGTCGCCCGAGTCGACGCACCAGTTCGACAAGCTGAAGCCCCGGGTCGAGCGCCTGGTCCGCCAGCAGACCGAGATCTGCAGCCGGCTCATGCAGGAGGTGCGCGAGCTGCTGCCCGTGGTGGCTCCCGATTCGGCCGAGGGCGAAGGCGTCAAGGAAAAGCCCGACGTGAGCCTGGACGAGGCGAAGGAGCGCATCCGCCACCGCCTGTACAAGGTCTACCACGGCATGCCCAAGCACAAGCAGCTGCTGCACCTGCTCGAGATCCCGGCCATCCGGTCCCTCCACGAACAGGTGGAGAACATGATGCTGACGGACATGAACAAGGAAGTGGCCCGCTCCCTGACGGAGGAGCTGTTTTTCGCCACCGACGAGCGCGGCCACGAGGCGAGCCTGACGGAGAAGGGCTGCCGCGAGCTCAATCCGGCCGACCCCGACGCGTACGTGCTGCCCGACATCGTGGCCTCCATGTCCGAGATCGACGGCGATGCGGCCCTGGACCCCGCCGCCCGCACCGAAGCCAAGCAGAAGGTGCAGCAGGTCTTCTCCGAGCGAAGCGAGCGGATCCAGAACGTGGACCAGCTCATCCGCGCCTACTGCCTGTACGAGAAGGACGTCCACTACGTGGTCATGAACAACCAGGTCCTGATCGTGGACGAATTCACGGGCCGCATCCTGCCAGGCCGCCGGTGGAGCGACGGCCTGCACCAGGCCGTGGAAGCCAAGGAAAGCGTCAAGATCGAGCAGGAGACGCAGACCCTGGCCACGATCACCATCCAGAACTATTTCCGCATGTACGAGAAGCTGGCCGGCATGACCGGCACGGCCGAGACGGAGGCGGACGAGTTCTTCCAGATCTACAAGCTCGATGTCATGGTCGTCCCGACCAACCGGCCCGTGCGCCGGGTGGACAACGAGGACCGGGTCTACAAGACGAAGCGCGAGAAGTACAAGGCGATCATCGACGAGATCGTGGACTGCCACAAGCGGGGACAGCCGGTTCTCGTGGGCACGATTTCGGTTGAAACGTCCGAACTGCTCGCGCGCATGCTTCGCGGCGCCGGCGTGCTGACCGTTAACGTGCTCAACGCCAAGTACCACGAGAAGGAAGCCCAGATCGTGGCCAACGCCGGCCAGAAGGGCGCCATCACGATCGCCACCAACATGGCCGGCCGCGGCACGGACATCAAGCTTGGCGAGGGCGTGGTCCCGTTCGACCGGAGCATCATCCTGTCGCCCCTCTCCCTGACCGACAAGATGCAGGATGGCAAACAGCTCCGCGCCTTCCTGCTGGAGACCCCCTGCGGGTTACACGTGATCGGAACGGAACGCCACGAGTCCCGCCGCATCGACCGGCAGTTGCGCGGCCGCTGCGCGCGGCAGGGCGATCCGGGGTCGACGCGGTTTTACACCTCGCTGGAAGACGACCTGATGCGCCTGTTCTGTCCCGATCGCGTGGCGCGCCTGCTGACCCGCTGGGGGCTGGAGGAGGGGCAGGAGCTGGAAAGCAGCATCTTGACCCGCTCGATCCAGAACGCCCAGCGCCGGGTGGAGCAGCACAATTTCAGCATCCGCAAGCGGACTCTTGAATACGACGACGTGATGAACAAGCAGCGCACGATCATCTACAAGCTGCGCGGCGACATCGTGCGTTCGTCGGATGTCAAGGACACGCTCTTCAGCATGATCGAGGATTACCTGCTGGCGCGGGCCGAGGAACTGCTGCTGGACGGAAACGACGAGACGATCAAGTCGTTCATGGAATGGTTCCAGCTGACCTTCCCCGTGCCGCTGCCCGCCGAGCAGGTGGGGACGGACAAGGACTCGATCGAAGCCTTCTGCGAGCGGCTCCTGGAGAAGGTCAAGGAGGCCTACCGGATCAAGTCGACCCTGAGCGACCCCCGGACCGTGGGGCTCTTCGAGCGGTTCGTCCTTCTGCGCGCGATCGACATCAACTGGCAGGATTACCTGCGCAGCATGGACCACCTGCGCGAAGGCATCCGGCTGCGCGCCTACGGGCAGCGCGACCCGCTGATCGAGTACAAGAAGGAAGCCTTCGAGATGTTCGGCACGCTCATGACGAACATCCGCCAGGAGGTGGCCGCCAACCTGTTCCGGCTCGCGCCCATGGCCGCCGCCGCGCCGCCGCCGCCCCGGCCCATGCGCGTCGTCCACGAGACCGTGCAGACGCTCGGCACCGGCAGCGCGCCCGAGGCGGCTCCCGAGGAACGGCGCCGGCCGGCCGCGCCCGCCGCGCCGCCGCCTCCGGCCAGGCCCCGCGACGCGGTGGACCGCGCCCTTGAAAGCGCGGCCACGGTTCAACGAGCGGGCCCGAAGGTCGGCCGCAACGATCCCTGTCCCTGCGGCAGCGGGAAAAAGTACAAGAAGTGCTGCGGGGCCGGCTCATGACGGAAGCCGGCCACAAGGCGGTCCGGTGGCTGGCGTGTTTCCTGGCCGCGATCGGTTCGGGCGTGCTCACGGCCGCCGGCTTCGCTCCCTGGGAGAACCTGTCGACCCCCTGGGCCGCCCTCGTTCCCCTGCTGCTGCTGGCCCGCTACCGGCCCCCGCGGGAGGTTTTCCGCTGGGGGCTCCTGAGCGGGCTGGTCGTGTGGCTTACCGGCCTGGCCTGGCTGCTGGCGCTTCATGACACCGCGTTCATCTCCTGGCCCGTCATCACGCTGGGGTGGGCGGCCCTGTCCGCCTACTGCGCCCTCTACACCGCGGTTTTCGCCTGGGCCGTCGCCCGCTGGTTCCGCTGGACGGGAACCGACATCATCTGGCGCAACGCGGTCAGCGTGGTGGTGATCCCCATGTTCTGGAGCGGCCTGGAATACCTGCGCGGCGTGCTCTTCACCGGCTTTCCCTGGAATCCGCTGGGCGTGACGCAGGCGGGCAACCCGGCTGTCGCGCAGGTCGCGGAGTTCGGGGGCGTCTACCTCGTGTCGGCCGTCGTCGTGCTGTTCAACACGTCCGTGATGCTCACCCTGATCCGCTATGCGGACTGGCGGAACATCAAGGCCTACCGGCCGCATATTGAACTCTTCATGGCCCTGGCGGTCCTGGGCGGCTGCATCGTGTGGGGCCGCTCGCGTTACGCGCAGTTCGGCTCCCAGGCCGGCAACCTGCTGGTGGGCATCGTCCAGCCGGCCGTGCCGCAGAATGTCAAGTGGGACGTCGCCTTCGCCACCGGCGTGCAGGACACGCTGGAGCGGCTGACCGGCGAGGCGGTTGACATGAGCACGACCCTGGCGCGGAAGAGGCCGGACCTGGTCATCTGGCCGGAAACCTCCACGCCGGGCGACGTCACGGAGGAGGGTTATTCGGCGCAGCTCGAGTCGCTGGCCAGGCGGCATGGTCCGCTGCTGGTGGGGACGCTGTACGACAACCGGAGCGAGATGTTCAACAGCGCCCTGCTGTACGACCGCGACGGGAGCCTGGCGGGGCGGTACGACAAGCAGCACCTGGTGCCGTTTGGCGAGTTCCTGCCGCTGGACAAGGTCATCCCCGCGCTCCAGTCGTTCTCCCCCCTCGGGATCAGCCTCAGCGCGGGCCGCGTGCCGACCGTGTTCCGTGTGCCCGGCCACGACGCGCGGTTCTCCGTCACCATCTGCTTCGAGGACATCTTTCCGGAGCTCTCCCGGCGGTTCGTGCGCGAAGGCGCCCGGCTGCTGGTCAACCAGTCGAACGACGCCTGGTTCGACGGCACCTCGGAGCACCGGCAGCATCTCAACAACAGCATTATGCGCTGCATCGAAAATCGCGTGCCGGGCGTGCGGGTCTCCAATTCCGGGGCCTCGGGCTTCATCGAGCCCAACGGCCGCGTCTACCGGACCGGCTTCGCCGAAGCCGTCGACGGCTGGCTGGGCGCCCCGGGCCCCCTGGCGGACGGAGAGCCCCTGGCGGATGTCTCGCTGGTCGACGTGCCCGAGGCGGGGCAGGGCGGAACGCTTTATACCCGGCTGGGAGACGCGGTCTGGGGCATTCCCTCGGCCGCGGTCCTGGCCGTCTGGGTGCTGCTGGCGGTGTTTTACGTGGATCGGACGAAATCGGAAGGAGACCGGGCGTGAACGAAGATGTGGTTGCCAGGCTTGATGCGATTCGCGGACGGCTTGCGGAAATGAGAGGTTATCTTTGACTTGGACGCACGACGCGCCCGGGCCAATGAGCTGGAACGGCGCACGACGGCGCCCGATTTCTGGAACGATCCGAACAAGGCCCGCGACCTGCTGGACCAGGTGAACCGGGAGCGGGAACTCATCACGCCCTACGACGCCCTGTACCGCAAGGCCGAGGACATCGCCGTCCTGCTCGAGATGGCGGCGGCCGAGTCCGACCCCGAGCTGGCCCGCATGGCGGAGACGGAAGCCTCGGGCGACCTGGATCCGCTCGAAAAAGCCATCATCGCCATGGAGCTCAAGTCGATGCTGAGCAGCCCCCTGGACGCCAACAACGCGTTCGTGACCCTCCACGCGGGGGCGGGCGGCACGGAGGCGTGCGACTGGGCGGCCATGCTGCACCGGATGATCCGGCGGTATTGCGAGAAAAAGGATTTCAAGGTCGAGCTGCTCGATTACCAGGACGGCGACGAGGCCGGCCTCAAGAGCGCGTCCCTGCAGGTGATCGGGCCGTACGCCTACGGGTACCTGAAATCGGAACGAGGCGTCCACCGCCTGGTCCGGATCAGCCCCTACGACGCGAACAAGCGGCGGCACACGTCCTTCGCCTCGGTCGACGTGGTCGCGGAAATCGACGACAACATCGACATCGAAATCAACGACGTCGACATCCGGGTGGACACGTTCCGGTCGAGCGGCGCCGGCGGCCAGCACGTCAACAAGACGGACTCGGCGATCCGCATCACCCACATGCCGTCGGGCTTCGTCGTGTCGTGCCAGACCCAGCGGTCGCAGCACCAGAACCGCGCGCAGGCCATGAAGATGCTGAAGTCGCGCCTGTACGAGCTGGAGCTGGACAAGAAGAAGCGGGAGATGGACCGGTTTTACGGGGAGAAGGGCGACATCGCCTGGGGCAGCCAGATCCGGTCGTACGTCCTGCAGCCTTACACCCAGGCCAAGGATGAGCGGACCGAGGTGAAGATGTCCAATGTCCAGGCCGTGCTGGACGGCGACCTGGACCTGTTCGTGGAGGCTTACCTGAAGAAGCTGCGGCTGGCCGGGTCGCCCACACCGGGAGGAGGAGTCCATGGCGCTTAGAAGCATGACGGGGTACGGGCACGGGGAAGCCGTCTCGAACGGCATCCGCGTGGATGTGGACCTGAGCTCGGTGAACCGGAAGCAGTTCGACTTCAGGCTCAACCTGCCGCGGCCGCTGGCCTTCCTGGAGTCGCTGTTTGTGGAAATCGTGCACGAGTCCGTTTCGCGGGGCCAGGTGAACGGCTCGGTGAACGTCACGGTCTCGGAGCACAAGCGGCAGCAGGGTGCCAAGGTGGATGCCCACCTGGCGCGCGCCTTCGTGCGGGAGCTGCGGAAGATCGGCGCCGAGCTCGGGCTGGCGGATAACCTGGGGACGAGCCTGCTGACCCAGCTGCCCGAGGTGGTGCAGTACCACTATGTCGAGGAGGACGTCGCCCTCATCCGCCCCGTCTGCGAAAAAGCGCTGCGCCAGGCCCTGGTCGCGCTGGTGCAGATGCGGGAGCGGGAAGGGGCGGCGATCGCCAAGGATCTGAACGGCCGGATCCGGAAGCTGGCCGTCATGCGCCTTCGGATCGGCAAGCTCGCCCCCGCGGTGGGGCCGAAGTACCGGAAGGGCGTGCTCGACCGCCTGAAGCGCGCCGGCATCCCGGTGGATCCCCGGGACGGTTCGATCCTCAAGGAGATCGCGCTCATGGCGGAGCGGGCCGACGTCAGCGAGGAGGTCACCCGCCTGGAGAGCCACCTGAAGCAGGCCCACAAGCTGCTGGCCCAGGGGCGCGAGCCGGTCGGGCGCCAGCTCGATTTCCTGGCCCAGGAGATGTTCCGGGAGATCAACACCGTCGGCTCGAAGGCCAACGACCTGTCCATCTCCCGGCAGGTCATCCATTTCAAGACGGAGCTCGAGCGGTTCCGGGAACAGGTGCAGAATGTCGAATAGCGCCCCTGCCTCCGACCGGGACCGCCTGTTCGCCGGAGCGGCCGCCCGCCGGCCGCTGCTGATCGTGCTGTCAGCCCCCTCCGGCGCCGGCAAGACCACCCTGTGCCGGAGCTGGCTGGGCCGCTCCCGCAATCTCGTGGCCTCCGTCTCCTGCACCACGCGCAAGCCGCGGGCGGGCGAGGTGCCCGGGGCCTGTTACCATTTCCTCTCCGATGCCGATTTTACCGGCCGCATCGCCAAGGGCGACTTCCTGGAGCATGCGCTGGTTCACCAGAACCGGTACGGGACGCTTCGCGAGACGGTGCTCGAGGCGCTTTCGCGGCAGGACGACATCGTGCTGACGATCGACGTGCAGGGCGCGGACGCCGTCCGCCGGCAGGCCCTGGCGCCGGATGCCCACCCGCTGATCCGCAACGGGTACGTCGACGTCTTCGTCGTGCCGCCCTCGTTCGAGGTGCTGCGCCAGCGCCTGACGGGGCGGGGGACCGACGCCCGCGAGGTGATCGAGACCCGGCTCCGGAACGCGGAGTCCGAGATGGCCCGGTGGCGGCAATACCGGTACGTGGTGGTGAACGACGACCTGGAAGAGGCGGTCTCCCGCCTGCAGGCCATCCGCCTGGCCGAACAGTGCCGGGTCTGCGGGCCGTGACCTGGAGGCCGAGTTCAGGCGCCGAGTTCGGCCTTGCGCGAGATGAAGCGAAGGCGTAGTATGACGCTTTTATCGGGTCCAACATGAAAAAGAAGCCTCATATTGTCCTGGGCGTGACCGGCTCCATCGCCGCCTATAAATCGGCCGACCTCATCCGGCTGATGCGCAAGCGCGGATGGGATGTTTCCGTCATCATGACCCGCGGCGCCACGGAGTTCATCACCGAACTGACCCTGCGCACGCTGTCGCACAATCCCGTGGCCGTGGACATGTTTTCCAGGGAGCACGACTGGTATCCCGAGCATATTTCGCTGGCCGACCGGGCAAGCGCCCTGGTGATCGCCCCCTGCACGGCGAACGTCATGGCCAAGCTGGCGAATGGAATTTCAGACGATCTGCTGTCCTGCACGGCCCTCGCCTGTCCCGCCCCGCTGGTCATCGCGCCGGCGATGAACTGCCGGATGTGGGCGCATGCGGCCACGCAGGCGAACCTGAAGGTCCTGCTGGAGCGGGGCGCCGCCCTCGTGGACCCCGCGGAAGGCGACCTGGCCTGCGGATCCCAGGGGCGCGGCCGGCTGGCGCCGGTCGAGGCGATCATGAGTGTCGTGGAGCGAGTCGTGGCGCCGGTATAGGCGATTCATAAGGGGGAGTGTCGATGAGCAAGCATACGATCATAGCCTTGATTCTCATGGTGTTCTTCATCGTTGTCCTGCTGCTGTGCCGGGGAACGGTGGATATTCCGATCCTGAACTGGACGATTGAAAACGTCCGCCTCTCCTTCGCCCTCCTCGGCTCGATGGTGGTCGGCGTGGTCATCGGCATCCTGCTGAAG
>JBIIYJ010000211.1:0-9526 GCA_044346855.1 Kiritimatiellia bacterium
CGTCAAGGAAGGCAACTGGATATTCTATTATGCCTGTCCCGACCACAACGCCGATCTGTCGGCCGAAACAGACGAACGTCATTTTTGTCCGGTGTGCAAACGTGTGTTTGAAGATGAGCGGACGGTCGCCTCCTATCGGACCAAGCTGTACAACGAGTTGGAGCGCAACCTGAAGACGCTGGCCTCGGCCTATGCGGCGAGCGGCGACGTCAAATACGCCGTCCCGGTGCGGGAGGCGCTGCTCAGCCTGGCAAGGACGTGGCCCACCCTGCAACGGCACGACCGCTGGGGCCGCACCGGCCTGCTGGCCGTGGTGGGAGGCCGGCGGTTCTGCCAGTTGCTCGATGAAGCCTGCAGCCTCATCAACCTGGCCGGCGTCTGGGACCTGGTCGCCCCGGCGCCCTGCCTGTCGGACGAGGATCGGGCGCTCATCGAAAAACAGCTCTTCCGCATGCCGGCCGAGGAACTCGGGCGGTTCGAGTCGTTCACCGGCAGCCGGAACAACCACCAGACCTGGTTCAACGCCGCCTACGCCGTCACCGGCCTGGCCCTGGGCGACAGCGCCCTCCTGCACCGTGCCATCGACGGCGACGTGGGCCTGCGCTGGCAGCTGGAAAAGTCGATCACCTCCGACGGCCTCTGGTACGAAGGCGCGCTCGCCTACCACTTCTACGCCCTCCAGGCCATCATGAAAACCCTGGATGCGGCCGGGACGGCAGGCTACGACCTCTCCGGGGATGCCCGCCTCAAAAGCCTGTGGACGGGGCCCCTCCAGATGGCCTACCCCAGCGGCCAGTGCCCCGTTTTCCACGACAGCGACCCCGCCTCCCTCTCCAACTACAAGCCGTTCTTCGAATGGGGCGCCCGCTATTTCAAGGATCCCGCCCTGGCGACTGGCGACCCCTCCCGCCTGGGCAGCACCAACCTCGCGGGCATCGGCGTGGGCGTCCTGCGCCGGGGAAGCGGCGCCGGCGCCTCGTGCCTCATGCTGGACTACGGCCTGCACGGCGACGGCCACGGCCACCCCGATAAGCTCAACGTGGTGCTCTACGCCCTCGGCCGCGAACTGCTGCTGGACCCCGGCCGCATCTCCTATAGCGTGCCGGAATACAAGACCTGGTGCCGCACCACCGTGGCCCACAATACCGTGGTCCTGGACGGCCGCGACCAGAAACCCGACTTCGGCAGCCTGCTTTTCTTTTCCGACACCCCGGCCGGCTCCGGCCTGCTCGCCCAGTCCGAGGGCGCCTACCCCGGCTCAACCCTCCGCCGCTTTCTCATCCTGACCGACGACCTTCTAATCGATGTCTTCTCCGTCTTCCGCCCCGGCAAGGGCTCGACCGACTGGATCATCCACGGCCGGGGCGCACCCGAGCCACCGCCCAATTGCACGATGACTTCCGCTGGATCGTTGCCCGGTCAGGACGGCTATGCCCACCTCACCGGAGTGAGCAACGGCGCCTTCGTCCCCCCCCAACCGCTGGCCTTCACCTTCACCCTCTCAACAAGCTCCTTCTGGCGCGTCTGGCTGGCCGGCGATGGCGCCCCTCCGCAGGATGCTTTCCACACAGGAACCGGCATCGGCTACAACACGGGCGACAAGGTTCCCTTCCTGCTGCGCCGGCGCCAGGGCGGCTCCACCGCATTTGTCACGGTTTACGATCTTTCAGGCCAGGGCGCCGTGACCAACGTCGCCCTCCTGCCCGTCCTCGACCGGACCCAGCCCCTTCCCGCCTGGGAAGCCGCCGCCGTCCGCGTGGACTCCGCCGCCGGCTCACGCCTGTTTGCCCTCGACTTTTCCAGCGCCGGCGCCCGCGAACTGTCGGCGGATCATCACTCTTTTAAAAGATGGCTGATTGCAGAAACTAAAGATTGCGAACAAAAAGCCCGCTAGGATATACTTAAACACAATGACGACGATGAGAATTTTCATGCTTAAGCAGCATTTGCTGGTAACGGCCGTTGGCCTCTCTCTCCTGTTCTCGGGCTGTTCGAAGCCGGCCAAGCCCGTCGAGGCGCCGCCCGTCCAGCCAACGGCGCAGCCTGCGGACAGCGGCGTGGATGCTCCCGAAACGATCCTTTCGCTTGAGCCGGACGACAAGAACGGCGATCTCTTCAACGAATACGTTCGGCAGTTGAAGGCGGGCGACCTGATTCAGGCCTCGGCCAATCTGGCCATGCTGAAGAGCCAGCTTCGCGGGGAAGATTTGAACGACCCGTTCTGGCACGAGCACCTGCCGGCCGAGCACCAGGTCACCCTGCTGGTCGGGGCGCTGTGCACGAGCTGTTCCGACGGCTCCTGCGCCACCTGCAAGGGGCGCAAGGTTTGCCAGACCTGCGCTGGCAACGGCCTCTGCAAGGCTTGCGGCGGCCAGGGCGGCGATTGGCACCCCTGCCTCCAGTGCGTCTGCAAAACCTGTAACGGAGCCCGGCTCTGCCAGGAATGCAAGGGCCGGCGCACCACGATCTGCACCGCCTGCGGCGGTTCGGGCAACGGCAAGGAAGAGCAGCGCTTCGATAACTGCCCCTCCTGCGGCGGCCGCGGCTACAAGGAAGGGATGAAGGGACCCAACAACACCTCCAATCGCGTCAAATGCCTGCGGTGCAACGGGGCCCGGGGCGTCTATTCCACCGTCCGCTCCAGCTGCACCGCCTGCGATGGGACGGGGCGCAAAACCTGCGCCTCCTGCCGCGGCGCCGGCGCCTGCCATGCCTGCCGGGGCCTGGGCCGTACGACCGAATGCTCCACCTGCGGCGGCCAGGGCCGGTTCCTGGATCCGTGCGATCTCTGCCTGGGCAAGAAGTCCTGCACCGACTGCTCGGGCTCCAAGCTGTGCCAGACCTGCAAGGGCCAGGGCTCCTGCCGCAGCTGCCTTGGAAGGAACCTGGTCGTCCGCTACCACATGCCCATCGACCGGCGCTGGCTGATCCTTCCCAACGCGCGGGTTGTCCGCCCCTCGCCCGAATCGCTGGTCGAGGAGGCCCTGACCGGGTCAACCGCGACCTTCCAGCTCGACGGGCGCGCGGTGACCGCGGAAATTCACGAAGGCTGCCTGCTGTGGGCCTCTTTGCCCCAGGATCTGCGCCGCATCAGCGGCCTGTTCATCCAGAAGTAGCCGCCGGGCCGCTCAACTCCGCTTCAACGCCATCTCGTGCGCCGCGGCATAATAGCGCCCCAGCCGGCTCCAGTCGAATTCATCCGAGGCGCTCTCCACTTCGTTGCGCATGGCGATCCGCTCCCGCCGGGTCTGCTTGATGAAGCTCAGGCAGGCGTGCATCAGCTCCTGGCAGGCGTCGTCATAGGAATGATGCCGGCGGCGGATAACCCGCATGCCGCGCATGTGAAGCCCTTCCATCTCGTGCAGCACATAGGTGCCGAAGCCCGCCAGGTCGCTCGTCACCGCCGGCACGCCCATGGCCATGGCCTCCAGCGGCGCATACCCCCACGGCTCGTAATAGCTGGGGAAGAGGCCCAGGTGGCACCCGCGCACGAACTGGTCGTAATCCATTCCGAACAGCGGCGAGGTGGAGGAGATGAAGTCGGGATGATACACGATCTTCACCCGGTCCTGGGGCAGGTTGAACAGGCCGCACGCCCGGATCTTGTTCAGGATCTCGTCGTTCCGGTCGTCTTCCAGGTCGTGGGTGATCACGGGCGGCAGCCGGGGCGTCTTCCACGCCAGCAGGGTGCGCCGCAGCCGAAGCCGCCAATACTCGTCGACCAGCTCGTCCAGCCGCGGCCAGGTGCCTTCCGCCGACGCCGTGAACAGCCGCTCCCCAACCTGGTCCTTGATGGCGGTGCAGGTGCTGTGGATCTCCTGCAGCACGGCTTGCTTCTGGAGCACCTCGGGATTCACCGAGCGGCTCGGGCGGCGGGTGACGATGAAGAAGACGACGGTGGGCGCGTCGGGCTGCCCCTTCAGGCGCTCGTTCAGCCGGGCCATGGCGTCAATCGAGAGATCGAACCCCTTGTTGACAAACTCGAAGCGGCCGGAGGTGAACAGATACAGCGTCTTGTCCAGATCGAACGTGTAGCTGGGAAAGAAATGGGCCATCACGAATTCGTGGATCTTTTCCTTGTAAACCCGGTGCAGGTTCTGGAATTCATGCACGGCCGCGAACCGCTGGATGTTGAGGCCGTTGGGCAGGATGACGTCCGGCTTCCGCCCCAGCAGGTGCTCGCACTCGAAGGCGGTGATGTCGCTGACCGTCGAGAACACGTGGGACCCATGGGCGGCCGCGCGCTCCAGCAGCACCTGCGGCTCCACGTTGAACCGCTTCGCGTCCGCCTGCCAGTCCACGAACGGCACGTGGTCGTAGAACCCCGCATCCTGCATGGCCAGGTAGCGCCCCAGCAGGGTGGCGTGGGTGGTGAAGACGATGGAAACCGGAACCTTCTCGCGCCGCAGCTCCGGAATGGCCGTGCCGGCCATCCATTCGTGGAAATGGCCGATAATCCGCCGGGGGCCGGCCGCGGCCGCCAGCGCCTTGAAGAATTCGCCGACCAGGAACCCGAACGCCACGACCTGGTGGGCCAGCGGCTCCGCCCCCAGCATCCCGATGTGGTGGTGCTCCCAGATCAGGTATTCGATCTCGCCGAGCCGGCTCATGACCGTCTGCGCGTCCAGCAGCACCACCCGGGGCCGGCCCGTCACCAGCCAGATCCCGGTCCGGACGCCGAATCCGCGGCTCTGCAGCTCCCGGACCGCCGCCCCGATCTCGCCCGTGGCCTTCGTCTCCTCGAACTCGGCCGGAGAAAGCTGCTGGTTCCACGGCCCGACCAGGCAATACCGCCCGCCCCAGTTGTGCACCATGGCCGGCGCCTTCGAGCGCAGTACGGTATAAATGCCCCCGACCTGCTGGCAAACCTCCCACGACACCTCGCACAGCAGGGGATCCCCCGCCTCGCCGTCGTTCTGCTTAACTGGCACCGCCGATTTCATGCAAACGCCTCCCTGACCCCGATATGAAAACACTATACACATTCGCGGATGATTATGGTATGATTTTAAACCGTTCATGCAACGGGGGCTTTTTTATGTGCGCTTTCTCTCAAACCGCCTGCCCTGAATTCAGCCGCTACATGGCCGAATTCCGCAACCGTTTCCGTTTCGCGCTCGACCAGAACAAGTGGTACCTCAGCGAACGCGCCAAACGGGACGTCGGCATCCATGCCGCCACCGAGGACTTCCTCAACCACCACTTCGACCGGTTCGCGGAGGAAGTCCGCGCCCGGTTCTGCCAGGAGGAGTGCGGCCTGCACGCCGCCTGCCCGCTGGCCGCTTTCACCCGTTCGCTTCCGGCCACCGCCAAGACCCTGGAACGCCACCTCTCCCTGAACCAGGCCACCCCCGTACCGGCCAAGCCTTAACGGAAACACCATGCGCATGCGACTTCTCGCCGCCCTCCTGCTCGGAGCCCTGTTCCTCTGCGACCGCGCCCCCGCCGCCCAACACGACAGGGGCATCGGCCCCATGCTCGGCGAACCCACCGGCGCGACGCTCAAGTTCTGGCGCGACCAGGACGAGGCCGTCGTCTTCGGCCTCGGCATCAACCCCTTCGCCGATTTCTCGGTCCAGGCCAGCGCCGACTACGTGCTGCACATCTTCGAGTTCGGCCAGCAGTTCGACGTCCCGGAACTCGCGCTCTACACCGGCCTCGGCGGCCGGGTGAACGGCCCCGACGACGGCAATGTCGAACTGGGACTCCGGATCCCCGTCGGCGTGAACTGGTTCAGCGACGAGCGGACGGAACTGTTTGCCGAACTCACGCCCGTACTGGACGTGGCCCCGGATTGGGAAATCGATCTCAACGCCGTCGTCGGCATCCGCTTCTACGGCTGGTGACAGGCGGCCGCTATTTAAGGCCGAACATCCGCTCCTTCAGGTCCAGGTAGAACAGGTAGTCGGCCGGCTTGACGTTGGGCGGGCAGCGGTGGTCGCAGAACGGGATGAACCCGCCGCGCTCGACCAGCGGTACCAGCGTCTTCATATACCGCGTGATCGCCTCCGGCCCCTTCGCCATCTCGATCTTGTCGAAGCCGCCCATGATCCGCAGGTCCTTGCCGTACTCGTTCAGCAGCTCGGCGGGATGCGCGCAACCGTTCACCTCGAACGGGAACAGGCAGTTGCAGCCGCCCTCCATCATGTAGGGCAGGATCGGGCGCACGTCGCCGTCGCAATCGATCCACCACAGCTTGATGCCAGCCGCCTTGAGCTTTTTCGAGATCCGCTTGTAGCGCGGCATCACCACGTTCTTGAAGAAGTCCACCGACACGATCGGCCCGTTCTTGAAGCAGATGTCCTCCCAGCCCGCCGCGTAGTCGAAGGTGATGTGCGGAAGCAGCCGGTCCAGCGAATCCTCCACCAGCACGCAGGCGGTCTCCACCATGTCCTCGACCATCTCCGGATGGTCGTAGCACGCGTAGGCCAGCCCCTCGAACGTCAGCATGTCGCGGATCCGGCCGATCATCGAGCCGCACCAGACCCCCAGCGGATAGTCCCGGTCGTCGGGATGCGCCTTGCGGATCGCGGCGATGTCCGGAATCCGCCCGGGATCGTCCCGCCGGAACCGCTCCTCCTTACACCGCTTCCAGTCCTCCGGCGTCACGATGGCCGCCTTGATGTAGTGCGGAATCGTGTCATGCCCGTCGCGCGGCACCTCGGCCAGCAGCCCGTCCCCATTCTGGAGTATCCGGGTCGTGGCCGTCTCGGAAATGACCTTGCTCTCGAACGCCGGCCGCATCCAGATCGAGGCCCCGGTGCAGGCCGTCACGTCGAAGCTGAAAAACTGGTCCGCCTCCCAGTTGGACGTGACCCCGTTCTTCACGAACAGGTCCCACTCCCTGAAGTTCTCCTCCCAGTACCCGAACTCCATGTTGAAGCAGCGGTCGACCGGCTGATACTGCATCTGGGCGTTGAACCGCTCGCGGTCGGTCATCGTCCCCTTCCACTTCGGACGGCAGGGAATAATGGTTTTCGCCGGCATATTAAAAATTCCTTTTAGCTAGGGTTCGGGGTTCAGTAACTTCTTTCTTGAATTCTTCACAAACTCACGTTGTACCTATAATGAACCCTGAACCCTGAACCCTGAACCCTGAACCCTGAACCCTGAACCCTGAACCCTGAACCCTGAACCCTGAACCCTGAACCCTGAACCCTGAACCCTGAACCCTGAACCCTGAACCCTCACCTCACCTTAACCCCCTTCAGCACCCCGACCTTCGGCAGCGGCCCCGCCAGCGGGCGGACATAGGCCAGGAACGCGGGGGTCACATCGCTGCCCGACGGCGCGATGAACGCGTCCGGCATGTGGCGGGTTTCCTTGGCGACGGAGGCCAGCGGCATGCGCTCGTAGCGGACGGCGTAGCCCTTGCCCGGCTTCCGGCGGATGACCACCGTGCCGGTCGGGTCGGCGGAAAAGGCGTACCGCACGCCCAGCTCCCCCACCCGGCGCGCTTCCCGTGCATCCACCGCCGACGCCAGCCCCGGGAACGACCGCTGGAGGTAGCCGAAGGTGTCGGCCCGCACGCGCGTGATGCCCGGCTTGCGCACCTTCAACTTCGCCATCAGCAGGTCGCCCAGCGCCCCCGTGCCGCTCAGCTGGAGGTTGTTGTGAGAATCCTTTTCCTTCGAGAACTGCTTGGCGACGGGCCGCCCCTTTTGGTCGACAATCCCCTCGGAGACAGCCACCACGCAATAGCCCAGCCGCTTCTGGACTGCCTCCACCTCATCGGCGAACCGCTTGAACGAAAAAGGCCGCTCGGGCAGGTAGATCAGGTGCGGCCCGTCGTCGGGCCGGGTGCGGGCCAGGGCCGTGGCGGCCGTCAGGAAGCCGGCGTTGCGGCCCATGACCACGTCGATCTTGACCCCCGGCAGCGCCCGGCAATCCAGATTGTCGCCGATCACGGCGCAGGCCACAAACTTCGCCGCGCTGCCGAAGCCCGGGGTGTGGTCGTTCTCCCGCAGATCGTTGTCGATCGTCTTGGGAATGTGGTAGCAGGCCATCTCGTAGCCGACCCGCTTGGCGTTCTCGGCAATCAGGTGGGCGGATTCGGCCGAATCGTTCCCGCCGATGTAGAAGAAAAAGCGGATGTCATGCTTCTTCAGGATCTCGAAGACCTTGGCGCACTCCTCGGGCGTGGGCTTCTTGCGGGCCGACCCCAGGGCCGCGGCCGGCGTGTCCGCCACGGCTTCCAGGACGGACCGCGACTCACGACGCAGGTCGATGAAAGCCTCCTCGAGAATGCCTTTCATGCCGTGGCGGACGCCGTAGATGCCCCGGATGGCCTTGTGCTTTTTGGCCTCCAATACGGCCCCCACCAGGCTCTGGTTGATCACGGCGGTGGGCCCGCCGCTCTGGCCGATCAGCATGTTTCCCTTGAGCGCCATATCCGCCTCCTAATGTGCCACGGTGACCTTTTCGCCCTTGGGCTGCCCGATCTCGCGGAGCAGCTCGTCAAACCACGGCAAGTCCGCGTTGAACGGCTTGCCGCCCTTGATGCGGGGGAACTCGATGGCGCGGAGCTGCCCGTTCTTGTCCTCGTCCTCGCCAATCACGCCGCCCTTGCCCCGCAGCGCGCAATCCACGGCCTTGTTCGCGCACCGGCGGATCAGCTTGCGGTCCTCGGCGTTGGGCGCGGCCGCGCGGCTGTAATAGCCGCTCTTCTGCACCAGCGTCTTCTCCGCCCCCAGCATGTCGCCGAACTGCTTGCCGAACCAGGCGCCCACATTCACCTTGTCCAGCTTGTAATGGCCGAACGCGTCGACGGGAACTTCCTCGTCCCGGGCTTTCATCTCCTTGACGATGACGTCGAGGCAGGCGCCTTCGGAGACGAAAATGTTGACGCAGTCCAGCTTGTCCATGACCCCGCGCAGGCGCGCCGCCTCGCTCTTCAGGTCCATGGCCAGCTCCGGCACATACACGGCGTGGACGTCGCGCTGCGCGCGGCCAAGCCCCAGGTCGGGGAAGAAGGTCATGCCGTCCAGCAGCCGGCGGTAGGCCGCGGCCGTGGCGGCCGTCAGCCAGCCGCAGTTGCGCCCCATCACCTCGTGCACGATCAGCATGCGCGGATTGGCGCTGTGCTCCGCCACCACGTTGGCGAAGAAGCGGGCCCCCTGCTCCGCCGCGGTCCAGGCGCCCAGGCTCTGGCGGATCGGAATCACGTCGTTGTCCACCGTCTTGGGAAGCCCCACCACGGTCAGCTTGTAGCCGTTGTTCGCGAGAAAGGCGGCCAGCGAGGCGGCCGCCGTGTTGGTGTCGTCTCCGCCAATGGTGTGCAGCACATCCACGCCGTCGCGGGTGAGCTGGTCGGCCGCCACCTGCTGGGGATCCTGACCTTCCTTGACCAACCCGCGCTTGATGCAGTCCTTGACGTTGGTCAGCTTGACCCGGCTGTTGCCCAGCGCGCTGCCGCCGAATTCGGCCAGCTTCAGGGCGTTCTGCCGGACTTCAGGGGTGATCCGGCGGCTGTCGCCCTTCAGCAGGCCCATGTAACCGTTCACATAGCCGATCAGCTCCACCTCGG
>JBIIYJ010000530.1:0-2630 GCA_044346855.1 Kiritimatiellia bacterium
GGGCCTTGAATTCACTCGTGTGTTGCTTCCGCTTGCCGGCCATTACCTGCCTCCGTTCTGACCTCAGAGTCTATCAAAATCTTCGCTTAGACACCTGTGTCAAAAACGGGGGGAACTTCACAACACACAAATCGCAACCCCTGGCTTTGGTTCTTTCTCGGGTTATTTTTCCACATCTTCACAGCCTTCGGACTCCTGAGCAAGAACGCTGGCGACAAACGAAAGAAGATCGGGAGCTGTCGAACCAGCTAACCGATGTATTGACGAAGCGATACGGAACGGGTAATCTGTTCCCGTTTTACAATGGAGACAACCATGAGAATGGCGTTCGTCGGCTTGCTCCTCGTCCTGGCCCTCGTCCTCTCCGGATGCGCCAGTCATAAAATGCCCAGTAGTGAAGCTCGCATGATGGGGGCTGGCGCCGCCATGGAATTATCCGGGAAGGCCGCCAGGCCAAAATCCGACAGGATGATCGTCTGGAATGCGTCCCTGAGCATCGACGTCTGGAGCATCAGCAACGCGGTGCGGGAAACGCTCGACCTGACCTCGAAGGCGGGCGGATATGTGGAAAGCAAGACGGAACGCGGGGAAGAACGGGTGGACATGATAGTCCGCCTTCCCGCCGACGCGTTCAAGGAATCCCTCTCGGTCCTGGAACAACTCGGCACGGTCACGTACCGGAGCATGGGGGGTGAAGACGTTACGGAACAGTATATCGATGTCCAGGCGCGCCTCAAAAACAAGTATGTCCTGAGGGATCGACTCAAACAACTCCTGGAAAAGGCCGTCACCGTGCAGGAGATCCTGGCGATTGAAACGGAAATGAACCGGGTCCAGTCGGATATCGACTCTATGGAAGGCCGGATAAAGTCTCTCCAGGGCCAGGTCCAATATGCCACTCTCAACCTGGACCTGACGCGCAAGAAGATCCTGGGGCCCCTCGGTTACGTGTTCAAGGGCCTCTGGTGGGGCGTAGAGAAACTGTTCGTCATCCGGGATTAACCGGAATTCTCACACAAAGCCGCCCACAACGAACCACGGATAGCACGGATATCTCTGCGAAGCGCTCCGAATCTGTTGGCGCGCTTCGCGCCCCCTCTTGTTTCTCTAATCCGTGAAATCAGTGTAATCCGTGGTGTCTTATTCCCCTTTTCGCGTCTTTCGCGTGTTTCGTAGTTAACCTCAACGCGCGTGCTCGCGCTCACGGCGCTTCACCGCTTCCCAAATGGCATCCAGTTCAACCGCCGACAACTCGGTCGGCTTGCGGCCCATGGCCCTGATCTCGTTTTCCAGGGCCTGGAAACGGCGCACGAACTTGGCGATCGCCTCGTGCATAGCCTGCTCGGCGTGCAGCTTCTGGAACCGGGCCAGGTTCACCACGGCAAAGAGAAGATCGCCGATCTCGTCCCGGATCCGGTTCTCATTCCCCTCCTCCATCGCGGCCTTCACCTCGGCCAATTCCTCTTCCACCTTGGCCAGCACGCCCCGGATGTCGGGCCAGTCGAACCCAACCCGGGCCGCGCGCGACTGGATCTGCTGGGCCCGCTGGAGAGCCGGCATGCTGCGCGGTACGCCGTCGAGCGCCGACCGGGGCGTCTCCGATTGCTTCGCCTTCTCCCTGGCCTTGATGGCGTCCCAGTTGCGCAGCACGTCGCCGGTGCCGGACACCTGGACGTCGCCGAACACATGCGGATGGCGCCGCACCAGCTTGGCGCGAATCGCTTCGGCAATATCCTTGAACTCAAATTCCTTTTTTTCGGAACGAATCTGGGCCTGGAACACGATCTGCAGCAGCAGGTCGCCGAGTTCCTCGAGGTGGTGGGCCGTGTCGCCGGAGTCGAGCGAATCGATCACTTCGTAGCATTCCTCGACCAGGAACGTCTTCAGCGACTCCAGCGTCTGCTCCGCATCCCAGGGGCAGCCGTCCTTGCCCCGGAGCCGGGCCATCACGGCCAGCAGGTCATCCATTTCCTTCATCCGGTTCCCCTCTGTGCAACGTCCTGATTTCGATTTATCACTTTATATATCATCGTGATCGTGATCGTAATTGTAATCGTCGCGGCAACGCAAATGCGTGGTCGATCGCGATTACGATAACGATCACGATCACGACAACTGAATACCGATCACTGATTACCGATCACTGGTCACTGATTACTACCGCAACATGAGCTCGCGGAACACGCCCGTCATCTCGCCGATGAGGTCCGAGGCCATCAGCGTATGCTGGGAGCCGCGCAGCGCCACGCTGTCGCCCGCATGGCCATGCACATAGACGGCAGCGCGGGCCGCGTCAAACGGCTCCAAACCCTGGGCCAGCAGGCTCGCCAGGAGCCCGGCCAGGACATCGCCCGTGCCGCCCGTCGCCATCCCCGGATTGCCGCTCAGGTTCATGTGGACCGGGCGGCCCGGCGATCCTACCAGCGAGCCCGCACCCTTCAGGATGACCGTTGCGTTCGATTTCTCAACCGCCTTCTGGAGCGTCGCCTCGCGCTCCTCCTGCACAACGGCTGTGGTGCAGCCCAGAAGCCGGCCCAGTTCGCCGGGATGGGGCGTCAGGACAACAGGCCCCTTCGCCTTGGCCACCAGCCCGATCTGGCCGGCCAGCACATTGAGCGCGTCCGCGTCCA
>JBIIYJ010000531.1:0-2625 GCA_044346855.1 Kiritimatiellia bacterium
ACGTAATCCGGATCGGCGATATCCCCGTTGGCGACGAGCGGCAGGCGGGTGGCGGCGGCGAGGTCGGCGTACAGCTCGTGGCGCGCGCGGCGGCGGAATTTGTCTTCCTGGAAGCGCGGATGGAGGATCAGGGCGTCGACGCCCTCGTCCTCCATCATTCGAATCCGTTCGAGCAATCGGTCCCGCCAGCCGTCGCCTTCCCGGCCGAGCCGGATCTTCACGGTCAGGGGGCCGGCGAAACAGCGGCGCAGGGTCCGGATGATGTCCTGCATCCGGGCCGCGTCTTCGAACAGGGCCGCGCCTCCGCCCTGCTGGAGGATGAGGGGGGCCCCGCAGGCGCAGTTGAGGTCCAGCCCGTCGGGGCGCAGCCCGGAAAGGCGGTCGATGACGGCGGGCAGCACGTCGGCGTAGGTCGCGAGCAGCTGGTAGACAATCTTTCCGTCTCCCGGCCGGCGTTTGAGCCAGGGCGAGTTTTCGATGTTCTCGTGGAGGATCATGGGCGCCGAGAGCATCTCGGAAAAAACGGCGCCGCAGCCCCCGTAGTCCGCCATCAGCCGGCGCCAGGGGCTGTGCGTCAGGTTGGCCATGGGCGCGCAGAACAGCGGCGGATCGAAGGTTGTGCCGCGCAGCGTCAGGGGGTTGAGTTGGAAGGGCTCAGGCATGGATTGATGAGCATATCCCAGGGGCCGGCCTGGCGCAAGACTAGCGGCGTCGCCCAAATCCCGCCTAAGGAATGAGGTTGCGCAGTGGCTTGCATTATTCGGCGATAATCTGGCTAGGTGTTTGGCTCCCCTGTTTAAGATTCACCACGGAGACGCGGAGACACGGAGCAGAACAGAGCCCGGAGATTCGCGAATGCCGGCAGGCCGTTTCTTGCTCTGTGTTTTGGCGTTCATTTATAGCTGTTTTCCGACGGCCTGCCGCCATTCGCTCATCCATCTGCGGGAGAAAGAAGAGAAGGCTCCTTCTTTCTCCAGGAAGAAGTCGAGAAAACGGCGGACGATCCGGGGCTTTGGCCGGAGAGGACGCCGTTTTCGAATCTCCGAGTTTGCTTTCTTCTCCGTGTCTCCGTGGTGACTCTTGGAGTGCTTCGCACCAGACCGACAAAATCCCGACTAAATTGTAAGGCCAACCCTGGCATTCCAATTTTCGGGAAGAACTGGTACCATGAAAGGACATGAAGACCTTCCGCCCGGACTATTCGCTCGATTATCTCGACCGCTGCCGGGAGGTGCTTGATTGCGCGCTCGGGGAAATACCCGCTTACCGCTCATGGGCGGCCCGGGATCCCGGCGGGACCGATCCCCTCCAGCGACTTGCCGCGCTTCCCCTGGTGGACAAGGCTCTCATGCGGCGGCTCGGGCCGAGCGCTTTCGCCGATCCCCGGTGCGGCCTGGAAGCCGCCCTGGCCCGGGGCGAGGTGGAGCTTGTCCACACGAGCGGAAGCACGGGTGACCGGGTGAGCAACGTGTGGTGCCAGACCTGGTGGAATGCCTCGGAAGAGGCATCCTGGCAACTCAATGCGCATGCCCGCCGGCTATGCGACCGGATCCACCCCGAGGCGATCCTGGCCAGCCCCCTGTGCGTCGGGTTCCCCAGCGAAGAGGCATATCTCGAACGCGGGCGCCGGACGCTGGGCCGGTTCCTGTTCCTGAACGAACGGATGAATCCCTGCGGCTGGACACCCGCGCACATGGACCGGATGCTGCAGGAGCTCAACGCGTTCAAGCCCGCCGTGCTTGAGGCCAGCCCGTCCTATCTGGCCCATCTTTGCCGGCATGCCGCAGCCGAAAAAAGGAGCGTGCAATCGCCTGGCCTGATCGTGCTGACTTTTGAAAATCCTTCGCTGCTGCACCGCCGGCAGATCCGCACGGTTTTCGATTCTCCCATCGCCAGTTCCTACGGGGCGACCGAGGCCGGATACGTCTTCATGGAGTGCGAATGCGGGCGGCTGCACCAGAACACGGCGTTCTGCCATGTCGATTTCATTCCCTATGCCCCGGAGCACGGGGGCCCGGAAACGGGCGCCATCCTGGTGACCACGTTCCACAATCCCTGGCGGGTGCTGCTCCGCTTCGATATCGGGGACGTGGTCCAGCTTGCGCGGGAGCCTTGCCCGTGCGGCCGGCGCGAGGGGCTGACCCTGTCGTCCATCGAGGGGCGGGCCGCGAATATCACCGTGACGCCGGAGGGGCGGGCCGTCACCCAGAATGCGGTGGATCGGGCCGTCGGAACGGTGGTGGGCCTCGAGGATTACCAGTTGGAACAGACCGCTCCGGGCGACTACCGGTTCAGGTTTGTCTGTCCGGACGGGGATGAGAAGGAAACCGTCGGGGAGGTTTTAGAGGCGCTTGTTTTCCTTTACGGAAAAGGAGCGCGGATCGGCCTGGAGCGGGTCGGCGCGCTTCCGCCTGATCCGCCGGGCAAGTGTCGCCTCTGCAAGCCGGCGATCCCGGTGGATCCGCGGGCGTTCTGGGATCCGGTTTTCTCTCGACTGATGTAGGGGCTTCGCTTGCGAAGCCCGCTGTGCGAGGTGCGCCAGGCAGGCGGGCGGCGGCAAGCACCGCCCCTACACCGTGCGCGGTGAGATAGCGCGCCGGGCAGGCGGGCGGCGGCAAGCACCGC
>JBIIYJ010000212.1:0-9484 GCA_044346855.1 Kiritimatiellia bacterium
CGACGATCCGGGCACGCTGACGATCACGAACAGCTTCGCCTTCCCGTCGAACGGCGTGTTCCGCTTCGTCTCAACCGAGGCCGGCGCCTCCAAGGTCGTCAGCGGCAGCAGGTTGACCCTCCCCCCCAGCGCCACGGTGGACGTGCAGATCCTGGACGGCTTCCCCCCGCCCTCGGCGGTCATCCTCTCCTCGACCAACACGGTCGGCTCGGTTGACGGCTGGACCATCGCCAACAACAGCTGGTACAACTACGCCCTCGTCAAAACCGGCCACGACGTGATCCTGCAGCGCCGCTCCAAGGGCACCGTCATCACGCTCTACTAGCCTCACCCGAGATCCTCCAGGAACGACAGCACGGGAAAATCGGGGTTGTAATGCCGCTGCAGGAACATCGCATTCCGCCGCTCATACAGCCGCCCGGCCAGCCGGTCCGCAACCGGCAGCACCATCCGCTCGTGCTCGCACAGCACCGCCGGCACGGACTCCAGCCCCCCGGTCGTCTGCAGGTTCAGGCACCCGCACTTGTTCGCGCACCGCCGCTTCCACGCGCACGCCCGGCAGCTCTCCTTCTCGCACTCGTTGCGCGCGAACAGCGCCTCCCGCTTCGCCTCGTCAAGCCCGCCTTCGGCTGTCCCTATTTCGTAACCGGCCCGCCCCACGAACTGCACGCACGGATACAGCCGTCCGTCGGGCCCCACCGAAATCTGCCGCTTCCCCAGCCGGCACGAGCTGTCCGACGCCGTCCGGATCCCCAGCGAGATCCGCTTGTCGAACGGCGAGAAATACAGCTTCCGCTCCGCCTCGTAATTCGCGAAATGCCACGCCTCCAGCGTCCGGTACTCCCGCCCCAGCTTCCGCATCGATTCGTCCATCCAGGGCCCGGCATAATTCAGGGACGCGATCAGATACTGCGCGCCCTGCTCCTGCAGCCAGGCCGCCGATTCCGAAAAATGGGACACCGTGTCCGGATTCACCGTCATGATGACGGGCGCATACGGCTGCGCCTTCAGCAGCAGCCGAAGCCTGGGCAGCAGCGCGTCGAATGTCCCCGCCCCGTCCGCCCCCACCCGGTGCCGGTCGTGCGCCTCCCTCACCCCGTCATGGCTCAGGGCCACGTGCAGGCGCCACCGCCTCGCGTCCTCCAGGAACGCCTCGTCCAGCAGCGTGCCGTTCGTCGTCACCTTGAAATGGAAACGGCCCGGCTGCGTCTTGCCGCACCAGGCGATAACCTCCCCGATCAGATCCTTCCGCAGCAGCGGCTCGCCGCCGAAAAAAATGATCCCGCAGTTGGGCCCGGTCGCGCAGCGTGATATGGCTGCGATCGCCGTTTCGAACGTCATGTCTTCACAGCCGGGCGACTGGTAACAATACCGGCACGCCAGGTTGCACCGGCTGGTCAGATGGAGGGTCAGGTGCATGGCGCCTCACGCGGGAGGAAGCACCCCCTTCTCGCGCAGCTGTTTCACGAAATAGCGCACCTGCTCCCGCAGTTTTTCGCGGGATTTTTCCGGAAGCGCCCGGCTGGCCCGCTCCGCCTCCGCGGCCGCCCCCTCCGCCGCCAGCCGCTTCTGCTCCGCCGTCAGCCCCTGGATCCGGCCCCGCCCCATCATCCAGGGCCGCCGGGCCAGCGGATCGAAGAACACGCCATACACCTCCTGCTTCGCCGCCAGCCGCTTCCCCAGCGCCTCGGATATGACGGGAACAAGCTCGGGGAAATTATAGGAGGAAGCCGTGCTGCGCTCATCGCCCATCCAGCGGTCGTAATCCCGGAGCGACAGGTATTCGACGAAAATCCGCTTTTCCGTGTCGGCCACGTCGAAAACAGCCGACACTTTTCCGATGACTGGCGTCTGCCGGTACTCGCCCCCGAGCTTCCTGAGCTTGTCGGTCAGCTCAACGTCCTTTACCAGCATCCTCTCGTTCCGGTCCGACTGCGGAGCCGTGACGCCCTCCACCTTCACGTTCAGTTCGGTCTTGAGCCCCGCCGCCTTCAGCTCCGTCTCGATGATCTCGATCGCCTCCGCCTCCGAAAGCACGATCGGCGGATCGATGGCCACGCAGCCGAACCCGCCCCGCCCGTCCTGCTCCAGCGCCTCGCCCAGCACCGGCGCCACCCAGGCGGCGACCTTGAGCCCCGTCTTCTCCATCACCGTGTCCGCCACCTTGTCGGCCGCGCCGGAAAGAGCCGCCGCCGCGGCCGCCACCGGACGGAGCGCGCCCGGCTCCTCCTCGGCCTGCAATTCCACGGGGCGCACCAGAAGCCCCAGCCCCAGCGCCGCGGCAAGCCCGGGGGAGGCTGTCCATCTTTTCGGGACAATGTCAAGCAGCTTCGGATTGGCTCGCGCCCCGTCAAGCGAAGGATACCGGGGGGCGGGAACGGCCGTGACAGGTTGAATTTTCATTCGCTCCTCCACTGGGTTTGGAAAACGACAAGGCCGCCCGCCGAAGCGGGCGCGAGCGCGCTGAAAAATTCATTCGTCACCGCGTTGTCGAAATCTTTTTTCTCGTCGGGCAGGGACGTTTCAAAAGCGCCCCATTCCTCTTTTTTCGGCTTCGCGAGAAGGCGCCGATCCAGGGAGCCGTAGAAACCCGATATCACCGCCAGCCCGGAATATCCGACGATCCTCGGCGGCCCCTTTTTCCTGTCACGATCGTCCGGCGAAACGTCGGCAAAAGGAGTCGACGAAACCGTGCAGCCCCCGAAATCCGCGGCCCGCGCGAGCGTCACGGTGACGGAGCGGCCGGTCCGGCACTGGTCGGCGCAATACGCCTCCAGCAGGCGGACTAGCTTCTCGTCAGCCGCCCGGTTCAGCCACGGCCTTGCGGCTTCCGCAAAGGCGGCGTCCCCTCCGGCTGCGATGTTCGTGACGATCAGGGCGTGCGCAAGCAGCGCCCGGTTCAGCGCCGGCGCGTTGGTCAGCACGACGGGAAGGGCTTCCCGCTCCGCGAGGCCAAGGCTCTTTACCAGCGCCTCCGCGTCGCTCCGGCTCCCCGCGGCGGCCAACCGCCCCGCCAGCGCTTTCCGGCCGCCCTCGTCGACGCCAGCAGAGGACGGGATCGGGGGAAGCCGCTCCTCCGGTTCGCCGGCCAGACGGGCTTCGGCACGGCTACGCAAAACCGCTCTTATTTCATCGCCGTATAAATGAATAAGCCCGATCGCCTTAAAACCCGCAAATCCCTGGTTAAGGCTGCAGGCCGGCTCCGACGCGTCTTCATAAAACGCATACCGGCGCGACCCGCGCCCGGAGGACTCCTCGCGCGGCCGCTCCAGGAGGGCCAGGTACGAATCGCACACCTGGTGCTCACGGACGGTTCTGGAATCCGAAAGCAGTTCTTTCCAGAAGCCGGCCAGCCCGGGCGCGCTGACAATCGCGGCCGGCGTATCGTCCTTCAGAATGTCCGCTACCAGCCCCGCCAGCTCGATCCGGTTTTCCGCATTCGTCTCGCGGGCTGCCCGGTCGAGCAGGAGTCTTAACGCATCCGGGAGCGGCATCGCCTTGACGCGCAGTTCCAGAATGTCGGAACCCTCCGCCAGCCACGCGTCAAGAAGCCGGTCATTGTCGAAATCCCAAACCTTCAATCTCAAGTCCGCCGCTTTGTCCCGTAGTTTCTTCCGGGTCTCTTCCACATGACGCTTGTTTCCGCCTTCGTCGCCGAAGCTGACATTTTCCGGCTTCTTGTATGTTTCCGCCTCCCGCTCCAGAAGGTCGGCCATCTTCCGGGCCAGGGGCTCCGCTTCCTTCCCGCGCAAGGAACCATACTGGACCAGCTCCGGAACCCGGTCGAGAATATCCGGCTCGTATGAGTAGGACTCCTTCTTTTCGGTTCCGTTTAGCAGGTAGTTTTCTAAAACAGGTACGCGGCGTGTCGCGGCCTGCTTCATCAGGTAGGCGAAGGCGGCGTCGCGGGGCGTATCGTAGGAATCCTCCCGGAGGAAGAGGGCGGCGATCTCGTCGTCGCTCCTGTCCTTGATGGTCAGGTAAAAGGCGCGGCAGGCCTCGATGAAGGACGGGGTGTTCTGCGCGTCCTCGCGCGACACGGGGACCATTTCCCGCAGGATGGCCAAAGCCGCCTCGCCGCGGGTCATGGGCCGGGGCAGGGAGGACTGGAGGAAATCGTCCCCTTCCTCCGAAATCCGGAGTGAATCGAACCGCTCCCGGATCAGGGGGATCCGCGTCAGGGCGCCGTCGTCCGACAGGGTGATGAGGAACGGGATCGCCGTGGCGCCCAGGGCGCGGATCCGAAGGTCGGGATCGTCGCCGGGCGGGCGGGTCCCGACCCAGGAGTCCGGCACAAGCCAGAGCGTCCGCCCGGAGGAATACCGGGAGGCCTTCACGAGATGATCGGTCTCCAGCAATCCGGCGGCCAACTCCTTCCCCTTGTCGGAAAAAGCGGCGGGCGAAACCGTCTCCCCGCGGATGCGGGAGGGGATCCGTTCCAGCAGTTTGTCCGCCGCGGCGCGGGCCTCCCACTCCGGGAACCGGTACGTCAGGTTCTTCAGATCATTCTGGAACCGGATCCAGTTTCCGGAGGCGGCAAAGCGGAGGAAGAGGCTCCGGCACAACTGGTCGGCCAGGGTGTTTTCCGCTTTTTTAATCAGGACAGCCCAGTCCTTCTCTGCGGAACGAAGTGCTGCCATAATCTGCCGGGCCGAAGCCGGGTCACCCCGTTGCTGGAGGGCGAGGGCGAAAAAGAAAAGGAGCGGGGCGGTCTCATCCCACTCGTACCGGAACTCAAGCTTGCCGGCGTTCATGGCGTTCAACAGCCAGACAGCCCTGCGGACATCCTGGGTCATCTCGGCAGGAGCCCATTCCCGGGTCATGGGAAGGAAGGACTCCTCGTTTCGGTCAGGCCGGTCTCCCGTCACTGACAGTTCGAACTCGCCCCCCGCGAGGGTGAGGATGCGTATTTTCGCGGGCAGCCCGTTCGACGCGGGTGTTTCGGAGAGAAGCCAGGCGTTTCCGGATTTCATTTCATAGCCGAACAGCCCGTTGGCGGACAGATTGTTCCACCGGTCGATGGCGATGTAGCGCACGTTCGTGGCCGCCGGAAAGCCGAGCTTTTCGAATTTTTCCAGGAGCCGGGCCGGGTCGGTTTCGGAGGCAGGGCAAGCCGTGGCGGCCAGGAGGAGTGAAAGCACGATCAGGAAACGAAAAACAAAGCGCGCCATGGCCGCCTCCGTGATTGGTCGTAGAGTAAACGCCGAAAAACACGAAAGCAAGGCGGCAATTCTTGAATTCCCGCCCGGGCAAAGCTATTCTCTATCCCTTCAAGGAGAAAGCCATGTCCGAAGCCAAGCCCGCTCCCTGCCTCCGCGCCGTCGGCGCGGCCTTCCAGATTCCCGGCGCCTTCCAGGATGCCCGGCCCTACGGCAACGGCCACATCAACGACACCTACGTCGCCGAATACACCCAGGCCGGCCGCAAGGTCCGCTACATCCACCAGCGCATCAACGACCGCATCTTCAAGCAGCCGGCCGTGATCATGGACAACATCCAGCGCGTCACCGCCCACCTGCGCCGCAAGCTCGCCGCCCGCCACGCGCCCGACATGGACCGCCGCGCCCTCACCCTCGTCCCCACCCGCGACGACAAACCCGCCTACATCGACCCCGAGGGCAAGTTCTGGCGCACCTACGTCTTCATCGAGGAGGCCACCAGCCACGATGTCATCACCGACCCCCGCCAGGCCCGCCAGGCCGCCGCCGCCTTCGGCGCCTTCCAGGAGATGCTCCGCGACATGCCCGGCCCCCGCCTCGCCGAAACGATCCCCCTCTTCCACCACACCCCCTCACGCTTCGCCGCCCTCGAAAAGGCCATCGCCGCCGATTCCCATGGCCGCGCCTCCGCCTGCCGGGCTGAAATCGACTTCTGCCTCGCCCGCAAGGCCATCACCGGCGAGCTGATCCGCCTCCAGGAATCCGGCCTGATCCCGGAGCGCGTCACCCACAACGACACCAAGATCAACAACGTCATGCTGGACAATGCGACGGGCGAAGGCGTCTGCGTCATCGACCTGGACACCGTCATGCCCGGCCTGGCGCTCTACGACTTCGGTGACATGGTGCGCACCTGCACCAGTCCGGCGGCTGAGGACGAGAAAGACCTGTCCAAGGTCGTCATGCGCATGCCGGTCTTCCGCGAGCTGGTCGAGGGCTACCTCTCCGCCGCCGGCTCGTTCCTGACCCCGGCCGAGCGGGAAAACCTGCCGTTTTCAGGCAAACTCATCACCTTCGAGATCGGCATCCGGTTCCTGACCGACTACCTTTCCGGTGACGTTTACTTCAAAACGCACCGCCCGGGCCACAACCTGGACCGCTGCCGGACCCAGTTCGCCCTGGTTGCCTCGATCGAAACCCAGGAAAAGGAGATGGCCCGGCTCGTGGAACGCCTCTAATTTTGTTGTTGCGGCGATATCCCGCGTTTTTTATCATGTATTAAGTGTTTGTCCAACCTGTTGCAGTGAGGGGCTCGTGAACATCTACGTCGGAAATCTGTCTTACACCGCCACCGAGAAAGAGCTTCGCCAGGCTTTCGAGGCATTCGGCACGGTATCTAACGCGTCGGTCATCATGGACAAGCTGTCGGGCCGCTCCCGCGGTTTCGGGTTTGTCGAAATGCCCAACAATACCGAAGGACAGAAGGCCATCGAAGGCCTGAACGGCGCGGACCTTTGCGGTCGCCCCCTGCGCATCAATGAAGCCCGTCCGAAATCCGAAGGCGGGCGCGGCGGTGGCGGATTCGGCGGCGGTGGCGGATTCGGCGGCGACCGCGGTGGTGGCGGATTCGGCGGCGGCGGCGGATTCGGCGGCGGCGGCGGATTCGGCGGCGATCGCGGTGGTGGCGGCGGCGACCGTGGCGGTGGCGGCGACCGCGGCGGCGACCGGCGCGGCGGCGACCGGCGCGGTGGCGGCGACCGGCGCGGTGGCGGCCGTGATGAGCGCTACTAGCCGAATGGATCTTTTCGAGGCTATTGGCAAGCGCCACAGCTACCGGGGGGATTACCGGCCCGATCCGGTCCCCCGGGAGCATCTCCGACAGATCGTTCAGGCCGGCATCCAGGCCCCCTCGGGCTGCAACGCCCAGACCACCTCGTTCGTGATCGTGGACGATCCCCCGGTGGTTGAAAAGGTGCGGGAAATCGTGGCCCGCCCCTTCCTGGTGGGCGTGCCGGCCTTCATCGTCTGCATCATTGACCCCAAGTCCGTCTACCGCAACTGCTCGTTCGCCTCGGAGGATTGCGCGGCGGCCACGGAAAACATGCTTCTCGCCATCACGGCGCTGGGCTACGCCAGCGTCTGGCTCGACGGCGTGCTCCGGACCCAGAAGATCAAGGAAAACCTCTCCGCCCTGCTCGGCATCCCGGCCGACAAGGAAATCCGCATCCTCCTCCCCGTCGGCATCCCGGCCGCCCAGGCTCCCCAGAAAGACCGCATGCCCTTTGAGCAGCGGGCCTGGTTCAACCGCTACGGGGCCTAGGGAAATACCTGTTGCTATTTCAATAGGGATTATCATATTATGTGCCACGTTTGTCGCCAGGCCTCTAGGCCGGCCTTGGGCCGGAAGACCTGGTGATGACGCGAGTAGAGTCTGACAAGGAGGGTGGGCGATCTAGAAAGCGAACGTGTCCAAGAGTCGGTTTTTCAGTTACAAGTACCAGTCGAATCAGTTTGTTTGGAGTTAGAAAAGTGAATATCTACGTCGGAAATCTCTCATTCAGCGCCTCGGAAGCCGATCTTCGCTCGGCCTTCGAGCAGTACGGCTCCGTCTCCTCGGCTTCCGTGATCATGGACAAGATGTCGGGCCAGTCCCGCGGCTTCGGGTTTGTCGAAATGCCCAACAACGCCGAAGGCCAGAAGGCCATCGAAGCCCTCAACGGCGCCGACCTCTGCGGTCGCCCCCTGCGGGTTAACGAAGCCCGTCCGAAGCCCGAAGGCGGGCGCGGCGGCGGCGGCGGCGGATTCGGCGGCGGCCGTGACGATCGTCGCGGCGGCGGCGGCCGGTTCGATCGCTAGAACCGTCTGAATTGCTTCCAAAAGGGCAGCCCTAACCGGCTGCCCTTTTTTTGTGCCTTTCTCGTGTTCATTGACGAACCCCCCTTTCGAGGGTATTCTTGACAGGCGATAGGGCAAAGGAGCGAATATGGCGCAACAGAAATCGGGCTCGGGCTGCCTTCCGGCGGCCATCTCATGCGGCGTGGTGGCGGCGTTGGGCATCTCGGCCCTGGCGGCCACGCTGGCGATCGGCCTGTTCTCGGCTGGCGACACGGTCAGCCACTGGAAGCCCGTCTCCAAGGACGGCGGGGCCGACGAGTATCCGAACCTCGAGAAGACCTGGTCCTACGGCTCCGGCGAAACCACCGTGGTGCGCATCCCCGTGTACGGCATCCTCACCCGCTCCCTCTCCACCGGCATGCTGGGCTCCATGAAAGACCCCGTGGGCGAGGTCCTCGCCTGCATCCAGGACGCCACTCAGGACGAGAACGTGAAGGCCATCATCCTCGAGGTTGACAGCCCCGGCGGCGAAGTGACCGCCTCGGACGTGATCTACAAGGCCCTCCTCGACTTCAAGAAGTCCCGGAAAGGGCGCAAGGTGGTGGCCCTGTTCGGCGATGTGGCGTGCTCGGGCGCCCTCTATATCGCCATGGCAGCCGACTATATCGTCGTCCAGCCCACCTCCATCACCGGCTCCATCGGCGTGCTGATCAGCACCATGAACCTCAAGGGACTTGGCGATATGCTGGGGATCAAGGACGTAACCGTCAAGTCGGGCGCCAACAAGGATATGCTGAACCCGCTGAAGGACGTCTCCCCCGCCGAGCTGGCCCTGGTTCAGGCCGTGGTGGACGATATGTTCGCGCGGTTCGTGACCATCGTCTCGGAGGGCCGCCACCTGCCCGTCCCCCAAGTCAAGGCCATCGCGGACGGCCGCATCCTGACGGCCCAGCAGGCGCTGGACGCGAAGCTGGTCGACGAGTTGGGCTACTGGGACGACGCCGTGAAAAAAACGGCCGAACTCGTGGGCGTCCAATCCGTCAAGGTCTACAAATACGAGCACCCTGTCTCCCTCCTGGACCTCTTCACCGCCCAGGCGAGCCAGAAATCAGGCGCCCTCCAGTCCCTGATGGAACCCAAGCCCCCCCGGATGATGTACCTCTGGAACCCCTGATTGTCGCTCTGTGGACTCGGCGGTCCCCGCCGTAATCGGGTCCGTACGACTTTCTTCTCCTGCCCTCCCGGAAAATCGGCTATACTGCCCTGATGCAAGATCAACCCGCCCCTTCCGCCATCCCCGAAGCCGTCATCTATGCCGACGGCGCGGCTTCCCCGAACCCCGGGGCCGGCGGCTATGGCGTGGTCGTGCTCCGGGCCGGCGAGCGCCGGGAGCTCTCCGGCGGCTTCCGCCGGACCACCAACAACCGCATGGAACTGCTCGGCGCCATCGTCGGGTTGCGGGAGCTCGGAACCGCACCCGCCCGCGTCAC
>JBIIYJ010000213.1:0-9472 GCA_044346855.1 Kiritimatiellia bacterium
ATTGGATATCGCCGATAAAACCCGTCCCGTGTTACTTGGCCTCCGGGCCATGACTTTTTCATTTCCGTCTCATGCGGTGAATCCGATACTTGGACGAACAGGGTTGTTTGCCGGGCTTATGTCCCTTTTCCTGACCGCGGTCTCGCCCTGCCTGGGGGCGGAAGCGCAGGCGCGCTTCGACTGGATGCCGCCGGAGTCCGTGGGGGAGGCCAGCCGGGGGACGGACTCCGCGGGTGGCGAAAGCCTGGTTCCGGCGATCCGGGTCACGGCGGTTCCCAAGCCCACCGCGGATGCGGCCCGCTATACCAACACCTATGTGATCGATCTGGAGGCCTTCCGGATCCGGGCCGACGGCGGCGACCCGGACGGAACGGCCCGGGGCCTCAATGCCGCGCTCCAGCATGCCAGGACCTCGGGTTACAACCGCATCGTGTTTCCAAAGGGGCTTTACCGGATCAACGCGACGAACCCCGTTGTCATCGACCACACCAACACGATCATCGACCTGAACGGCGCCACCCTCCAGATCCAGTCCAACGGGCTGCCCAAGTATGCGGTGGTGGTCTTCGCGGACGGGGCGGATACGGTCAGGTTGTTCAACGGGTTCCTGGCGGGCGACCGGGATGCGCACGACTACAAGGCCGCGGAGGGGACGCACGAGTGGGGGGCCGGGCTCAATTTTGCCGGCGGGCGCAACCTTGAGGCGGATCACCTGGTCATCAGCAACATGACGGGCGACGGCGTCGTTTCTCAGACCACCGGTAGCCGGACGAGGCCTGAGTTGCTGGCCAAAATCATGCATTCGGTCGAGGTGAGGAATTTCGAGCCCGGCGCTTTTTCGGAAACAGGCGAAAAGGTGGCAGGCGCGGAGAAGACGCGCAGCGTCAAGCCCTACGACCTGGCCCGGTGCGGCGGGGCGTTCGAGTTCGGTTACACGCTGGGCTATCAGGGTTATCCGGTTGTCAAGGGGCGGGTTTTCCAGGCCTGCTTCTTCGATGAGACGATGGCCTTTATCGAGAAACGCAAATGCCTCCAGTTCCGGAAGACGCCGATTCCCGCGGGCGCGCGGTTCCTGCATTTCGAGTTCAACCAGCCCTCGGTGACGGGCGAGCTGGCGGTATGCGGCCGGATCACCAACTTCAGGCCTCCCACGGACGTCCATTTCCACGATAACACCGTGATCCGGAACCGGCGCCTTGGCTTCGCCTATTGCGGCGGGCAGGGGTGGCTCATCGAGAACAACCGGTTCGAGGAGAACGGCGGGACGGCGCCGGCGTTCGGGGTCGACTTCGAGGACGGCTGGGAGCTGATGCAGGACGTGGTGATGCGCGGCAACACCTTCCGGGGGAACCGGGCCGGCGATCTCGTGGTCTGTGCCGGCAGCGAGCTGCTGTTCGAGAGCAACCGGTTCGAGAAGGCGGTGGTCGTCTGGGGCCGGCCGCACAACTACACCTTTCGGAACAACCGTTTTACCGGCGGCAGCGTGAATTACAAGACCCGCACGGGTGTCGCCTCCATCCACGACAACGTCTACGAGGATTGCGCGCTGTCCATCGTGTTCGACACCAAGGCCGTTGCCGATGGGATTTACCGCGAGCCCGGAAAAACGGTATCCACGCCGCCCCTGGTGCTGAAGAACGAGACGCTGGCGCGCGTCCGGGAAGTCACTGGAACCAATTTCTGTTTTGACGATTCCCGGCTGCAGTCCGTCCGCTTCAAGGCCGGCCCTGAAACACGGCTGGTGCGGCTGAACCGGTGCGAGCTGATCGACGCCAGCCTTACCCGCGATGCGAAAGCCTCGAACCTGGTCGTGACGGTGGAGAGTTGCACGGGCTCGCTGGCGGTGGGACGGGAATGAGCGGGGCCTTGACGCCATTGACCTGGTTGACCCGATTGACCCGATGACCTTATTGACCGACCGATTACTGATCACTGATTACTGATCACTTTCTTCCTCCGGCTTGACAGCGGAGCGGGGGCTGGTGTAAGGTCCGCTTCTTTTATAAGGAAAGCGGTCATGTTGCGGGTAGAAGCGCGCGCCAAGATCAATTTTTTCCTCGAAGTCCTGGACAAGCGTCCGGACGGTTATCATGAGTTACGCAGTCTTCTTGCCCCCATTTCCCTGGCGGACGAGATGGAGTTCGAGCTCCAGCCCGACGGGGCGGTTTCCACCGAGATGGACATCCGCGAGCTTCCGGAGATTGTCGGGGTCAGCGTGGCGGAGTCGGACGACAACCTGACGACCCGGGCGGCGCGGCTGCTCCAGCGGGAGACGGGGTGCCGGCAGGGGGTGCGGATCCGGATCCGGAAGCGGATCCCGATCGGCGGGGGGTTGGGGGGTGGCAGTTCGGACGCGGCGGCCACGCTGCGGACCTTGAACGGGCTCTGGAACTTGAATCTGCCCCGGGCCCGGCTGATCGAGCTGGCCGCCCGGCTGGGGAGCGATATTCCGGCCCTGGTCCAGGGGGGGATGGTGGCGCTCGAGGGGGTGGGGGACCGGGTGTCCCGGCTGGAACCGGCTTCCGGGCCGCCTTTGGAGCCCTGGTGGCTGGTTGTGGTGAACCCCGGGTTTAGCACCTCCACCCGGGATATTTACGAAAGATACAGGACCCGCTTGACTTCCGCCCCCGAATACTATAACAATATGCGTTCTGCTTTGTTGACGGGAGACGTGCGGTTGGCCGCTCAGCACCTGTTCAACAGCCTGGAGGCGACGGTTTTTTGCAAGTATCCGCTGGCGCGGATGCTGGTGGGACGCCTTCGCGAGGCGGGTGCTTTGGGCGCGATGGTGTCGGGCAGCGGCTCATCCCTGTTCGCCCTGGCGAGCGGAGAGGGGCATGCGCGGGAGTTGGAGCAGACCCTGCGAAGCCGATCCGACGGGGCGATCTGGAGCAGGGTAGCGAAAACGATGCCCGATAGTGTAATGGCAGCACACGACCCTTTGGAGGTCAGAGTCTAGGTTCGAATCCTAGTCGGGCAACCAGCGGGTTCTGACAGAGGCGGTTTGTGAAGATTTTCAGCGGCAGCGCGAATCCCGAGCTGGCCCGGAAGATTGCCGAATATCTCGGCGTCTCCCTGGGCTCGGCCAAGATTTCCCGTTTCCCCGATGGCGAGGTCTGGATCAAGATCCTGGACCACGTGCGGGGGGACGACGTATTCGTCGTGCAGCCGACCTCCCCGCCGCCCAACGAAAACCTGATGGAGCTGCTGATCATGATCGACGCGCTGCGGCGCGCCTCGGCGGCCCGCATCACCGCCGTGATGCCCTTTTACGGCTATGCCCGCCAGGATCGCAAGGACCAGCCCCGCGTGCCGATCACGGCCAAGCTGGTGGCCAACCTGCTGGTCGCCTCGGGGGTGAACCGGGTGCTGACGCTGGACCTGCACGCCCAGCAGATCCAGGGCTTTTTCGATATTCCGCTCGACCATCTCTACGCCTCTCCCGTTTTCGTCAAGTACTTGAAAGAGAAGAACTTGAAGAACCTGGTGGTGGTGTCCCCCGACACTGGCGGGCTGAAGATGGCGCACGCCTACGCGCAGATGCTAAATGCGGGCCTGGCCATCGTGGCGAAGCAGCGCAAGGGACCCCTGGAGGTGGAAGCCTTCAGTCTGGTGGGTGATGTCGAGGGGAAGACGGCGATCCTGGTGGATGATCTGACCACCACGGCGGGCACCCTGTGCGCCGCCGCCAGTTTCGTCAAGAAGAACGGGGCCACGGCCGTGTATGCGGCGGTGACGCATGCCGTGCTCGCGCCGATCGGCATCGAGCGGCTGAAGCAGTCGGAGATCACGGAGATCGTGGTGACCGACAGCGTGCCCATCAAGGACGGATGCGGGCTGCCGCTGACGGTTCTGTCGGTGGCGGAACTGTTTGGCGAGGCGATCCGCCGGATCAACGAGGACAAGTCGATTTCGGATTTATTTCATATCTAGCGAGAGCAGGAGAGAGCAGCTATGGCCAAGGAAATCAAAGTGGTGGCGAACAAGCGCGCGAAGTCGGGCTCCTCGGAGTCCCGCCGCCTGCGCGTTCAGGGCGTGGTGCCGGCCGTTATTTATAACGACAAGGCCGAATCGAGCCCGATCCAATTGAACGGGCATGATTTCAACATGCTCATGCGCGGGCACGCGAACACCAGCCTGCTGATGACCATGGACCTCGACGGCGCCGAGAAGAAGGTGCTGGTCCGCGAGGTGCAGCGCCATCCCGTGAGCGGCAACCTGGTGCATGTGGACTTCTTCGAGGTCTCGATGACCAAGAAGATGCGCGTGGACCTGCCCCTGCGCCTGGTCGGCGATCCCCAGGGCGTCTCGATCGGCGGCGGCGTGCTCCAGCACCTGCTGCGCATGATCACGGTGGAATGTCTTCCCGGCGACCTGGTCGAGGACATCGCCATCGACGTGACGGCGATGCAGATCGGCCAGAGCATGAGCGCCGGCGACATTATTCTCGATCCGACGCTGACGCTGATTACGGCCAAGGACGTGGCCGTGGCGACGGTGAGCGAGCAGAAGGTCGAAGAGGAAGTCAAGCCCGCCGAAGGCGAAGTGGTGGCCGGAGCCGAGCCCGAAGTCATCGCGAAGAAGAAGGAAGGCGAAGAGGGCGAAGCCGCGGCCGGCGAGGCCAAGGCCGGGGAGAAGAAGGCGGCTCCCGCCGAGGAGAAGAAGGCGGGCGGCAAGAAGTAACGCTTGCGGCCTGGCTGGCGACGGCTGCCTGAGAAGCCGGGCGGAGCGCGCTCCGCGGGAAGGAAGTCGCCGTGAATCTGGTCGTGGGGCTTGGCAATCCGGGGCGCCAGTACGCGCGCACGCCGCACAACGCGGGTTTCCGCGTCGTGGACGAGCTTGCGCGGCGGGCGCAGGGCGAGCTCCGGGAGAGCGGCCGGTTCGAGGCGGCCGTCCTGAAGACGGACCTCGAGGGGAAGCGGGTCGTGCTGGCGCAGCCGCTGACTTTCATGAACAACAGCGGGGCGGCCGTGGGCGCGATTTTGCGTTGCAACGGCATAGCTCCTTCCGATATGATTGTGGTTTTGGATGACGCGGACCTCGACGCGGGCGTGCTGAGGGTCCGGCCCAAGGGCGGCAGCGGCGGGCACCGGGGGCTGCAGTCGATCCTGGAGAAAGTGGGTACCGACGCGTTCGTCCGGGTGCGCGTCGGCATCGGGCGGGACCCCGGGCGGGAGAACCTGGTGTCGCACGTGCTGCGGCCGCTTTCGGGCGGGGAGAAGGACGTGTTCGACCAGACGGTGCTGAAGGCCGCTGACGCCGTGGCGTGCATCCTGCGGGAAGGCGCGGACGCGGCGATGAACCGGTTTAATGCGAAGTGACGAAGAGAAGAGGCGCGGGAAACCGCGCGAAGACGTGACGAGGAGGACGAATTGAAGCCCTACGAAGCCCTGTTTATCCTGGCGGAAACCGTGCGGGACGAGAATGTGGAAGATTTCGCGGCCAAGGCCCGCGCGGAGATCGAACGCCTGGGCGGCGTGATCGAGCAGACGTTGAACATGGGCCGTCGCCCCTTCGCCGTGCTCCTGCACAAGCGCGAGGGCGGGGTTTATGTCCGCATCGATTTCATGATGGACCCGGCCAAGTTCACGGGCCTGCAGCCCCGCTTCCGGTTGAACGAAAACATCTTCCGGATGCAGTTCGTGTGCATGGCCAAGGAACGCCGCATCGCAGCCCAGGCCAAGGTCAAGGCCGAAGCCAAGGCCGCCGCCCCCAAGGAGTCCTGATTTCCGATGGCTTCCCTCAACAAGGTCATGCTGATCGGCAACCTGACGCGCGACCCCGAGGTCCGTTTCACGCCCGGCGGGCGTCCGGTGTGCGATCTGCGCCTGGCCGTGAGCCGGCGCTTCAAGCGGGCCAACGGCGAGGACGGCGAGGAAACCTGTTTCGTCAGCGTCGTGGTGTGGGATAAGCAGGGCGAAAACTGCGGCAAGTACCTGACGAAAGGCGCCCCCGCCTTCGTGGAAGGCCGCCTGCAGCTGGACGAGTGGGAGAAGGACGGGAAGAAGTCCAGCATCATCCGCGTCCTGGCGGAGCGGGTCCAGTTCCTGGGCGCGCCCCGGCCGCGGGTCGAGGGGGAGGAGCCTCCGGGCGGTTCCCGGAGACCGTCGCCGCCCGTGATTAAAGGGGGCGGAGGCGACGAGCCGCCGCCGATCGAGGGGCCGGCTTCGGATGACGAGAACCTGCCGTTTTAAAGAGTGAGCGAAGCGAGAAGAGGAGAGCGAGAGTCATGTTTGCACGAGGAAGACCCAGCAGCAGCAGCAGCCGCAGCAGCAGCAACACCGATTGGAACGCCACCGGACGGCGGCGCTCCCGCTATCCCGAGGGCGTGAAAGCCATCGATTTTCACGATTACGAAACGTTGAAGAAGTTCATGACCGAGCAGGGCAAGATCATGCCGAGCCGCATCACGGGTGCAACCCCGGCCATGCAGCGCCGCCTCGCCCGCGCCATCCGGCGCGCCCGCGTCATGGGTCTCGTGCGCTAAACCCGGGAGCTTGTGTCATGCCTGTGGAAGTTATTCTGATGTCCGATGTCAAAGACCTGGGCGCCGAAGGCGCCGTGGTCCGCGTGGCCGACGGCTTCGCCCGCAATTACCTGATCCCGCTCAAGCTGGCCGCTCCCGTGACGGAAGCGACCCGCCGCCGCCTGGCCAAGATCCGCCGCGAACGCGACGAGGAGAACCGCAAGGCCCTCGACCGCGCCCGCACGCAGTCCGGCCTCCTCGGCAAGGCGTCCCGCGAAGGGCTCTTCACGATCCGCGCCAAGGCCGGCGCCGGCGAACCCGATATCCTGTATGGATCGGTCACCGTGGCCGACATCGCCGCGATCATGGCCGAGAACAAGTTCGACGTGGACAAGAAACACATCGGGCTTGCGGAACCCATCAAGACCCTCGGATCGTACGACATTCCCGTCAAGCTCCATCCGGAAGTCGAGTGCACGATCAAGGTCTGGGTCGTCGAAGACAAGTAACGTGACGAGGCGGTATGTCCGGCGAGCCTTCCCCTGGAGGGCGGATCCCGCGCCTGGACCGCTCCCCCCCCCATAGCGAAGAAGCGGAACGCGGGGTCCTGGGATCGGTGCTGCTCGATTCCGCCCGCGTTCTCGATATCTGCATCGAAGCGCAGCTCGGGCCCGACTCCTTCTATATTCCTGCCCACCGCCTCGTCATGGAGGCGATCCAGGACATGTCCCGCGACGGCCGCCCCGTCGACTCCCTGACCGTGACCGAGCGCATGCGCGCCAATGGCACGATCGAGAAGACGGGCGGGCCGCTTTTCCTCGACGGGCTCATCGAAGCCACGCCCACCTCGGCCCACGCCGAGTACTACATCGATATCGTCCGGCAGAAGCACCTGCTCCGGACCATCATCGACAAGGCCCGCCGCGCCGAAACCGCCTGCTACGGCGACACGCTTGACGCCACCGCCGTGCTGAGCTCGGTCGAACAGAGCTTTTTCGACATCGGCGCGGACCTGCAGCGCGGCACCGTCACCCGCTGGGGCGATGCCGTCGTCGCCGTCATGCAGCAGGTCGATCATTTCCTCACCGCCAAGGATGGGGTGAACGGCATCGCCACCGGGTTCCGCAACCTCGACAAGGTGCTGGGGGGCATGCGCAACTCGAACATGATCATCCTGGCCGCCCGCCCCTCCATGGGAAAGACGTCGCTCGCCATGAACATCGCCCAGAACGTGGCGCTCGGCCGCGGGATGGGCGACAGGCGGCCGCGCGCCGTCGCCGTCTTCAGCCTTGAAATGTCCAAGGAGGAACTCGTCCTCCGCATGCTGTGCACCGAGGCCCAGGTTTCCATGTCCCAGGTCACCTCCGGCATGATCGCCCGCAACGGCGTTGAACACACCCGCCTCGAAGACGCCTCCAAGAATCTGTTCAAGGCGCCCATCTACATTGACGATTCCGCCGGCTTGGACATCAACGAGATCCGCGCCCGCGCCCGCCGCCTCAAGAAGAAATACGGCGTCGACATGGTCGTGATCGACTATCTCCAGCTCCTGCATTCCACGGAATACGCCAAGCAGGGCCGCCAGGTTGAAATCTCAACCGTCTCAGGCGGGATCAAGAGCATGGCGAAGGAACTGAAGGTCCCCGTGCTCTGCCTCAGCCAGCTCAGCCGCGCCACGGAAACCCGCGACAAGCTGGGCAAGCCCAAGCTGTCCGACCTGCGCGATTCCGGCTCGATCGAGCAGGACGCGGATGTGGTCCTGCTGCTGCGCCGGCCGTGCAAGTATCCGGACGACGACGAGTCGGGCGATCCCACGCTGGCGATCGTGGACGTTGCCAAGAGCCGTAACGGGCCGACCCACGACGACGTGCGGTTCAATTTCATAGACCGGTACACGCTGTTCCAGGATCGTGATGACACGCATCGGCCCGAGCCGCTCTCCGGCGGCCAGGGCGAAGCGGGAGGAGATGAGCCATGAAACACCGCTCTTCCGTCCGGGCCCTTTTCCTGGCCCTCGTCCTGGCTGCGGCGGTCGCGCCGGCCCAGGACCGGCAGATCCCCCCCGTCGTGGAAGTCCGCCTGGTTTCCGGCTCCGCCCTGTCCGTGGACCAGAGTTACGTGCGGGCCCATGTGGCGGTCAAGCCGGGCGATGCCTACGACCGGCTCGCCACGGGCCGCGACGTGGCCACCCTCCTGAAGACGGGCCGGTTTTCCGATGTCAACGCCCTCGTCGAAGAGGTGGCCGGCGGCGTGGTCCTCACCTACAAGGTGCTGCCCAAGCCTAAACTGGGCGTGCCCCTCTCCGTCCTCGGCGCCAAGGCCGTCCGGGTCTCCAAGGTCCTCTCCGAAATGGACCTCCAGCCGGGCGACTGGGTGGACGAGCAGGCGCTGGGCGCCAAGGCCAAGGCCGTGGAGGAGGTGTACCGCCGCGAAGGCTACGCCGACGCCGCCGTGACGCCGAGCCTGAGGATCACCGACACGAACGCGGGCCTGTGCGCCGTTTCCGTCGTCATCGACGAGGGCGAGCCCCAGCGGCTCGGCAAAATCGGGATCACCGGAAACGAGAACGTCGGCAAGAACACCCTGCGGACCCTGCTCAACCTGCCCAAGTCGTGGAATCCCTGGTACTGGATCCGCAAGCCGAACTACGACAAGACCGAAATGCGCCGGCGCGTGGAGGATGTGGGCAACCACTACCGCGACCTCGGGTATCTCGACGTCAAGGTCGCCCCGCCCGTCGTGGAGCCGATCAAATATGGCCGTCTCCGGCTCACGGTCGCGGTCGAGGAGGGGGTCCTCTACAAGGTCGGCGCCGTCAGCATCCGGGGGGTCAAGCTCTTTCCCCTCGACGAAGTGCGCAAGAACGTGACCCTCAAGCCCGGCGACACGGCCGCCATGACGGCGATCCGCGACGCCGCCAAGGCCATCCGCGACTTCTACGGGGCCCGGGGCTATATCCGGACCGGCGTCGACTGGGTCCTGACCCCGGCGGGCCCGGGCCTGATG
>JBIIYJ010000532.1:0-2616 GCA_044346855.1 Kiritimatiellia bacterium
ACCAATGGCCCCGCCTTCACCCATTTCTTCCATCCGTCGATGATTCGGTCATACTGGGGATCGGATTGCCACGGCTCGATCCGCCCCTCCGCCTCCAGCCACCGGATCGTGCGCCGCATTCCCTCGACAAAATTTATTAGGGGACAAAAACCAAGCTGCTCCCGGGCCGCCGCCATGTCGTAAATGCCGGGATACTGGAGGCTCCGCAGGCTCTGCGCGGCGCGGTCGGGTGCCAGCGCCGCGAGCAGCCCGGCCGGAATGTGAACAAGCTCAGGCAGCGTCGCGCCCAGGGCTTCTGCCACGCCGGCGTGATACCGATCCCAGGTCATCCATTCCGTGCCGGTCGCGTTGTACGTCTTCCCCAGCGCCTCCGGCTTGATCGCCGCGGCCACGAACACGTTAGCCACGTCGTCCGCGTGCAGGGCGGACCAGAGCCCGTTGCCGTCGCTCTGCACCACGAGCGGCCGCCCATGCCGGATCCGGTCAAGAAACGCGGTCCCGTTCCCCAGGCTGTGCAGGACCGGACCGCCTTCGCCATAGGTCTGGCCAGGCCGGATGATGGTCACACGGTACGCGCCGTCGGCTTCGGCCTGTCGGTGGATGACTTCGCAGCCGGCCTTATCGATCCCGTTCTTGAAAGCCGCGCCCAACCGGTGCTCCTCCCGCACGGGATAATGATCGGCGGGCTTGGGGTAGACGTTCGTCGTGCTGCAGAAAATCAACTGGCCGATCCGCCCCCTGAACGCGCGGGCCAGCGAGGCGGCATCGTCCGGCTCGGAGCAGATCATGTCGATGACACAGTCCCAGTTGCCCGACTCGCGGAGCAGCCGCTCGAAGGCAGACCGGTCCGAGCGGTCGCCGGTGATCACGCGGAACGGCCCGCGCAGACGGACTGGCGTCTTCCCCCGATTGAGCAACGTGACGTCGGCCCCCCGGTCGATGGCTTGCTGGGCCACGGAGGTGCTGATGAGCCCGGTACCGCCGATGATGAGCAGCTTCATCTCACGCCTGCCATTCCGTCAGCGGCCGGATGTTCCACTTGTAAAGATGTCCGGCCTGCTTCACCGGCGCGGGCAGGATCTCCGCGTCGAGCCGCTCGATCTCCCGGATTTTCGCGATCAGCCGCCCCCTCAGCATCGCCTGCACCTCGGCCAGGCTCGCGAGCCCGATCAGATTGTTAAGCTCGTAAGGATCGCCCTGCAGGTCGTAGAGGAAATCCTCGACGTACCGCGCGGCCGCCGGCTTCCCCCAATCCGCATCGTCGGCCTGACGGACGGAATATTTCCAGCGCCCGTGGCGGAGGGCGCGGCCGCACATGCTTTCGCTGATCTGGATGAAGACCTCGTCCTGCGCCTCGCGGGTCTGGCGGCGGACCAGGGGCATGAGGCTCCTGCCCTGCATCTCCGCGGGAACCGGCAGACCGGCCGCATCAAGAAGCGTGGGCGGCAGGTCGATGAGGCTGACCAGCCCGGGAACCTCGCCGCCCCCGGTGAAGTCGCCGCCCGTGAACGCCATGGGGATGCGGGTGGAGCTTTCGTGGCAGGAACGTTTGTATTCGGAGTTCCGGGTCTTGAAATGGCAGCCGTGATCGGTGGTGAAGACGACGATCGTGTTCTCCGCCAGCCCCATGCTGAGCAGGGCGTCGAGGACGCGGCCGAAGGCTTCATCCAGGCGCTTGACCATGCCCCAGTAGCCGCCGATATGGCGCGCCGAGGTGCCGCCCAGCGCCTGCAGGTCGGGCGGGGTCCACCGGCCAGTGTAGCGTTCGGCGTAGCCGACCGGGGCGGGATAATCGTCGCGATGGTTCTGGAAGTGGGGCTCGATGAAGGACATCATCAGGAAGAAGGGCTCGGTCCGGCGCTCGTGCATGAACCGGATTCCCGCATCGGCCACGGCGTCCACGCGGAAGCCGGGCAGCTCGACGGGCTTGCCGTCCTTGTCATGGAGAACCGTGAAATAGGCGTCCGAGGTGTATTCCAGCACGTTGGCGCCCAGCCAGTGGTCGTAACCGGCGCGCACCTCCGGAGGGACCGGGTCGGTGCCGGTCTTCGCGAGGTGCCACTTGCCGATGTAGCCGGTGGAGTAGCCGGCCTCCTTGAAATAGTGGCCCAGCGTTTTCCGGGAGGCGTCCAGTTGGCCGCCATTGGTGTGGCAGCCGATGTTGGACGGATAGATGCCGGTCTGCAGAGCGGCCCGCGCGGGCAGGCAGACGGGCTGGCAGGTGTAGGCCCGCGAGGCGTGCGTGCCCTGCTTCGCGATCCGGTCGAAGTTCGGCGTCAGCTCCAGCGGGTTGCCGTGCACGCCGGTGCTGTCCCAGCGCTGCTGGTCGGTGAAGAAGACAACGACATTCGGCCGAGCATTTTCTGTTTTCATCTTGATGGTCCTTCGTCTACTACAGGGCTTCCCCACTAAGAAACTCATTCGCTACTTCGTTTGAAAATCGCGATGGCGCCCGAAGGGAACAACTCGCTGATGTTGGAACCGTGTCTTCCGTTCGCCGTGTTCCACCGTGGAAAGTCTTCTCTGATGGCCTCGTTTGTAATGAAATCACGTTTCATCACGCCTCCGAAATGGCCGCGGGAGCTGAAGCGTTTTTTCCGCGGGCTCATACCAGCC
>JBIIYJ010000029.1:0-28438 GCA_044346855.1 Kiritimatiellia bacterium
TGCTGGTGCCCAGGCGGTAGATGATCCTCGCGCCGGTGGCGAGAATCGCGCGCAGGTAATCGTCGGTCGGCCCGAAGCAGTAGCTTTTCGGATCGTCCGGATCGGCGTCGAAGTCCGGAAAGATCTGAGGCACGTCCACCTCCCGCGGGTGCGGCCAGTTGGGGTCATGCAGCCGCACCCACGGCACGCCCAACTCCCGGTAGCGGTGGCTGTTGTTCAGCATGCCGCCGAAGTTGATCGGCCCGTTGTTGAGTCCGTGCAGGGGCTTGAGGGCGCCGGCCGGTTTCTTAAAGTCGATGTTGATGTTCATGCTGTCGTTTCTTCTCCTCCATCTTTCCACAACGAAAAGCGTTCCGTGCTCAGCACACCCAGGCTCGTGCCCGGCTGCTGGCCGGCCGCCGGGTTGGCCGCGGTGTCCGACAGGGCCTGGCGCCGTTCGCGCCACTGCTGGTAATACTCGAGGAAACCCGCCGGATCGGCAGCGTAGGCCTGGGCGACCGGCCGCATCAGCCGCGGCACGTAGCCGTAAAACTCGATCTGCGCCAGGTTCAACACCTCTTCCCTTTCGCCGGGCCTACCGTTGCGGGCCGGGGTGGAGTAGGTATGCATGCGGTAGAGGCAATCGGGATTCTGCCCCGCCGTCCCAGCCTGTGGAAAAAGGGAGAGCAGTTCCAGGGCGCAGGCGGCGTAGTCGGGGTTGCCGGTCAGATCATAGGCCAGGCCCAGAATCGGATCGTCGTAGCCGATTGTGCGTCCGATCGGCGATTGCCAGACCAGCCAATCGGCGGCGGCCAGGATGAACTCGCGCAACTTCGCCGACGGAAAGAGCCGCCAGGCCGGCGCCCAGACGTAGTAATAGCAGGCAGCGGCGGAGCCCGGCGGCCGGTCAGGATCGACCACCGCCTCCGCCCCGCGTGGCCCGCGAGTGTAGACGCTCTCCGGCAACCAGCCGGGAATGCGCGAGGTGCGCAGCAGCCAGTTGAGCGACCGCTCCGCCGGCGTGCCGTATTTCTCGTGCCAGGTGAGCTGGTACGCGTCCAGCAGGACGGTCAGCGGCCCGGTGAATTCGCGGGTCAATTTGGCGAAGGTATTAATGATGCCGCAGGGTTCGAGCTTGTCGAGCGTGATGCTGTCGGCCGCTTCGAGGGCCACTTCGCGCAGCCGCCGGTTGCCGGTCAGGTAGTAATCCGCCAGCAGGCCGCCGACGAGCGTGTGCGAGCGGCTCAGCCCCGCGCTCCAGATGTGGGCGCTGTGGTAGTGGATGAACCCCACGTTTTCCTCATGTCCCGGACAGGCGTGGACCGTGGCCACGTCGGCGGTGGCGCGCGTGGCCAGTTCCGCCTGTCGGCGATGTCGCCGATCGCCGGTGCGCAGGAACTGACCCCACAGCGCCAGGAGCAGATCCACCGACTCGTTGTTGAAGGTGCCGGTGTAGCGCAGAGCCTTCTCCGGGTCGGTTTCCTTGTAAAAGTGGTAGACCCAGTAGACGATGGGCGCGTGCAGGCAAATCATATTGCCATACCGCAGCATGCCGTAGAGCCGGCAACGTTCCGCCGGGTCAGTGATGATTTTCGGATAATACTCGCTGAGATAGCGGTCGGCATTGGCCAGCAGCGGATGGCCTGCGTGATGGAAATGGTCGAACGCGCCGGTCGCGCAGACATACGCCGGATCCACCACCGCCACGAGCGGCTCTTGCACGACAGCCGCAAAGGCGGCAGCCTCGGTTTCCAGCACCGGCCCGGCGCTGAAGCGCAGAATGATCTCGGTCGTCTTGGCCGCGCCGATGCCGGTTTCGATCCCCATGAAGTCGTTGTAGCTGCAGAATCGTCCCTGCCCGTAGCGTTCGACGATGCTTTCAATCCAGCGGATATCCTCGATCGTCTGACCATCGAAGCCCTTGCAGAAGCTCTTGAGCGACAGCGGGGCGTTCGGGCGTTCGGCCAGCAGACGCTTGACCTCCTCCTCGTCGCGAGTGCCGTTGAAGAAAATCGGGGCCTCGGAAAAAGGCGGCAGGAAACGCAACGGCGCGGGCGCGTCTTCCGGCCAGACACGGACATCGAGAGCGTCCGGCGTGATGCGGAAACCCTTCGGATACTCCTGCCAGAAGTCGCGCACCGCCGCGATCACGCCGCCATCCCGGCCGCCCAGCGCAGCCCAGCCGGGGGCTTTCTCGCCGGTCCCGCATGGCGCGCCGTCGCGCCGGACCGTATAACGGAGATCATCGGCCTGAAGCAGCGACAGGTCGCTCCACCCGGGTTCTCCCTGCGCCGCGCCTCCCGTCATCCCCGCCGCGTCCTCCCCGGTCCGCAGCAGCACCTTCAACCCGATCGCCGCCAGTTCCACGCGCGTCGGGTCTTGGTCGAAGATGAACGTGTGGAAAATCCGGATGTCGGGCTTGCCCGCGTACAGGTGAAGCCGCAGCCGGTAAGGACAGAACCGCACGCCCTGCGCCGAAAACAGATGGCCCGTGATCAGCACGCAGACCCGCAAGGGGCCCTGCTCCTCGATCACGACCGTTGGTGCCGGACTGGCCCCGAGCGAGGTATAAAGATTCCCATGCTGGTCCTTCATGTAAAGCAGGATCCCCGGCCCGTGCAGCGTCTCGCGCCAACCGTCGGCCGTCCTGATCTCGCACCCGACAAACGGCGAATCCCATTCGCGCTTCTTCCACCGGGGGAACTCGGTGCGCAGTTTCAGCCGCAGCACGCCGGTATCGAGGGTCAGCAGACCGTCGCCAACGGCGGTGGTGATACGACCAGTCCGATCCGTCGGATCAACGGCCGGCTCCAACCACACCGTTTCGCCGTCGCGCGCCGGATCGGCCTGCAGATCGGCCAGCAGCCACTTGACGTGCCGGAGGTCTTTCTTCCAGGTGGTCGCGATCGAGGTCTGCAGCGGCAACTGCCGGCCGTCGGCGGTAACCGCGCGCATCGCTGTGCCGGCAGGGAATGTCCCCTCGGCAAAGGGCACGCCAAAGGTCAGAGGCTCGCGTGAGTACCTAACGCCGGTTTCGCCGGCAAGCGTGATGGGTATGCGTTTGCAGTCCGGATTCATAGGAGGTTAATCCGGTTCGGCAGCCAGGCGCCCATCGTCGCCAGATTGGCCTGCAACTGCGGCACATCCAGTTGGCGTGGAACGGTGCCGGCCGCGGCCGCCATGGCCGCCGCCATCCCCGCCGCCTGGCCGGTGATGAAGCAGCCTGGCATCACCCGCACCGAGCCCTGCAGCGGGCGGTCGGTGCTGATGCAGCGCCCGGCAACCAGTACGTTGTCGAGATCCCGCGGCAACAGGCAACGGTACGGGATGCCGTAGTTCTCGCCCGGTGCGAAGCGAAGCGTGGCGAACTCCTTCTCGAACTGCTCCTGAGCCGCTTTGTCGGGCCGGGCCGCGTGCAGGTCGACGGGATAGGAGAAGCGGCCGATTTCGTCGGCGAAGACCGCGCGGCGCTTGAAGTCCTCCAGATTCAGCACGTAATCGCCGAGGATCCGCCGCGTCTCGCGCACCCCGAGCAGGGCGCCGGTGCCGAGAAGCTGCATGCGCTGGTACCCGCTCAGGTAGTTCTTGTAGTAGCGCTCGTACTCGAGCAGCAACTGCCGGCCGTGGAGCAGCCCCTGGGTCAGCGAGCGCTCATCCGTGCCGTCCACGCCGAAGGCATGCCCGATGTTCCCGCCGCCGGCATGCGGCCCGACCGGGATCAGGCCCGGCAGATGCGGGTCCTCGACGGCAAAGACCTTGTCGGCAAAGGCGCGGGACAACGTCTTCCCCTGCTGCCAGACCCCGCAACCGGCCTCGCTGGCCGCCGCCCAATCGATGTCGCCCCACAGGCTGACCAGCGTGGCCGGCTGCATGTCGCCGCGGTCATCACCCTTTTCGAACGCCGCGCCTGAGCGCGCGCACAGATCGCCGTCCCCGGTACAGTCGATATACACCTTGGCCTTGACCGCGAAGAGCCCGCTCTTCGCGGCGCAAATCACATGTTCGACGGAGCCCTTGGCGCACTGCACGTCGATGAACTGGGTGTGGAACGAGAAGCCCAGGCCGCTCTCTTCTGCCAGTCCGTCGTACACCCGCTTGAGGATCTCGGGATTGTAGTAGCCGGAGAAACCGAAGATGCCGGGGCGTGAGGCGGCGTCGCCCGCCACCGGCGTCGGCAGGGGCGGCAGCGGTTCGCCCGCGCCGCTCATCGCCCCGCCTGCGGCGGTCAGCCGCTCATACACGGCTGTGCCAAAACCGGCCGAAGTGAAATTTACACCGTCGGTGACGGCGCAGAAGAGCGGCAGGCCGGCCGAGGTGCCCATGCCGCCAAAACAGGCCATGCCCTCGGCCAGAAAGACCCGGGCGCCCTGGCGCGCGGCCGTGACGCCAGCCGCGATACCCGCCGGCCCGCCGCCGGCAATGAATACATCCACCTCGTGGCGGACGGCCACTTCACGTGCATACGAAAGGTTCTTCATGGTTGATTCTCCTGAACGGCCTTCGCGGCGTATTCGCTGAACAGACGGATGTAGAGGCGGTAGTTCTCCAGACTCACGCCGGGCGGGGTGTTGTGATCAACAGAGGGCACGTACCCGCCGGAGCGCATGACCGGCAACAATCGTTCAAATTCGGCGCGCATGGCCGCCTCACCCTTTACCAGGACCATCTTATCATAGCCTCCCAGCATCAACAGTTTCGGATAGTTCGCGCGAATGCGAACAACATCAACCCCGGCCTGCCGTTCAAGCGGATAGACACCGTCGAACCCGGCTTCCAGAATCCACGGGATCATGGGCTCCACCATCCCGTCGGTATCCACCAGCACTTTGATGCCGCGTTTCTTCACGGCGGGGATGATCTGCCGGTAATACGGCAGAAGAAACTCATTGAAGCAGTCGCGGGAAAGCATCGGCCCGTTGTTATAGGACATATCCTCGGCAATGCCCACCATATCCGGCTTCACCTCGGCGCAAACAGCATCCAGCATGCGGAGGTTGAACGCGAGCAGGTCGCGGTTGATCCGGCGCATCAGTTCCGGATGATCGTAGAACGCCATCAGGTGGTTCTCAATTCCCAGCAGGATACGCGGCCACCAGAAGAACCCGTCGAGCCAAAGGCGGGTGATCAGCTCCCCGCGCTCATGGCGGTCGCGGATGGCATGGGCCCGTTGAGCGGCCTGAATGAGGGATGCCTCCGGATACAACCGGGGCAGCAGCGCCTCGTAATCCGCTTCGGACCGGATAACGGGATGGCCATGCTCAATGCCATCCAACAGCCCGGGTGCGTGTGCGGTTCCGCCGAGCAGCATGAAGGGATCCAGTCCGAAAAAGCGAAGCGAGCCCTCCCAGTCCAGCTCCGTCGGCATCCCCTCGCCTTTCCAGCGCTTGATCGTCAAATCCCACCACGCCGCCCACTCGACCATTGGCAACCGGGCGGCGGGGCGCTCGAAGGCAAACACCTGCCTGAATCGTTCACGGACGGTCATCTTCGTTTCCTGAGGTTATTTGTGTCGCCCGTTTCACAAGGCAATCGTAACAGGGCCAAACAGCCCGGACGGTCGCCGTTGTGCTTCAAACAAATTGTGTGGCGTGTTGATCACCCGTATCTCCACTTCGCGCATGTCTCGGGACGACGCTGGAACGGCGAATTGCCAGGGCGGTGCCACGCGCCGCCCCAGACACTCGCCGTCCACCCAAAGTTCCACGGCGTTCGCCAGGTCGCCCAGGTCGAGCATCAAAGGCCTGCCGATAGCGCCGGCGGGCACCGCCAGCGTCATACGGTAGCGCCCCTCGCCGGCGAAATCCGGCAGGCCCTGCGCCGTCCAGTCGCCCAGTGCGATCTCAAGCGGCAACGCGATCAAGCGGTCGCCCGTCTCGTCGCACCGTGCGCCAAAGTTGCCGGCCAGCATCGGCGGCCACAGCCGCTGCCCATCCTCGCGCAGGCTGGCGGCGATGCCGACAACCAGCTCGTTGCGGCCCACGCGCAGCGCATCGGTGGCATCGACCTCGCGGATGTAGCGATCCAGATATGTTCCCGGCGCCAGGTTCCGCAGCTCCGTGCCGTTTAGCCGGACACTGAGCCGGTGGCAGAATCGGCCCGCGTTCAATTCGGGCAGGTTCATCTCCAGATCGACAAGCAGCCGGCACCGGGACGGCACGGAATCGACGTCAAAGGTGTAGGTGTAGATCTGCCGGGAGCGAATCAGCTCGACCTTGCCCCGACGCAACAGGAGGGCGTTGTCGCGATCGGTGGCGAAGGCCCAGGGACCGCAGACGGGCCGGAGGGCTGAGGAAGGGCGGATAGATGGAGGACCGGAAGACTGGGAAACGCGGCTGGCGTCGTCCAGGCCGCAGACGAAAAGCACGCTCTGGCCGGGGGCCATTTCCAGCGTGGTCTGCCAGGCGTCGCCTTGACGCTGCCAGGCGACCCGTTCCACCGCCGGATGGTCCGGATCGAGCCGCACGGGTTCGTCGCCGTCGCGCAGGGCAAGGGCCACGTCCGCCACAGCCTTGTCGGTGCTGTTGTGCACCAGGTAGTAGCGGAGGCGATCCTTGCGGAACGCCCGCGACACGAGGGCGTTTCCAGCCCCGGTCACGGCAATCGGCTGAGGCTGGCGTTCGCGCAGCCATGCGCAGGCTTCGGCCACCGCCGCGGCGGGCGGTACGCCGACCCCCAGCACCACCGTACGGCCGCCCAAAAACGGTCCCGAGAGACTCGACACCGTCCCGGTCACCGGGTCAAAGACCTCCGAGGGAACGGCTCCCAGACAGACGACCACGCCACCCTGATCCGCAAACGTGCCCAACCGGTCCAGGCTCGCGGCTTCGAGGACCTGGACGCCCGGAAGGACGATGACCTTGAACCGGCAACGGGACTTCCCGCCGCGCGCCGGGACATCCAGCGTGCCGCCGCTCCCCACCTGTCCGCCCTGAAGAATGTCCTCGGCCACGATTTCGTAGCTGACGTGCTGTTGCGAGAGCCGGTCGAGGAGTCCATCGTAGAGATCGCGAACGCGCTCGGCATCCGCGCCACGGTCGGAACCGGGCAGGGCGTCGAGGGCGGCATGCAGGTTGGCGTCGCCATCGCTCCCGTCCGGCTTCCGGAAAGCCGACACCGCCTCGGTCGCGCCCAGGGCAATCGTCGCCTGCAGCGTGGTGACCGGATACAGGACCGCAATCTCGGCCAGCGAATCCGATCCGGCCGTCAACATCGACAGCCGCGCCGCGTAGTCGGACCATTCCCGGTAGTAGCCCCACATCGGGTTGTGCAGATGGTCGGGAATGCACTCGTACTTGCGGGTCCCGGCAATCGAATAGTAGAGGCCGTGCGGGACGAACAGGTCCACCCCCAGCGCCGCCAGGTGCCCGCCGATACGGCGCATCTCGCGCAGGTCGAAGCCCCAGCCGCCACAACAGCCGAACGACTCGCACATCACCCGCGGTGAGCCGTTGAAGAGAGCGGCTGAGGCGGTATTGCGGATGCAGGCGGTGAGCGGTTCGCCGCCCTCGATGCCCCACAGGCTGGTCTCCGGAGCGCGGGTGCTGATCTGGTCCACGGCGTTGAGGTTCTGGTTCCGCATCACGTCGAAGTAGGAACCGATCTGCCGGACGTGCTCGCCCATCCCGTCTTCCAGGCAGTAGTGGCCGGTGCTGTAGAGCCGGCGCGCCTTGCACCAGTCGTTGATGGCCCCGACAAAGGTGCGAATGAACTCATCCCCGAAGAACCGCCAGAAGCGCAGCCGCGCCGCGCGATAGCCGGGCAGCGGATGGAGGAGTTTCGGCAGAATCTCTTCGATGGCGAGGCCGGTGGCGGCGGTGAACCGCCGGTCCAGGCTTCGACTCCAGGGGACGCAACGGCGAATGTGCCCGAAATGGGCGCAGGCGTTGTCCGTGAAGATCCCTCGGATCGTCTTGCCGAAGTGATCCCTGAACCGCTTCGCATACCACTCATGCGTCTCCTCGATGAAGCCGCGACAGACCTCCTCGTCGAGATAGTCGGGATAGAAACTGAAGTCGGGATGATTGACGGGATTGGTTTCATACCCCCGCTCTACAAGGGCGAGCAGCATGGCCGGTTCGCCGAGGTCGTTGGCCCAGTCGAGGCAACCATCGTGCACGCGCGGCAGGAGGTCATGCGTCTTGCCGGTGCGGGTGCCGGTCGCGAGGAGATAGCGGAGGCCGGCTAACAATAGCGGAGACGAGACCGGTGGACGATCCGTGCTCCCTCGCGGACCGCGATCGTCGCCGTTCTCGCGATCCGAACCGAACCCTGAACCCTGAATCCTGATCCCTTCTCCTGTCCCCACCTCCCGCTCCAGCGCCGGCACCAGCGAGAGCATGGTGCGCCCGGGGAAGCGCTTCGGGATCTTCCCGCCCGCGATCCCGCTCGGGTAGTGGTTCTCATCGTAGAGCCAGACGTGCATGCCGCGTTTTTCGCACTCGTCAATGATGACGCGCATGGCGTCTTCCCACTCCTGCTCAAGGTAGGCCGTGCGCAGGCCGTCGCGGGCATGGCACATCACGCCGCCAAAACCCTTCTCGTCCTGTTCGGCGATCTGCCGGCGCAGCTCGCCTTCTTCCAGGAAATGGTTGAGGAACCAGAACGATACCGGGCGGAATTGGCGCGGCGGGGCCAGCAGTGATGCGGTCAGATCGGCAGCTTTCATCATCCCTTCCCCACCTGCCGAAGGATGTCCACGCTGGGCGCCGGTATGCGACCAAGGCAATCCGGCCCGACGTTCAAGAGGTAGTTGACGCCCCTCGCGTTGAGATGGTTCTTGAGGCGGAGCACCTCGTCCGCCGGCTTCCAGTTCTGGTCGAAGCTCTTGTACCCCCAGGTACCGTTCAGGGTCGCCGCCGTCTCGACCAACTCGTCGCCGAAGAAGGCATCGGGGATCTCGTTGTCGCCCATGGAGCGGTAGTCGCCCAAGCCGTTGCCGATGCGGGTGTTGACCAGGCAGTCGGGCTGATGTCGCTTGACCAGCCGGAACAGCTCCGCGCTCTGCTCGGGCGTGATAACCCCCGGCGTGTCGAACCAGATCAGGCACAGGTCGCCATAGTTGCGCAGCAGCTCCTCGACCTGCGGCTTGATCTTGCCCTCGAAACAGCGCGTGAAGTCCTTCCGGTCGTTGTCGGGAAAGTCCCAGTCATTGGTCCAGCTCATGCACCCGCAGTTGGTGCGGCCTGAACGATAGCCTCCGCCATGGGGTTCGTGCCAGTCCAGCTCTTGCGAGTAATACAGGCCAAGCTTCAGCCCGTGCTTCCGGCATACCTCGGCCAGTTCACCGATCACGTCCCGCTTGAACGGAGTGCCATCGACGATGTTGTAAGCATCGACGCGGCTGCGGTACATGGCGAAGCCGTCGTGGTGCTTGCTCGTGACCACCAGGTACTGCATGCCGGCGTCGAGGGCCAGCCGCACCCAGGCCTCGGCGTCGAAGAGGACCGGGTTGAAGGCCTTGGCCAGGGCGCCATACTCCGCGTTGGGGATGCGAAAGTAGGACTGCGCCCACTCGCCGATGAAGGGCATGCGCCGCCCGTTCCATTCCCCGGCGGGCAGCGCGTAGAGCCCCCAGTGCACCATCATGCCGAACTTCGCCTGCTTGAACCATTCGCGGTTGGTCATGCCACGATGCCTCCATGCCCTTCAAAGGGGAAATCGATGACGATGCGGCCGACCTCCGCGTCACCGAGGCCGCTGTACAGGTCCGCCCTGCCGTCGGGCCGCGGGACGATGCCTGAGGTGAAGGCCACATCGGCGAGGTGAGGCTTCTTGGCCGGACCGGGCGGAAAGCAGGAGCGCGTCCCGATGATCTTCTTGTCGATCACCCGGTGTTGCGTCCGGTCGAAGACGAAGGCGATGTTGACGTAGGTCTGGAGCGTCACCGCGCCCGAAGCATCCGTCGTGTTGCAGGACTGGTGGCCGATGACGCCGATCATGCCGTCTTCGAGCAGGTACGCCTGGTTGCCGCCCCCCCACTCGCCAGGGCCGAACAGGCCGGGAATGTAGGGCGCCCCCTCGATCACCCCGGCGGTCAGGTCGTCCAGGCGGTCGATCACGGTGAAGCCGATCTGCGACTCGCAACCGAAGCGGGCCAGGATCTCCTTGTTCCGGGGGCGCGAGAAGACGCCGATCCGTCCGTCCTCGAGTCGCACGAGGCGGATGTCCTTCATGTAGTCCGGACCGGTCGTGAAGTAGCGCAGGTCGTGCAGGTCCCGGCCGCGGTAGAAGTAGCCGTAATAGGTGTCGATCTCGCCAGCGCGATAGCGCACATGCGTGCCGCCCATGACCAGTTCGTCGCCGACCCAGGCAACATACGGATCCTCGAGCGGGTAGATCATGGAGCCCGGGACCAAGGTCCATTCGTCCGGACCGGTGGCGGCAAAGAGCCGCACCCACGACCGCGCCCACTCCGCGCGCCGCTCTACCCGGCCGAAGATGTAGCGCCGTCCGTTCCAGTCGAAGGGAAGCGACGGATTGTACACGTCGAAGCCCTCGGTTCCCCGGAAGGACAGCTTGGCCCGCTCGTGAATGCGGGCGGTCTGTTCGAACGAGGCGCACTGCGCTCGTAGATTCATCGGATCGGTCTCCTCGGAATGATCAGGCGGAACGATGCCGGCGCCCGGATGTCCGCCTCGCGTCCGACGGGATCAGAACTGATCACCAGCCGGTCGTGCGCCGACACCCCGGCCGCGTCGCAGTGGCAGCGCGCCCGCACCACCAAGGCGTCACCTTCCCGGGCCAGCGACACCTCGGTGTCACAACTGGCGGGTTGTCCGGTGCTGACATTGAGGAAGCCTTTATGCCTCTTCATTGTGGCTCGGTTAGTCCTTCACTTCCACGGTCTCTGTGCATGCCGTTTCCGCGCTAAACAGGTCGGTGAACGTGAGCGTCCACACGCCGATCGGATCGTTGAAGGCCAGCGGCAACACGACTTCCTTCGGCTCCTTGCCGACCTGCACGGTCTGGCTCCAGAATGCTGCCGGCTGACCGTTCGGCAGGACCGCGCGCAGCTTGATGGCGTGCAAGCCCCGTGCACCGGGGACGGAGAGTTTCAACACGACCGGCGCACCACGCTTGGCCGCCTTCGGCAACTCGATGGACATCGGGGCTAGCGGTCCGGGCAGGAGCGCGTAGAACGCCGCGCGGCCGGGATCGAGCGGCACGATGAACCAGTTGGCCTGCCCCACGGTGAGGCCGTGCTTCAGGTCACAGGCATAGGGGTACGGCGCATACGGCCGCCCACTCGCCTGGCGCTGAGGCGAGACCGGCCACTTCTCACTGTCAGGAATGAAGGCCCCGCGGCGCTGCTCGATGTCCACCTGCCGGAAGAAGCCCGCGATCTCGTAATCGCCACTGCGCCACCGCTGCACGCGCACGCCGCGGAAATACGGCACTTTTTCCTTCTTGTACTCGGTGAAATTGAACGCCCGCTCCACTCCAGCAGCGTGGAAGAGGCCCAGGACGAAACGGGCGGCATCCTCCGGGATCGTTTCCATGGTGGGCTTGCCGGTCAGCCCGCCGGTTCCGGGGTCGTCACTGCCGACGAACGCCGAGCGCGGGATGAAGTTCAGCAGCACCGCGCGCCCCTTGCCTACCGAGTTGACAACGCAGGCTGCCGCATCCCCCGCCGTCCCCAGCGCCTGCCCCGTGGCGACCCGCACGGTCGGATCGGCAACCACCGGTTGCGCTTGCCCCGGCCCGGGCCTGGCGAACTCCAGTTTGCTCAGACCCAGGTCACCGGCGATCTTCAGTTCGGCCTGCCTGCCCGGCTCCGCGCCGCCCTGCACGCCGAACAGGTCGTCCAACGCTGCGGCGCCGCGCGGCTGGCCGTGCTGGTTGTAGAAGCCCGGCCGCACGTCGGCGATCACCGTTCCGCCATCGTTCGCGAACGTCCGGATCGCCGCAATCGCGTCATCGCCCAGCGCCCAGACCTGCGGGAGGATCAACACCTTGTAGCCGGCCTTCGCGAACTCGCCGGACGTCAGCGTTCTCTCCGTGACGTAGTTGTATTGCATGTTCAGGTCCTGCACCACGTTGCCCCAGACGACATAGGCCGCCCAGTGCGAGAGGTAAGACTGCAGCCTTTGGTTCCGGTCTTGCACGAACATCGAGGGGTAAGAATACAGGAGCGCGATGCCGTCATGCTGCATCTTATACTGCAGCAGCAGGTCGCCCAAGCCGTCGCGAACGACCTGGGTATCGGCCAGCATCTCGCGCACCGGGCCGGGCGCCTCCAGGTCGGGCTGCTGGAAGCCCTGCCACGCGCCGATCGTCGACCACATCCAGTACCAGACGCTGTCGGCTCCCATCATCACCTGCCGCCAGTAGTGCCCCAGATGGCTGGTCGCGTCCTTGTCATACCCGATCCACGAACTGCGGATGAAGGATCTCGGCGCCATGGAACGGATGAACTCCTCCGAGATGCTGGTGTACGGGACCCACATGTCGAACTCGCGGCAGACGAGTTCCGGGTCCGCCATGCCGCGGGCGATGTGGGCGCTGCCCTCGAACCCGATCTTCGCGTGGGGATCCTCGCAGAGCGCGCGGACACCCTCGCGCCACTGCTTGCCCATCTGGATGAAGTTGTAGCCCGGGAAATAGTGGAGGTCGTAGCCAGGCGCGTAATTATCCTTGTTCGCGGCCTGCTTCGCCTGTCCCCCGGCGGCCTTGACCGTGACCTGGTCCCACGAGGCGAACGCACTGTCCCAATTCCGGTTCAGCACCGCCAGGTCCCCGTAGGTGTCACGCAGGTAAGCCTGGAAGTAGGCGTCAGTGTTCGTTCCTTTACCCATACCGCGGGTGGGGATTTCATCGCCCAGGGAGTAGGTCAGCGCTCCAGCCCCGCGGGCGTTCATTCCCCACACCTTGGCAAAGCCCTTGTTGACTTCGGAATCCTGCCAGTGTTCGACCTGCTGCAGGATCACGTTACCCCCGCCGCCACTCCACGGCACATAACTCATCCCGTAGGCGGAATATGAGAGCGCGGGCGCATTGTGCTCGAGAACGGCGGTAACACCCAAATCGGCCAGTTTCTCGAGCGCGTACGGGCCCAGCGTCTCGTCGCCCGGCGCCGACCACAATACGAAGTTGAACTTCCCCTGGCGCCGGTTGGTAATGCGTTGGTGGCGATAGTCGGCCGCCACCTCTTCGGCGCCTTGGCACAGCGTCGCCTCGACGCGCAGCAAGACCGGCATCCAGGGTTCCGCTTTAAACTGGAAGGACAGTTCGCCCGCCGCCGGCAGTTCCTGCCGGACGAGTTCACGCCCGCGCGGGTCGCGCAGGCTGACGCGCAGCACCTGCCCCGGCGCCGCCCCGGCGACCGCGACCTTGCCGGCGATCATCTCGCCCGCTTCGACGTAAGGCGTATAAACCCCACGGCGCTCCGCCTCCTCCTGCCGCGCCTTTGTCTTGGCATCCCAGGCCTGCTGATTTTTGGGATTGAGTGCCGGCGGACGCGCCGGTAGTGGATGGGGAGCGGCCAATGTCAACGACGCGATCCGGGCGGTCGCGGTGATCTCCAGCGGCGCCGTCGACCAGCCCTGCACGCCGTTGCCGTTGCGAGCGAACACCTCCACGTGATACGCGCCGGCACGACTCCTGGGCAATTCAAACGCCGTCTGCCCATCGGCCCGGTCACACTTGGCGGTGCCGAGTTCGCTCGTTACGCCGTCCCAGCGGCGCAGTCGCGCGGACACGGTCGTCATGCCGGGTGTCGCGCCTTTCCACGCAACCGTCACGGCTTTGGCCGGCAGTTTCTGGCGGTCGATGGTGGGTTCGACGGTCACCGGCACCTGCACCACCGGCTCGCGTTGCGCGGCCCACAGCACCGCGCGCGTCAACGCCTCCTGCCAATAGTCATACTCGATTTCCCAGCCCACCCGATAGCCGACCAGCGGCCGGGCCGGCATCTGCACCACGCGACCTTTGCCGACATTGAAGACCTTCAGCGCCCCGGTTCCCACGAGGAACGGGGGCAGGTTGGTCGAAGCCTCGGCATCGGCAAACAACCTGCCATCGTCCGACCCGATCAACACCACGCCCGCGCCGGCCCGCACCTGCGCCAGGAACGGCGTCCGGCCATCCTGGATCGTATTCGTGGACAACGTGGCGGGCGACAGGTCCTGGAAGATGAAGACCTCATGCGGCTTGCCCATCAACCGGGCGATCCGGCGCTCTCCCGCATCGCCGCCAAACCACGATTCCCGGCCAAAACTGTACCGGAACGCCACGTCCAACGTGATGTCGAGCCGTTGTTGCAGTTCGACCGCCTCGCGGGCATGCGTCTGCATCCCTTCGCTGCGGGAGTAGACAAAACAGATCCCGCGCAGCGGACCTTGCGCATATGGCCGGGCCCAGGGAGTGTGGGGGGTTGCGAAATTCGTCGAAAGCGTGCTATACGCCTCCAGCGACACCTCGGGCTCGTCCCAGGCCCTGGCGGGAAGAGCGGCCGCGACCCCCAGGGCGGCGGCGAGCATTCCGCTCCGGACGGCGACACGATTGTTGATGATCATGATGTGTGCTTTCCCCGGCGGCTATGTCCCGGTTATTCCACCACCACCAGCCCCCACCCGTTCGGATGCAGGCGGCTTTCGGTCGGGATGTCGTTGTTCACCCCCACCTCGGGGGTGCGGTCGGACCACAGGGCGCGCGCGGCGTTGCGTGTGCCGCCTTCGTTGCCGTAGATCACGCCGGCGTCGAGGAGGAACTTCAGGCCGGCAACCGGCTTCAGCGCGGTGGCGTCCCACGGCACCGCCACTTCAACCACGTAGCCGCCCTTCTCCGCACGGAAACTCATCGGAAGGTCGTTCCACTCGGCGATCTCGTCGAAATCCTCCCGTCCGGCGGACGGGGTCTCGAAGTAGGCGGCAGCCGGTTTTTTCGCCTCCCGGATCTTTGGCCGGTAGCGTGTCGCGATCATCCTGCCGTCCGCCGTGCGGGCGACGAGGAGGCGCAGGTCACCCGCTTCCATGGGGTGGCGGTTGTTCGCCCCGACCTTGCGAAGGGCGAGGTTCGGGGTGAGGCAGAGCTCCAGCGCGCTGCCGCTCTTGAACAGCAGCTTGGAATCGGTGGGCGTGTTCAGGAACGGCGTGGCCGTCGTCACCTGGAACCGCGCATAGAGGGCCTTGTCGTCGTACCCGAGCTGCACCTGCGCGGGCTTGGCGGGATCCTCCCCGATCGGCAGGGCCGGAACGCCCTGCCATTCGCCGTCGCGGCCGTCGGCCGCCGCGTTGGCCAGGCGCTTGAGCGAGGCCGACTTGCGGCCGCTGTTGCGCTGGAGCAGCGCCAGTTGCGCCCGCCTGTTCTGGTCGCCGTTTTTCACCGCCTGCGCCGCCTGTTCGCCGGTCACCTTCACATCCACGCTCCGCCGCTTCAGGCTCTCCAGCCCGGTGACTTCCCAGATCCGGCAGTCGCAGTCGCCTCCGGTGAAGTAGGTCTTGCCGGTTTTCGGATGCTTGAAGATGTTGCCGTTGAAGTTCTCGGTCAGCACCATGGTGTGATCCAGGGTGTAGGCCGAACGCTGGTCCTGGCAGAGGGCGTCGACGAACAGCCCGTCCTTCTTGTCGATCAGGAAGTATTGCCCGTAGTAGCCGGTAACCGGCAGCAGGTCCGGATGAGTCGCGTTGGAGCAGCGGAAGGCCGCTACCACAAAGCCCGGCGTGTAGGTGGAACTGGTCCAGGCGAAACCCACATGAACGTTCGCATAGCGCCAGAGTTCCTTGCCATCCGCCGAATACTTCACGACCCTTCCGCCGGTCCCCTGCGCCCGTTCGCCCCGCGCCACCAGCCCGCCGGAGAGCAGGACATAGAGGGCGGAGCCGTCCGGCTCCACCGCCAGCCCGGCCACCGAGCCGCCTTCGGCCTCCTGCACCACGGATGTGGAGGCCTCGGCATACCGCAGCGCGCCATTCGGGCCGAAACCAAGGAAGTCGAGCTTCAGAACCGAGAACGGCAGGATCGACCGCCCCTCGGCGCGCGGCTCGGTCCACCCGTCGCCGGTGTAGGTGTAGATATTCATCGCCTGATCGATGTCGATGTGCCCGGTGCTGCCCAGACGCGTGCCGAGGGGCGCGATCTCCTCCGGCTGCACCAGGCCGTCGTTGTTAGCATCCAGCCACAGCGAGGGCGTCTTCGTGACCTTGGGCTTGCCCGGCTTGCCGTCCTTGCCAATCGGCCCCGGCACCGAGACCTGGGCCACATACCTGGCCAGCCGCGGCACCCACTGGCCGCCGACCTCCTCATGCAGGTTGACATCCGGCGCCAACCCCCCGCCCATGAAGAGGAACTTCCGCCCCTGGTTGACGAAGATCTTTCCCCCGCCATGGGTGCTCACCTGGGCGAGTTTGACGCCCGCTTCCTCGCGCTCGCGCAGGATGGTGGCGTCTGGTTTCCACGTGCCCTTGTCGTAATCGACCCGGTAACGAACGTTCATGGCGTAAAAGGATTCCGGATCCTTCGGATCGAAGTAGCCGGCCGTGGAATAGGGCAGCGAGCCGAAGAACTCCTTCCACAGCGTGCCGTCGGCGCTCCACACCGAATAGCGCTTGGGCTCGCGGTCGCTCTCGCAGACCCAGAGCCGGTTGTTCCGGTCCACGGCGATCGCATAGGGCTTGATCATGCCGGCGGGATCGAATTTGCCGAGCGCGGGCCGGCCGCCAGCCTTGCCGAACCTTTGCATGACCTTCCCTTGCGGCGAGAGTTTCCACACCTGCATGGTCTTCCCCATCAGGGAAACGTAGACATTGCCTTCCGCATCGCAGGCCAGCATCTTCGGCTCGTCGAGTCCCGTGGCCAGCGGCGTGAACACGCCGGACTTGAGGTCGACCCGGCCGACCGCATTGCTGCTGACGGCGTAGAGCGTGCCCCTGCCGTCCACGGCCAGCCCCTGGGGCGACGGCAAGGCCACTTCGCCCTTGGCTTCGCCCGTGGCAAGGTCAATCAGGTAAAGCAGGTTCGTCGTCTCGGCGCTCAGCACCAGGGTGGCGTCATCCAGCGCCACCAACCCGCGCCGCGGCCCGGTGCCCGGAGCTTTCACTTCCGGCTGGCCGCCTGAGAACGGCTTCAGTTGCCCGGTGGCTTGGTCGAACTTGACCAGGTTGCCATTGGACGCCCAGGCGACGAAGTAGCCAAAACCCTCGTGCAGGGCAAGGCTGTGCCCCAGGGCCGAACTGCCCCACTGCTTGCGCCCGTCCAGGTCGGTGGCAATGGTCGGCTTCTGCGCCTCCGCGTTGCCCGTGCCCAGGATCACCCGGTCGCCGTCGATGGCCACGTACATGGGCTCCCAGTAGTCGCCCGCCCAGCCGCCTTTGCCATCTTCGGTCTGGTACGGCGGTTCGCCGCTGACGCCTACATCGCAGATGTATGTCTGGCCGAAGCCGCCGTGGGTGAGGATTTTCGCCGTATACTTGCCGGCCGGCAGCGGGTTGTCCCGGTCGTCAAGCCCGTCCCACAGCCACGTGTGTTCCCCTGCCTTATACGGCACGGCGCCGAAACCGGTGCGGACCGTCTTCCCGCCGGCGTCCACGATCGACAGGCTGACCTTGCCGTCCTTCTCCAGCGTGAAGGGAATCGGAATATGTCCGGCCGCGCGCTCCGTGACGCTTTGCACGGCAGGCGGCAGGTTTCCCTTTTCCATGAACCGACCGAGCCCCCAGGCGTCCGGCCCCATGTAACCCAGCGCGTTGCTGTTTGGATTCCTCACGTCGGTGATGCCGCTCTTCAGTTCCGTCCCCTGGTCGTTCCCCCAGTGAACCTGAAACTGCATCTGCACCGCGTCGCCGCCCTTCAGCGGTCGCGGCGCCCGCAACACGGCCCATGGAATGCGGTATTCGAGGGTGCAGCCTTTCCCGTCGGCGTCCTTCTGGAACACGCCCTCGACGCCAGGCGGGTTAACGACCGAGTCCTTGTACCCGAGCGTGTAAGAGGCCTGGTAGCCGGCCTTCCTGTCCTGCGTCGAGTACCAGAGGATGATGTGGTTGACGAATTTCTGCTCTTCGGCATCCATGCGGGCGCCGGTCATGGTCGAGGCGCGCGAGCGGATTTCGGGATTGGAAACAAACCGGATCTGGATCGCGTCCGCGTTCCACGCGCTGTTGGCCTCGCCGCCGAAGGCGTACTGGTTCTTCATGGGCGTCGGGTCTTTCCACTGCCCGCCGATGTAAAGGGTATCCTGGTCGTACATCATCGAGGCCCGGACCTGGTAGGCCTCCCTGCTCGACTCGTCGATGAACATGAAGATCGCGCCGGACAGGTCCCAGTCCTTCAGGTCGCCGTCCACCGTAACCTTGCCCGGCGCCGGCACGATGCGGATCTCCGTGTTATCCGCCTTGTTCTGCACCGCCGCATAAGCGTGGACCGTGACGGGAGCAAGGAGGCCCGCCAGAAGGAGCATGGATGCTTTCAAGGTGCGCCAGAGACGAAAGGTCATGATCTGGAGTCTCCTTCTGATCGGTCTTCATCATGCAGTCAATGCGCACGAATTAACCACAAAGCGGTTCAGCTGTCAATATTGCATCGTTACACTATCGTTTCAGTATTAGTGTTTATTTACTCGAATAAACCTTATTTTCAACACATTAAATAAGGTTTGATTTTTTTATTGCAGGTTTAATTCGTTATGTTATCGTTTCATTATTAACAGAGAGGGGGGGAATGCATGGCCATATCCCAACGTGACTTGGCCGGCCAAATCGGCGTCTCGAACATGACCGTCTCCCGCGCTCTGCGCGGGGAATCCGGGATCAGCGAGAAGACACGCCTTCGCATCCTGGATGCTGCGCGGAAAGCCGGCCTGCCGCTGCCTCCCTCTTCAAGGGTCCAGGAGAATCGGGACCTTCTGCATGTGCTCTGCACGAATGCGCCGGCGGCCAGCGCCGAGTCGCCCTTCCACGGCCGCCTGCTGGCGGGACTGCGCCGCGGCGCGGCCGAGTGTGCCGCCGAGATGATCAACTGCCCCCTGCCCGATACGCAATGGCCGCTGATCGTCTCCCGCAAGCAGGTGGATGGCACCATCGTCGTCTGGGGCGACGAGCACAACCTCATGCCGCACACCGACTGCCCCGTCCCGTCGACCTTCATCTTCTACGGGCCGCCCCATGCCGACGTGGTGGATGCCGACAACTTCGGCGGCGGCCACGATCTTGGCACGCATCTCGCGCGCCTGGGCCACCGCCGGGTGGCCTATCTGGGCACCAAGAGCCGCATCAGCCTCGAACGCCTGGCCGGTCTGCGGGCAGGCTTGGGCGCCGACGGCGGCGACTGCCCGCCCGAGTTGACCCTGACCTGCGACAACATCCATAACGACAGCGTCGCCATGCTCGACAAACTGCTGGCGCAGACCGGTTTTGTGTCCGGCTCGGGTCGGCGTCCCTTCACCGCGTTAATGGCCTATAACGATTTCGCTTCGGCTCGTATCGTCATGCGCCTGCGCGAACTCGGGTTCCGCGTCCCCGAGGACGTCAGCGTGGTGGGGTTCGACGGTTCAGCACCGGCCTGGTATTACGGCCCGGCCCTGACCACCTGCGCCATTCCGCTCGAGGAACTCGGCGCCGAAGCAGCCCGAATGACGTACTGGCGCCTCGAACACCCCAATGCCATCCGCCGCAAACTGGCGCTGGAAACGGAATTGATCGAGGGGAAGAGCACGGGGAAAGTTAACGGTTAAGATCTTCTGGAGGGCGGGCGTCCCTTACCGCCGGGATTCTGGGGAAGGTTTTGAGAAGGAACGGATACGGCCGGGATGGCGGGAGAACAACCATGAAACAAGCAGCAGGCAGGATAAGGCATGGTGTTACGCTGGGGATGGTCTTGGCGTTGCTGGCCAATGTGAGCCAGGCCGCCACGATCTACTGGGATGGCGCCAGCGCGGGCTGGGACAGCGCAGCCAACTGGTCGACCGCCCCGGATGCAACCACGCCTAACCCCGACGCGGTTCCGGGCGCCGGCGACATCGCCTTCTTCAGCATTACAAACGACACCGATGGCGCAACCGTCTCGCTGAACGGAAATCAGTCCGTACTGGGCCTGGGGTATCGCGCTGGTGGTGGTAACATCGTCATCCAAGGCAACACCTCGGTCTCAACCGACCGCACGCTCACCATCGGCGAAGGCGGCATCAACAATGTCACAGCCGCCTCCGGGCAAACAATCGGATCCACCACCGCCGGGCAGAAAGTCAATGTCCGCCTCAACGGCTCCCAACTCTGGAAATCGGGAACCACAGGCGGTGCCAAACTGTATATCCGCAATACCGTCAGCCGGGACGCTGCCGACACCGCCAGCCGCACGTTGCTGCTGGACATCGGCACCACCTACCCGCAACAGATTGCCATGCAGGATACGATCTCCGATGGCGGGGCCTCCGGCACGCTGGGCTTGTGGAAGATTGGCCCCGGCCAACTCACGCTCAACGGCGCCAACACCTTTTCGGGAGGTATGACCATCAGCGCGGGCAGCGTCTCGGCCACACAGGGCGTCTTGTCCGCTGCTCCGTTGGTCTTGCGGGGCTCGAGCGCGCGCGCTGGTTATGGTGTCATCCTTTCCGGGGCCTTATCCACGTTCAACCATAGCGACATCCGGCTCGAGAACGGGGTGAATACGCTCAACCTCGATGCCACCTCGACCTTCAACATGGGCACCATCGCCCGCAGCGGCGGCGTCCTGCGCATCGCCGCACTGAGTGGCCAGACCTACAACGTCGGCAATACCAACGTCAACGGCATCCTCGGCCCCTGGGCGGTGACCACCGGCGGGCTTTACGTGCGCAACGACGGCACGGGCAAACTCGAAACGCTGACAGCCCCGGCGGCGACGACCGAGACCAGTTGGACGGATGCGACAGCCAATTACACAGTTGGTGCCGACCAGACTCTCACCGCCGACCGGTTTGCGAACACCATCCAAGGCGGTTTCGGCAGGGCCATCAATCTCGGTTCTTCGAGCGACAATGACCTGACCGTCAACGGCCTGATGGCCCTCAATGGTTCTTGGAACATTTCCCGCAGCGGCACCAGCACGGGCAAACTCATCATTGGCGACAAGAAAGAACTGGTGGTTGCCGGCTCGGCCAACTTCACAGCTTCCGCCCCGATTGTGGATAACGCGGCAGGCGCCAGCATGTTGACCTTGGCCCTCTGGGGAACGTCGCCGATCGTGACGTTAAGCGGCACCAATACCTATTCCGGTGGCACGGTCTATTCCATGGGCAGTACGACTCCGAAATTGAACATCAACTCCGCGTACGCACTCGGCACCGGTGCCTTCTACATGAACGGCGCCAGTTCTGCCCAGGATTTGCCCGTGGCGCAGATTGATAACAGCAGCGCCGCCGACATCACGCTCGCCAACAACAACGCGCAGTTCTGGAACACCGACTTCACATACCTCGGCACCCGCAGCCTCAACATGGGCACCGGCACCGTCTCGCTGGGCTCCTACCCCGGCGCCACCCGCACCGTGACCGTCACCGCCAACACCCTCACCATCGGCGGCGTGATTTCCGACGGCTCGCACGCCCACCTCCCCACCAGGGCGCTGACCAAGGCCGGCGCGGGCACGCTCGAACTGACCGGCGCCAGCACCTACAGCGGGGCCACCACTGTGAGCGCGGGCACGTTGAAACTGGGCGCCAGCGCTTCGCTCGCCAGCTCCAACATCACCGTCGCCGCGGGCGCCACGCTGCAACTCGCCGGCAGCAGCAGCCTCCCCAACAGCGCCACCTTGTACCTGAACGGGACGAACAGCCTCGCTTCCGGGGTCCTGGAACGGATCGCCGTGCTCTACACCAACGGCATCCTGGCGGCCAGCGGATCCTACGGCTCGACCGAGAGCGGCGCCGACTTCCAGAACGACACGCTGTTCTCGGGCTCCGGCAAGCTCCTCGCCGGCCAGTCCCGCAACAGGGGGACGCTGTTCCTCATCCGCTGAACGGCCCCGGACGGGAAACGGACCGGCACGACCGGCCAATCACGGGTCACCCCCCGCTCACCCATCCTGCCGCTTGACCCCCTCGCCCGCGACGACCTTTTCCATGTGAAAGGCTTCTGGCTGGAGCGATGGAACCGCGCCGGTAGTCGCCCAACGACGTCAGCATGAAAACCTGGCAGGCATGGCGCCTGACCTCAGCCCGATCATGCGTTCAGGGCGCAAACCGCAGCTTGCCCCACTCCGCCTGCCGGTGGAAACCAACGACGGCATGCGGGGAGGTGGAGGACAGGCACGAGTGCGCGCGGCCGCGCGTATAATCGTACCGGCTGAAGGAAAATCCCCACTCCCGGCAAACCCGAGCCGCGGCGTTCTCGCAGATGGCGGCGAACGGCACGGCCGCCAGGACTTCCCAGCGTTGCCGGGAGGCATCCACTCGCGTCCAGCTCTGGAATACAGGGGACGGCAGCTTCCAATCCCTCAGCTCCGGCGGCTGTTGGAAGACCGCGGCGGAGGGGATGCGCAGCTGGAACATCTGGTTGTGCGGGCCGACATGAAACTCGTAGTAGGCCTCCTGCGGCACAGGACGGAAGAACAGCTCAAACGCATCCCCGTTCTGAAAGAAAGCGGCGTTGAACGCGTCGACCGGGTTGAAAATGTCGGCGTCATGCAGCTCGGCCAACACCCACAGCGTGTCATCCCGCCACCCGGTCCTCACCGTCGCGGGAAGAAACTGGGGCTCGGGTTCCGCCAGCCACGCCTGTTTCATCGTTATTGGCGTGGCGTCCGACAAGGCTCGCACGGCTGCTTCCCAGTCACCAGCCACAATTGGCGCCCCAAGCCGGTGGCAACGGATGGTCGGCAAATCCTGTTTGCCCAGGGGATTGCGCGTGACCAAAGGCAACGCCCCCGGCGGACGGCCGGAAGTGCTCGAATTGGAAGGCGGTGTCTTCATCTCACTCCCTCAAAATATCACGGTAAGTGGCTTTTCGTCATTGAGATTCCTTAGAAAAAAGCACCACGCCCACGTTGAATAGGGACGGTGAAGACCTGCTTGCAGTAATCCGTCACTTCCTGTATCCCTATCACCGGATATCCTTTCGCGAGGAAGCGCCATGTCCAAAGTCCTTTTCCTGACCGGCCTCCTGGCCTGCGCGGCGGGGCTGTGCGGGGCCGCCAAGCCCGCGCCGCCCGCGCTCCGGGAGCCCATGCTGTTCAACACGCCGGAGGCAGACCGGATCCTTGCCGGCCTTCAGGTCTTCCCCGCCGACAACCCCTGGAACGCGGACATCTCCAGGCAGCCGGCCCTGAAAACTCCCGGGCGATGATCGCCGGCATCGGCGCCGGAAAAAACCTGGCCTATAACCTCGACATGGCCTTCGTCCTGGTGCCGCCGGACCAGAAACGGGTGGCCGCGAAAATCCTCAACTATCCCGCCGAGTCGGATCCCGGCCCCTACCCGATCCCCGACAACGCCCCCGTCGAGGGCTTCCGGCTGCGGGCCGATTTCGACGTCGCCGGCTTTCCCCCGCACGTCCAGGCGATCCTGAAGGGGCTGAAGACATACGGCATGTTCGTGGCCGACAACGGCGGGAACTGGCGCCTTTCCGTGGCGCCGGACAGCCGCATCAAGGGGCTGGACGAGCTGAGGAAAGTGAAGGGATCGGATTTCGAGGCCGTCGAACCGGTCCCCATGCCCGCCGTGCCGTAAGGCGTTCCCGTTTTATGCCCCTCGAAGCACCGCCTCGAACCGCCAGCGCACCGTCGTCTCCTCGCCCGGCTGCCGCTCGCGATAGACGCCATGCAGGTCCGGGGTGACGTAAAACCCCGGCGCCCAATCCGCCTCATACCCGGCCGTTTCGGCGGGATCGGAAAAGATGGAAACCCGCCAGCGCGCGGACAGGACGTCCAGCCGCTCCCGCGCGGAAACAGGAACAAGCCCGGCCGCCGCTTCCCCGATCGAAAGCCGGCGGTGCCCGCCCTCCTCCCACTCGAAGGTCAGCCCGGCCACGTCTTCCGGGTCGAGCGCCAGCGCGAGGTTGAACGAAAAGCCGGCCGCCACCGGCGGACCCGGCAGGCGGTTGATCGCATGCGCCTCGCAATGGAACCCAGGCTCTCCGCGGCGCATCCCGATCCGGCACGGGTAGTCGACGTGATAGAACGACCGCGAAACCTCCACCGTCACCCGTTCAAGCCGGAGAGGCTTCCCCGCTGCTCCAGGCCGAGGGAAAACCGGCTTGATGGCTTCCCCTCAGGCTTCCCCTCGATTCGGGCAAGCGGCGACAATCTGAGTCATTCTGGGCCAAGTGGCGAATGATCCTGAAATAAAGGCATCTTCACGAAAAGAGGCATAATCCCTTGGAAATGAATAGTTTAGGCAATGTCTGGCAAGCTGTGACAAGAAGGGAAGTGGTGGAGCGGATGGGGTTCGAACCCACGGCCTCCAGAGTGCGATTCTGGCGCTCTACCAACTGAGCTACCGCCCCACAGCGTTTGTGGAATAAGCAGTTAACCAAATCGGTCGGCCGTTGTAAAGACCATTGCGCCGCTTTTTTTTCACTGGCGCGGCGCCGTTCAGAGTCTCAGATCAGGGTTCAGGGGGCATTGCAGTTTCGTCGGGATCGACAGGCCTTCAATTTGGAGTGCGGCGGCTTGACGCCGCTTTCTGCGATGCGGCTGCCCTGCACGCTTCGATAGACCTGCCTCAGCGTGTCGGCTTGACGCGGCGCCCAGTCGTTGACGTCGCGTCCAGTCGGTGCCAGCCAAAGCGGCGTCAAGCCGCCGCACTCCAAATCGGCTTCGCACCAGACTGGCATAATCCCGACTAAACCGCAATGCGCCCGGGTCAAGTTCGGAAAAAGCCTGCTTGTCGCGGTGGGCAAAGCCCTGTAGCCTACCCTGCATACGAGCCCGCGGCGGGTCGCTCAACCGACTGCCGCCGACGGCTGACGCACCGGGAAACAGAAAAAGGAACTTGAGGATGAAACATCCCGAACGGTTATTGCCGGTTCTGCTGGTCGCGGGTTGCGCCTGGGGTCAAACCTCGGCCGTCATCAGGATGGAGGTCGTGGCGACGCCGGTCAAGACCTCGCGGGTCTTCCATACCGCCTTCGCCCCGAATCCGCGCGGCGGATGGAACTTCATCGGCCAATGCATGAACTACAAGTTCACCACGGGCCGGGAAAAAACAACCCTGCCCCTGGACAAGGGCCGGCACTACCTGGCCTACGCGGACACGCAGGACCGGCCGGATGCGGAGTGGGTGATCCTGGACCTGGCGGCGGGAACGCAAAAGACCGTCAAGCTGCCGGGCTTCCATGCAGCCGAAATCGGCCCCGGCGGCCTGGCCGGCAACGGCCGCTTCTTCTTCAGCGTGGACTACGGCCACATCTACTACTACGACCCCGTCGAGGAGACCGTCATAATTCTCGGCCGCCTCCACGACAGCATCGATGTCCTGCGCCAGTTCTACAAGATCGAATGCGGCCCCGACGGGATGATCTACGGCGCCAGCCAGTCCGGCAACGGGCTCGCCAGCGTCGTCCGCATCAACCCCGACACGCTGGAGTGGAAGCTCATCACCGACGTCGGCCTGCCCGGGCGCCGCCAGCTGACATACGGGTATTACATCGCCATGGAGCCGCCCTGGGTATATGTGGCCGTGGGCCAGGGCAAATGGGAGTTGTGCGCCGTGAACTTCGATACGGGCGAGAAGAGGGTGCTCGCGCAGCGCGACGGCACCGATTCCCGCGTCACCGTCGCCCAGGGCGGCGCCTTCTGCACGGCTTCGCTGAGCGGGGCGCCGGAAAGGCTCAACGTCGCCCTTCGCGACGGCCGCATCGTGGCGGAAGCCAAGGTCGGCGAGCCGTTCAAGGATTTGCCCCCGCCCAAAACCTATCCCCCGCTGGAGTGGAAGGCCAGCAAGCCCGTCGCCGCAACCACGCCCCTCCCCGAGCTGGATCGCGACCGGCGCGCGGCCATTTCCGCCGACGGCACCGGCGCGCTGTACTGGCGTTCCGCCGCCACCGGGGAATGGCGGGCGGCGCACTTCGCCATCGAGAATACCGAGCCGGCGCTCATCGAGTCGCTGACGCTTCTGCCCGACGGCTCGGTCATGGGCAACGCGCAGCAGTACCACGGTTGGTTCCGGTATCATCCGGCCGACAGGCGCTGCGACTATTTCGGCAAAGGCGGGCCCAGCGGCGCCAAGACCGTGGTGGCCGGAGGCAAGCTGTATTACGCCGGCTACCCGAACGCGACCCTGTCCGTCTATGACCCGGCCAAACCCTGGACCCCGGCGGCGGCGGCGGCGGCGGGCGTGACCAACCCGGTCCAGATCGGCTCCCAGGGCCAAGGCCGCTCCGAAGCGCACCATGCCATGGCCATGGATGCGGCCGGCGAGAGAATCTACACCCTGGGCCTGCGGGAACGCTGGTCCACGGGCTCGGGCCTGTGCTGCTACAACACCGCCACAGGGGAGTTCACGGCGCTCGGCCAGGCGAACAAGGACCTGGAGCCGGTTCACCTGATCGCGATGCCCAAGCTGGAGCGCGTCATCGTGTCGGGCGCCAAAAAGGATGCCAAACTGCTGGTTTACGATCTGGCCCTCAAGGAGATGGACCCGATCGAACTCAAGCCGGGGCTGGAAAACACGGGGTATATGCTGCCCGTTTCGGACACGCGTTTCCTGGGCTGGTACGGCGATCGGACGGCGACCAACACGACCCTCTACCTTTACGATCTGCCGGCGAAAAAGATCGTCAAGTCCGTCGAGCTCGAAGAGCTCGCCGTCTGGGTAACCAAACGCGCCGCGGACAACACGCTTTGGCTGCTCAAGGAGCGCGGCCTTGCGAGGGTCGATCCGGAAACACTGGCGCTGTCGTGGGCGGGGACATTGGACCGCGAGGTGCGGTATCCGGTCATGGGAGGAAGCAGTTCCCACCGCGGCCGCCCCGTCTGGATCGGCAAGGAACTGTACGGCGCCAGCAACGGCTCGCTGATCAAGTCGGCGGCCGTCGAATAAGCGCCAGTAATCCTCCGCCGACGTCTAATCATTAACACGGCCCCGCGAAAGGTTCAAGCCCCGATCGGGCCGTGCGGTTCGGGAAGACATGCGCGCGTCCGGCGCAAGCAGGGCGCATGCGGTCCGGGTGGCACCGGACCCTCCACCTTACCATCGGCCCTGCATTTCGCAGATGCGTCCCAGGACCTCGGGCGCATTGCAGTTTGTCGGGATCGGCAGATCTTCAATTTGGAGTGCGGCGGCTTGACGCCGCTTTCTGCGATGCGGCTGCCCTGCGCGCTTCGATAGGCCTGCCCAAGCGTGTCGGCTTGACGCGGCGCCCAGCCTTTGATGTCGTGTCCAGTCGGCGCCAGCCAAAGCGGCGTCAAGCCGCCGCACTCCAAATCGGCTTCGCACCAGACTGGCATAATCCCGACGAAACCGCAGATGCGTCCCAGGACATCAATCGCCCCACGCAGGGCTTGACGGCGGGCATGCTCCCGTTCTAACGTTCCCGCCATGAACATCAGCATTGCCGGATATTCCTTCCACGGGGCGCTGGCGGCCGGCGCCCTCGACGTTTTCGGCTATCTCGAATCCTGCCGCTACCGCTACCAGCTCGACACGGCCGACCTGTGGAACGGGCTGCTGGGCCCCGATCCCGACCTCTACCTCCAGCCCGCCTTCCTGGGCAAGGTGCGCGACGCCCTCCGCGAGCGCGGGCTGCGCCTGGTCAACTACCACGCCGACGGCTGCCACGTGTGGGAGGACGACCCCGCCGTGCGCGCCCGGCATGCCGCCCTGGCCGAGCGCCACCTCCAGGCCGCCGAATTCCTAGGCGCGGAAACGGTCCGCATCGACACCGGCGGCCGCGATCCCGCCTGGACGCCGGAACAGTTCGAGCTGATCGTCAAAACGTTCAAGGCCTGGGCGAAACGCGCGCACGACAGCGGCTACGCGATCGGCCCGGAAACGCACTGGGGCGCGGAGAACTACCCCGGCAACATGCTGGCCCTGGCCAAGGCCGTCGACTCCCCCGCCTACGGCATCCTGCTGCACATGGGCAAGGACACGGCCGGCACGCCCGACGCGTACGACCGCCTGCTCGCCCCGCTGGCCATCCACACCCACATCGACGCGCGCACCACCTTCGGCCGGGTGGACTCGGCCCTCCGCATCCTGCGGGAGGCCGGCTACCGCGGCTGTCTCGGGGTGGAGCATCACAGCGCCAAAAACGAATACGCCGAAGTGGCGGCCCAGCTCGCCTTCGTGCGCCGGGCAGCCGCCGCGCTGGACCTGGAATCGCCCGCGGCGCCTGCCGGCAACCCCCTACTCGACCCGAAGAACGAACGCGCGCACCAAACACGAGGCATCTGAAACGGACATGAGCAACACCATCTGCCTGGGCATCATCGGCGTCGGCCAGATCGGCAAGCACCACCTCGCCAGCTACGCCAAAATCCCCGGCGCCGAACTGGTGGCCGCGGCCGACCTGAACGCGCCCGAGCTGGCGAAGGTCGCCGAGCTGCACAAGAT
>JBIIYJ010000533.1:0-2611 GCA_044346855.1 Kiritimatiellia bacterium
TCCGAAAACGGCCGGGAATCCGGCGCCATCGTCTGGATCTCCGGACTGGAGGAAAACCCATGACACATTCACGCGCATCCTTCCGGGCGCTGGCCCTGCTCCTCTTCGCCATCGCCCTCCCGGCTTTCCTGCCCGCCCGGGCGGAAGCCGAGAGCCTTTCCATCCGGCTGGTCCGCGCGGGCCAGGGCGGCGAGATCGACCCCGCTCTCCAGGACGTGGCCGCCCTCATGCGCGGAAACCTGGCCTTCAGCTCCTTCAAGCTGCTCGATTCGGCCACCGTCTCCCTCCCCGCCACCGGCCCCGTCCGGATGGGTAAAAACTTCAAGGTCAACCTTTCCGGTCCGGCCGGCAACCTGTCTATCACCGTGACGCAAGGCGGCTCAACCGTCATCAAGACCCAGGCGGTGCTGCGCGGCAGTTCGCCCCTGGTGCTGGGCGGCATTCCGTCCCGCGAGGGTACGCTTCTTTTTGTCCTGAAACTCGCCAAGTAGGAGCCCGAATGGCCAAGCTGAAAATCGACCGGAAAGCCGCTGACAACGCCTACCTGCACAAGGACTTCCACGGCGCCATGAGCACCGGCATCGATTACGTCCGCCTGAAATACGGCGATCAGGCCGTGCGCGACTACCTCCGCCAGTTCGCCCTGGCCTGGTACGCCCCTCTCACGCAAGCCCTCCGGGAAAAAGGCCTTTCCGCGCTCCGCGAGCACTACGACCGCCTCTTCACGCTGGAGGGCGGCGAGGTCCGGTTCACGGAATCGGAGGGCGAACTGGTGATCGACGTGCTGCTGAATCCCGCCGTCACGCACATGCGGGCCCAGGGCTACGCCGTCTCGCCCCTGTTCCACGAAACCGTGGCCACGGTTGGCCGGACCATCTGCGAAAACACCCCCTTTGACGTCGAGCTGACCCGCTACGACGCCGAAACCGGCCGTTACGCCCAGCGCTTTTTCCGGAGGGCCTCATGATCTCCTGCACCGAATTCATCCCCGCCTACAGCGAGCTGTTCCGCTATCTCGAGACGCGCGGCGGCAAGCCGGCCGTCACCGGGTTCTGGGAATACATCTCGGACACCTTCCTCAACAACCTCCGCGACCTCGTGGCCCAGAACGGCATCAAGGGCTGCTGGCTCTACTGGAACCGCACGCTCAACGAGGAAGCGGCCGACTTCACCATGGAACTGGACGAGGAGGCGGGCGAGTTCCGCATCGAGATGCGGCATTGCCCGTCCAAGGGCCGGCTTCTCGCGCTCAAGCACATCACCCCCTACCCCGACTACTGCTGGCACTGCGACCTGCTCTACCGGCGGGTGCTGGAGCCCCTCGGCTACACCTACGAATTCGACTCCTCCCGGATGGACCAGGCGGCCTGCGCCATCGTCGTCCGCAAGGCCAGGTCCTCATGAGCGCGCGCGCCCGGGCCCGCCAGCTCCTCCAGGATTTCCGCGGGGACCGCTATGCCTGCGGCTCCGGCGCCCTTTCGCAAACCGGCCGCCTCGCCCGCGCCCTGGGCGCCCGCGCCCTGGTCATCGCGAACGACGGCGGCTGGCACGCCGCCCTGACCCGCTCCGTGCTCGACTCCCTGGGCGCGGCCGGGGTTGAAACGGTCGGCGGCCGCGCCTTTCCGGGCGCCCGCCCCAATTCCCCGCGCGAAGACGTCTACCGCCTGGAAGCCCTGATCCTCCAGGCGAAGCCCGATCTCGTGGTCGCCCTCGGCGGGGGCAGCGTCATCGACGCCGCCAAGGCGGCAGCCGCGCTGGCGGCCGCCGGCCTGGCTGCCCCGTCGGTTGATTCCCTCTTCGGGATGGGCCGGGTAACGGCCTGCCTCCCGGCCGGCGTCCGCCCGGTCCCGCTGCTGGCCGTCCAGACGGCCGCGGGCTCGGCCGCGCACCTGACCAAATACGCCAACGTCACCGACCCCGCGGCGGGCCAGAAGAAGCTGATCATCGACGACGCCATCGTGCCGGCCGCGGCCGTCTTCGATTTCGACCTCCTGCGCACGGCCCCGGCCGACCTGCTGGCCGACGGTATCCTGGACGGCGTTTCGCACAACCTGGAAGTCTTCCTGGGCTGCCCGGCGGACAAGATGTCCGCCGTTACCCCGGTTGCACTGGGAGGGCTGGAGCTGCTGTTTTCGGAGGGGGCCGCGGCCCTGCGGTCGCGCGCGCCTGCTGCCCTGGAGGCGATCGGGCTGGGAACGGACCTGGGCGGCCTGGCGATCATGCTTGGCGGCACCAACGGGCCGCACCTGAACAGCTTCTCCTTCGTGGACGTCGTCTCCCACGGGCGCGCCTGCGGCCTCCTCAACCCTTATTACGTCGTGCTCTTCGCGGACGCCGTCGAAGCCCGCCTGGCGCCCGTCGCGGCGCTCCTGCAGAATACCGGGCACATCCCGGAAGGCAGTTTGGACGGGAAGCGCGGGCGCGCTCTCGGGCTGGCGGTGGCGGAAGGGCTGGCGGCCTTCAGCCTCACGCTCGGGGCCCCGGCCGCGCTGTCGCAGATTCCGGGCTTCACCCCCGCCCACCTCGAGCGGGCGCTCCAGGCCGCGTGCGACCCGGCCCTTGAAAGCAAGCTGAAGAACATGCCGGCGCCGATGACGGCGGCCGACGTGCC
>JBIIYJ010000030.1:0-28398 GCA_044346855.1 Kiritimatiellia bacterium
CCTCGCTCGGGCTGGAGGACGCCGGAGCGGCCGCGGCGCCGGCCGGGCGGGCCGGCCGCGTCCTGCGGCACCGGGCCGAGGTGGACGGCGGCGGGCTGCGGGCGGTGGCGGCGGACTGGTCCGACCCTGCCCTACGCGTGGTGGCGAGGCGCGGGCGCGTGAAGCGCGTGTATGCGCTCAGCCGGTCCAGGCCCGGGTGGAAGGGCGGGCGCCTCGCCTGGATCTGGGGGAGCACGGGATTCGACAATGCCGACGAAACCGTTCCCGAGGGGCGCTTCGACCAGCCCGGCGAGGCGCGGCTGGCCTCCGAGTGGCTTCGGCGCCTGCTGCCGGATTTCGGGTGGGATATTTTGCAGGAGCGGCGGGACGCGTCGGTGAAGCCCGCCTGCCTGGTTGTCAAGCGGCGGAAGGGCGCCTGGCATGTGGTGGGCCACAAGCCCAATACGTCGGTCCGCCTATGGGTCCGGGCGCCGGACGGGGCCCCGGTCTACGCGGAGTCGGAAACCCCGATCCGCGACGGCTATGCGGGCGAGTCCTTCCACAAGACCATCAACAGCGAGGTGCGCGCCTTCGTGACGATGGCCGACGGCATCGTCTCCTGCAAGGAGCTGGCGGTTCCGCTCGGCCGGCGGCGCCATCTTTGTTTCGGGGGGCTGAGAGAGGCGGACGTGGTCCTGTATCCCGATCCGGACGCGCTGGCCGGCGGGAGCGTCTGGCTGTGCGGGATCATCGCGGGCGAAAAGGCGGTTCCCTTCCGGCGGTGGGCCGGGGGGCGGGCGATCCGGGTGTCCGGCTACACGGGCGAGCTGTACCTGTCATGGTGATATGAAGGCGAGCCCGGCTCGCCGATGCGCGAGCTCATGACCAGCCTGGCCGTTGGCAACTCGCTGCTGACGGCCTCGGGTTTTCCGATGTGCGGGGAGTATGACATCAAGAACTGCGTGGCCATGCTGATCATGGACCGGGAGTCCGAGCGCCGGCCCATCCCGCCCACGGGCAACACGAACACCCATGGCCGGTTCAAGCCCGGCCTGAGGGCCATCCTCAAGCGGTGGGCGGCGGCGGGGCCCACCCATCACTTCGCGCTGGGCGTCGGGCATCATGCGGACACCCTCGCCGCCCTGGCCGGGGTTCTCGGCGTGGAGGCGGCGATCGTCACGCCCGGGGCGGTGGGCGAGGCGGGAAACGTATAATTTTGCTTGCGCCCGGGCGGCCCTGATGTGTAATATCAAACCATTGATGAAGGGTTGTGGGCCTTTTCCTTTGGCCGGATTGCCGTGAACGCGGGAGGTTGCGATGAACCGGATGTTTTGGCTGGCGGCGCTTCTGATCGGGATGGCGGGGCTGGCCCGCGGGGGAGAACTGCTCTCCAACGCGGGGTTTGAAAACGGCACCCTGACTCCCTGGATCGGCAATGGCTGCTCCCTGGCGAGGGAAACGGTCCAACGTCACAGCGGGGCTGCCTGTGGCCGGGCGTATAACCGCAATCCGAGCACGGACGGCCCGCAGCACCAGAATCTCTTCAGCCTGCTCAACGCCGCCAAGCCGGGCAACTACACGGTGTCCGCCTGGCTGAAGCTGGCCTCGGGAACCGACACCGGGCGGATCCAGATCGGCCTGAAGGATGCCGGCGGCACGACCTATCCCACGCTCAGCGGCAGCGTCGCGGTATCGAACACGGGCTGGACGCAGGTTTCGGGAACGATTGACCTGACCTGGGCGGGGAGCCTGACCGAGGCGAACTTCTTCGTCAACATGGAGTCGAGCACGGCCATTCTCTATGTGGACGACTGCAGTTTGCAGAAGACGCCCGTGGCCACGCCGACCATCTCGCCGGCGGGCGGCGCGCATATCGACAGCGTGGAGGTGACGCTGGCCTGCGCCACCGAGGGCTCCTTTATCTGTTACACGACGAACGGGGTGGATCCGACGACAAACGGCGTCCTGTATAGCGGGCCCTTCACCCTGACCGCGGACGCCACCGTCAAGGCCATTGCGGGGAAAGCCGACATGCCCGACAGCGCAGTCACCGGCGCCACGTTCATCATCACGGGCGCCTCGCAGGTTGCGCCGCCCCTGATCGCCCCGGCCGGGGGATCGTTTGTGGAGAGCGTGGCGGTCACGCTGACGAGCTTCACCGAGGGGGCGTCCCTCAGCTACACGACGAACGGCGCGGCGCCGACCCCGGGCAGCATCCTCTACACCAACGCGTTCACCTTGACTGCGGGCGCCACGCTCAAGGTCATCGCCTGGAAAGAGGGGATGACCGACAGCGAGGTGACCTCCGCCGATTTCACCATCACGGCGGCCCGGCCGACCTTTTCCCCGGTTCCGGGCGCGTACGAGGGCAGCGTCGAGGTGACGCTGGCCTGCGCCACCGAGGGAGCGGTGATCGGGTTCACCACCAACGGGGCCGCGCCGACCCGTGAAGGCCCGGCCTACGCCGGGCCGTTCACCCTGACCACGAACGCCACGGTCAGGGCCTTCGCCTGGAAGGAGGGGTTGTCCGACAGCCCCGAGACCAGCGCCGTCTACACGGTCTTCACCCGGGTGGCCGCCCCGGAGTTCTCCCCGCCCGGCGGGCTGGTCACCGGCCTTGTCGAGGTCACGCTTTCCTGCGCCACTCCCGGGGCTGCGATCCGGTACACCTCCGACGGCACCACCCCGGGCGAGACAGCCGGGAGCTACGCCACGTACAATGGCCCGTTCATGCTGGCCGGCGGCCTGGTCCAGGCCTACGGGTACCTCAGCGGCTATGCCACCAGCGCCACGGTCCGGGTCATGTATACGAACACCGCCGTCGCCCCCTGGGTCCTGATTCCCGTTCCCGGCCGCGTGGAGGCGGAGGATTACGCCGCCGGCGTGGAGGGGGCGGCCTATCACGACACCTCCTCCGGCAACAGCGGCCACCTGTATCGCAACGACAGGGTCGACCTCGAGCGGTGCAGTGATAACGGAAACGGGTACAACGTCGGCTGGATCGCGGTCGGGGAGTGGCTGACGTACAACCTCGACGTGACCCGCCCGGGCGACTACCGGTTCGTCTTTCGCGTGGCCTCGGACACCCCGGGGGTGAAGACGCTGAGCGCCCAGGTGGACGGCGTGCCGGCGGTTGCCGCCAGCTTCACCAACGTCGGCGGCTGGCAGGTCTTCCATGATGTGGAGGCGGGGCCCGTCAGCCTGGCCTCCGGCAGCCGCCAGCTTCGGGTATATTTTGACACGGCCAGCCTGAACTATAATTATGTCGAACTGATTGCCGTCCCGCGCCGGGGCGCCCTGATCGTGTTGAAATAGGAGAGCGAACGTGGCGGCTTTACGGGACATAGCGCAGGAGGTGGGCGTTTCGATCTCGCTGGTGTCGAAGACGCTGAACGGCCGGCTCGGCACCACGGGGGTCAGCGCCGAGACGCTCGCCAGCATCCGGCGGGTTGCGGCGCGCCTCGGTTACCGCAAGAACGCCTCGGCCACGGCCCTGCTGGCGGGCCGGCACAACATCCTGGGCGTCTACCTCCACTGCCAGGGCATGGCGGGCAGCGGCCTGCTCGAGGAGTTGCTGGGGGGCATCTCCTCCTCGGCCCATCAGTTCCACCAGCGGCTGCAGCTCAATTTCTTCAGCACGTCGGCGGAATTCCAGTCTCTTTACGAAGGCGCGCACAAGGGGGCCATGGACGGGCTGGTGGTCGGCGGCATCGTCCATCCGGACACCCTCGGCCTGCTCCGCGCGATTCGCGGGTCCGGGCTCCCGGTCGTCACCATCTACGACGAGCCGGTCCACCCGTCGCTCTCCAACGTGGGGATCGACCAGGCCTGCGTGGCGCGGCTGGCGACCGAGCACCTGATCGCCCGGGGCGCGCGCCGGATCGGTCATGTCTTCAATATCGAAAAGCGCTTCGCGGGCTACCGGCAGGCGCTGGCGGCGGCGGGGATCCCCCTTGACGAGGCCCGCGTGTTCGACGCCAGCCGCATGGATTTCAGCCACGAAACGGGCGAGAAGGCGGTGCAGTCATTCCTTGACCGGGGGGTCGCCTTCGACGGGATCGTGGCGCAGTCCGACCAGGAGGCCACCGGCTGCATCAACCTGCTGTTCCGGCGGGGCTTCCGCGTGCCGGATGACGTCCGGGTGATCGGCATCGACAATGCGCCCTATTGCGATTTCGCCCGGGTTCCGCTCAGCTCGGTTTCGCAGAACTACCGCCTGCGGGGCGCGGAGGCGATGCGGCTGATGATGGCCCAGATCGCCGGCCGGAAGGTCCGCTCGATGACGGTCAAGCCCATCCTCGTGGCCCGGGAGTCCTCCCGGTAGCGGCTCGAAAAGCAAAGAGTCACCACGGATCACACGGATCTCACGGATAAGAGAAAGCAAAGAGGGGGCGCGAAGCGCGCCGGCGGATCCGGGCGTTGTAACTACGAAACACGCGGAAGGCGCAAAAAGGGGAAGAGTCACCACGGATCACACCGATTTCACGGATAAGAGAAAGCAAAGAGGGGGCGCGAAGCGCGCCGGCGGATCCGGGCGTTGTAACTACGAAACACGCGGAAGGCGCGAAAAAGGGAAGCCTTACCACGGATCACACCGATTTCACGGATAAGAGAAAGCAAAGAGGGGGCGCGAAGCGCGCCTGCGGATCCGGGAGTTGTAACTACGAAACACGCGGAAGGCGCGAAAAGGGGAAGCCTTACCACGGATCACACCGATTTCACGGATAAGAGAAAGCAAAGAGGGGGCGCGACGGGACACCATTCACCATTCACTGATCACCGATCACTGGTAACTGATCACTCCCGAACCCCGAACCCTGAACCCCGAACCCTGAACCCTCTCCCCCCCCTCATATCCCCAGCGCCTGGCAGATCCGGGAGGACAGGCCGGCCGCGCAGAGCGCCGCGGCCACGGCCGCCAGCACATCCATGGTGTAGTGGGCGCGCAGGACGATGACCAGGACCGCTTCCAGCAGCGCCACGACGATGGCGGCGATGCCGAAGGGCAGGGGGAGAAGGCGGCAGATTTCAACGGCGCCCAGCACGGCGATGGCCGTGTGGCCGGAGATGAAGAAGTCCGTCGAAACTCCGTAGGTCACCAGCAGGGAGGGGAAGCCCGGGTGGCGCCAGATCATGCGGGGCGGCACGGGCAGCGCGCACAGGGCCTGGCAGAGCTGGCGGAACATGAACAGCATCAGCAGCGCGATGAACGGCCGCAGGGTGTTCCCGAAAAGGCCCATCCCGATCAGGAAGGCCGCGAAGAGGTCGATGAAGGCGGAGCTGGCGATCAGGAGCCCGTCCGCCAGTTTCGGGTTCCGGTGCAGGTGCTCGTTCCACGACTCGGTCAGGTCGTGCAGCCGGTCGCCGATCAGCCCCTCCTTGAGCGCCCGCTTGCCGATGAGCGACTGCGTCCAGAACCAGGCGGAAAGGCCGGCGGCCACGACGGCCAGCCGGACGCCGATTTGCAGGGGCGTCATGTCCGTTTTCCCTTCAGCTCAGCCAGCCCGGCCTCGAGCTCCTGCCGGATTTTCGCCATCACCGGGTCGCCCTCCGCGCCGCGCTCGCGGACCGGGCTCACCTCGATGGCCTCGCCCACCGCGATGGCGGCCCGGATGGGGGCGTGGACGGTGACCTGGTCCGTCAGGTCCTCCTCGAACCGCTCCACCGTTTCCAGGAGTTTCTCGGGGGTGGGCTCCGGATTGAAATAGCCCGGGGGGTAGAAGAAGAGCTGCTGGGCGAGGTAGAGCTCCGCCAGCTGCTCCCAGCGGCGGGCCCGCTCCTCTTCGTTGATCTCCCCGCCCACCATGTCCGGGAGGATGGCGGCCCGGAGGTTCTTGACGCGGATGACCACGTTGTCGTCGCGCCGGCCCTTGAGCCACTCCTGCTCCAGCGGGACCAGCAGGCGGTCGATCAGCCCGGTCAGGCGCTGCTTCAGGTCGCCTGCCTGGGGCGCACCGGCGTACTCGATTTCCTTGAGGGTCAGGAGCGCCTCGCCGATCTTGACGATGCGCTCCAGGAGGGTCAGGCGGGTCTGCGGCTTCCAGGAAAGGCGCTTCTCGATGCGCTCGAGGACGGGCGACAGTGTTTTTCCGATGTCGCCTTCGAAGAAGTAGCGGATGGCGACCGGGTGGATGACGACCTTGCCGGGCGGGTTTTTCGCCGCCCGCTGCTTGGCGGCGTTGCGCGCGATGAAGACCGTGCCGTCCATCAGGTTGTTGATCTGGTCGTTGGTGCGGGAGATCACGCCTTCGGGGAACAGGATCAGGGGCCGGCGGGCGGCGACCAGGATGCCGATGGCGCACGTGAGCGCCTCGCGGTCCATGCCTTCGCGGTAGACGCTGAAGACCCCGGCCAGCCGGAGCTGGAAGGTCTGGAGGGCCGACTGCTTGAACAGGTGCCAGCTTCCCATGGTGTAGGGCGGGGCGCCGACGGCCTGGCCGAGGCGGTGCAGGACCATGGGGTCCGAGGGGCGGCAGTGGTTGGGCGTCAGCAGGATGCCGTGGCCGGCCTCGACCGAGCGGCGCAGGCGCTCCGCGCCGTGCAGGTCGACCCTCGCGATGCCGTGCGACTTGCGCAGGTAGCCCGGCAGGAAGCGGCAGAGCAGGTTGACGCCGGCCCGGCTGTGGAAGGGCGGGACGAAGCGGTACGGTTGGTCGACCACGATGTTCTGCATGGCAGCCTAGGGGTTGGGGGGTCCGGCGGCCGCGGCCAGCCGCGCGCCCGTCTCCTTGAGCGTTTTCAGGTCCAGCTTTCCTGTACCTAAAACAGGTAAAGCTTCGAGCCGGAAGCACGCGTCCTTCGCCGGCTTCCACAGGTTCGGAAGGTCGGCCGCGTCGACCGCCTTCGCGACGGCGTCGGCGCCGCCGGCCTCGTCCGTGTAGAGGAGGACCAGCTTTTCGCCCTTCTTCTCGTCGGGCGCGGTGGTGACGGCGAGGACCTGGACGGAGGCGCCCAGGACCCGGTGCAGCTCCTCCTCGACGGCCAGGTGCGGCACCATCTCCCCGGCGATCTTGCTGAAGCGCGAAAGCCTGTCGGTGATGACGACGAAGCCCTCGGAATCGATCCGGGCCACGTCCCCGGTCCGGTACCAGCCGTCGCGGATGGCGTCGGCGGTGAGGTCGGGCCGCCCGAGGTAGCCCAGCATGACGTTGGGGCCCTTGACCAGCAGCAGGCCGGGCTCGTTGACGGGGAGCGTGCGGCCGGTGTCGGGGTCGACGACCTTCATGGCCACGCCGGGCAGGGGCAAACCCACGCTGCCTTCCTTCCAGCCCTTCTGGGCGGCGCCGTCCTCCCCGGCGTGGGGGAGGCTCAGCGCGGCCACGGGGGAGAGCTCGGTCGTGCCGTATCCTTCCAGCGGGCGGATGCCGAACCGCTCCTCGAAGGCGGCGGCGAGGCGGGGCTTGAGTTTTTCCGCGCCGGCGATCACGAACTCGAGCGAGGCGAAATCCTCCCGCGTCGCCTTGCGCAGGTAGAGCTGGAGGAAGGTGGGGGTGGCGAACAGGAGGCTCGACTTGTTTTCGCGCACCACGCGCGCGATGGCCCCCGCGTCCAGCGGGTTGGGGTGGTAGGCGGCCGAGAAGCCGCTCAGCAGGGGGAACCAGATCGTGCCGGTGTAGCCGAGGGAGTGGAAGAGGGGCAGGCAGGCGCAGACGTTGTCGGAGGGCTTCGAGTGGAAGACCGCGCGGAGCGACTCGATGTTGCTGAGGATGTTGTGGTGGCTCAGCATGATGCCCTTGGGGTCGCCCGTGGAGCCGGAGGAGAACAGCACCGCGGCCACGCGGTCCGGCTCGAAGCCAGGGATGCGGGCCAGGAGCCGGGGTGGCAGGAGGCGGGCCTTGAGCGCGGCGCGGATCTTGTCGCCCGTCGTTATTTTCGGGACAAGGTCCTCCACGTAGACGAGGTCGGGCGGCAGGGGCAGCGGGCCGATCTTGTCAAGGAAAGCCCGCGAGGTGACGAGCGTTTTCAGGCCGCTCTGGCGGAGGGCCGAGCGGAAGGCGTCGGCCGAGGCGGTGAAGTTGAGGTTGACGGCGGTGCGGCCGGAGAGGGTGGCCGCGAGGTTGACCAGCACGCCGCCGGCCGAGGGGGGGAGGAGGATGCCGAGGGATTCCTCGCCGGGCGCGAGCGCGTCCAGCTTGGCGGCCATGGCCACCGCCCCGGTCAGGAGGCGGCCGTAGGTGAAGCGCTTGCCGGTCGTGTCGGTGACGGCGAGCTGGTTCCAGTTGGCCCGGGCGGAGGCGGCCAGCATTTCCCCGAGCGGGCGGCGCAGCGGCTTGCGGTCCTGGTAGTAGTCGCAGGACAGCTCCATCACGGCGAGGCGCGCGTCGTTGGCGTTGGCTCCCGGGGGGAGGGCCGGGCCGAACAGGACGGAGACGGGGTAGCGCAGCATGCGGGGGGAGTGGTGGCGGCGGTGGGAGCGGTAGTAGCGGGTGATGGCGCCCCAGGCGCCGCCGATGTAGACGGGGATGATCGGGTAGTCCTTTTCGCGGACCAGGAACTCGACGCCGCGGTGGAATTCGCGGATGTTGCCCGTCCGCGTGAGCCGGCCCTCGGCGAAGACGCAGACGAGGAAGCCGTCGGCCAGGGCGGCCCGGGCGGCGGCGAGCGATTGGGCGAGCTGCTTCGGGGAGCCCGCCGGGTCGATGGGAATGCAGCCCATGAGGTCGAAGACGGGCTTCAGCCAGCGCCACTGTTCGTAGACGGCGCGGCTCATGAGGAAGCGGATCCGCCGCTGCTGCGTGGCCACGAGCAGGAGCGCGTCAAGGTGGGAGACGTGGTTGCAGACGAGGACGGCGGGGCCCTCGAGGGGGACGTTGGCCGCGCCCAGGATGCGGATGCGGTAGGCCACCCGCATCACGACCAGGAGGGCGAAGCGCAGCAGGAAGTCGGGCAGCACCTTGAGGGTCACGATCACCAGGACGAGGGTCAGCGCGCCCATCATCAGGAAGCCGGTGGCTGCGGACCACTTGAGGTAGATGGTGAGGAACACGAGGCCCGAGGCGAGCAGCACGCCGACCCAGCTCAGGAAGCTGGAGGCGGCCAGGATTTCGCCCCGCTGCTTCTCGGGGGCCTGGGCCTGGATGAAGGAGTCGATGGGAACGATGAACAGGCCCGCCCCGATCCCGGCCAGGAACACGCCGGGCAGCGCCCCGCCCAGGGAGGAGGTCCACTTGAGGGAGGCCGCGGAGGCGGCCAGGATCAGGGCGCCCAGCGGGGCGATTCCGAACTCGATGTTGCGGCCCGAGAGCCGCCCCGAGGCGAAGGCCCCGAGCCCGATGCCGAGGGAGACGACGAAGAACAGGTAGCCGCTCTGCTGCTCGGTCAGCCCCAGGCGGTGGATGCCGTAGGGGAGCAGGTTCATCTGCATGTAGGCGCCGAGCAGGGTGAAGTAGGCGGAGGCCAGGACCGCCTGGAGCAGGTAACGGTCCTTGCGGATGAACCAGAGCGTGCGCCAGATGTCGCGGACGAAGAGGACGGAGACTTTCGAGTCGGAGCCGGCGGGCGGGGTGCGGGCGATCCGGATCGTGACGATCAGGCCGCCCACGGCGATCAGGATGCAGGCAACCTGGGCGAGGGCGTAGTTGGAGTCCGTGACGGAGGACAGCAGGGGCGCCAGTGCGGTGCCGGTCACGATGGCCAGGAAGGTGGCCATCACGAGGAGGCTGTTGGCCCGGGGGAGCTGCTCGCGCCGGACCATCTCGGGCACGATGCCGTACTTGGAGGGGGAGAAGAGGGCGCTCGTGGTTCCCATGAGGAAGAGCATGGCGTAGAGCGTGTATTCGCTCTTGAAGAGGAACGCCGCGACGGCCCCGACCATGGCGATGACCTCGAGGATCTTGCAGATGATCAGCACGTCGCGTTTGCTCATGCGGTCGGCCATCACCCCGGCCAGCGCGGAGAGCACGAGGAAGGGCAGGGTGAAGAAAAGGGAGCCGAGCGCGGTCAGGCGGTCGGCCGACTCCCGGCCGTGCAGGTGGATCAGGTACAGGATCCCCAGCAATTTGAAGATGTTGTCGTTCAGCGCGCCGGTGAACTGGGAAACATTGAGGCGCAGGAAATCGGCCGACAGGCGAGCGGGCGGGGCGGTTTCGCGGGAATAGTCCATCCGGTTACTATACCCGTTTAAGCGGCACTCCGACAAGCCTGACGTGGGGCACACCGTGTCCGTATTTGCGAATGTTGTAGGCCGCGTGCCCTCACGCGGCGCACGCGCCTGGCCTGGCCCAACATCCAGAGGCCCGATGAGTGGGATGGATGAGAGGGAGGGATGAGTGGCGCAGGTCCCCCTCATCGGTTCCTCTAATCGGACTTTTGATGGACGGGTACGGCAAGAATGTTGATGTGTTTTCCCCGGGCGAGGCGGGATGTTTCCTTGCCCTCGCGATTCATCACGAGTAATATAGAAAAGATGAAAAGGAGGGGAAGTCTTGACGCGATTCACATATCGTAGGATGGCCATTCTCGCAACGCTGCTGCTTCTGGCGCCCCCGCTCGCGTTAGGCTTCAACCGTTACTGGATCGGAAACGGCGGCAATTGGAACAGCGCCGCCAACTGGTCTGCGGTCTCCGGCGGAACCGGTAACGCGACCGTTCCCGGTACATCTGACATTGCCATTTTCGACGGCTCTTCCGGCCCCTGCACCATCAATACGAATGCATCCGTGGCCGGCCTCCAATTGCAGACCGGTTTTGTCGGAACCGTGACCCAGTCCGATGATGCCACTGTCCAGGTGGGCGCCAGCCATTACATCCAGGATGCGGGAACATTCCTGGGCGGAACGAAATCGTTCACCATGGCGGCAGGCAATTTCACGGTGAACGCGGGCGACTTCCGCGCCGGCAGCGGCCAGGTGCTGGTGTTCTCGCAGCGGTTCGCGGTCCCAGGCGCCAGGTTTACGGCTGGAACCAGTTTCATCCGGTTCGAAACCGCCTCTAACGCCGGCATAATGAACATCTCCAATACAACCCCCGATGTCCTCTATCTAGGCAATGTCCGGGTGGCCAGCACCGCCGGCAATGAGTCGCGCACGCTTCATTTCGACAAAGGCGTATCGGTGGTCGTCACCGGGCTCTTTGAGATGGCCGGTTCCCGGATCCTGACGATAAATGGCCCCGGCCTTCTTTCCGCCCGCGGCGACGTGCTGGTCGGCACGCGCGATTACAGTCAGGGGAGCGTTTGTCTGGTCCTCGACGGGACGGGCCCTCAGACCCTCACGGGAAACGGCGGCGCCCTGCCGATCCTGTCGGTGGAGAAGCCCTCCGGCTCCTTGAACCTGGCCGGCACCCTGTCCGTCTACAGGAACGCCTCTTTCGTCAGCGGCGATGTGCAGGCGGCCCGGGACAGCCTTTTGAAGTTCCAGAAAACGCTCGCCATCAGCGGCTCGGTCACGCTCGCCCAAGCCAGCTTCGGCAACATCACAACCACTGGCGGCGCAGGCCAGACGATCGTGGAAGGAACGCAGATCACGGTCACCAACCGGCTGTTCCTCTCGGGCTCGCATAGCTCGAACCTGAACGGCCCGGGCCTCCTCTACGCCACCGGCGATCTGGAAATCGACAGTTACAATTACAGCGGGGGCTCCATCGTCCTGCAGGTGACCGGGTTGGGAAACCAGACCTTCACCGGCGGCGGCGGCATGATGCCGACCCTGCTGGTCGCGAAACCCTCCGGCACGCTCGTGCTGGAAGGCACCCTGACCGCCTACAAGAACGTCTCGTTCTTCAGCGGCGAGGTGCGGGCCGCCGGCGACAGCACGGTCCAGTTCCTGCAGCCCCTCACCGTCACCGGATCGGTGACGCTGGCGAACGTGACGATTGGCAACGCGGGGACTGCCAGCAGTTCCGCGTTGACCATCGCGACCAACACGCTGATCGTGGCCACCAACCAGTTGCGGGTGGGGCCGTGCGGCGGAAACTACACCCTGAAGGGGCCGGGCCGGCTCGAAGGACGGGGCGATTTTTATGTCCAGGCGCCCACGGCCGGCTTCTACCTCCTCGGCGCCGACGGCGGATCGATCAACCTCACCGGCGGCGCCAACCAAACCATGACCGCCGCCGCGGGCGCCCAGTCCAAGGTGCGGCTGCCGATCGTCATCGATAAAACCGCCGGGGAAGTGCGCCTGAACAGCTCCTTCACCCTGGCGCTGTCCGGCCAGAAATTCACCGTGAAGTCGGGCGCCCTCAATTTGGGGACAAACGACCTGCAACTTACCGCCGCCAACACCGATTTCGCCATGTCGGGCGCGGAAACGGAGCTGCGCGCCACCCTGACCGACCTGCGTCCCCGCCTTACCGCGGTCCGCAACGTGACGGTGAACGGCGGGTTGGCGCTCGACCTGGCCCCCGGCTTCCTGCCCGCCACCACGAACGTGATTCCCGTCATCACGGCGGGCAATCCCGTCAGCGGATCCTTCCTGGTAACCTCCATTCGCCGGAACGGTTCGCAACTGGACCACCAGGTTTTTTACAACAGCGGCGGCAACAACGTCGTGCTGGCGGGCATCTCCCCTGTCCGGGGAACCCTGATCATGATCCGCTGACATCTTTTCCCGGTCTGTCCGCCATGGACAAACGGCGGGGAATAATTTAGGATAGGCGGATAAATCTCGTGTAAAAAGGAGCATGGCATGGACGGCAAGATCATCAAGGTGGCGATCGCGGGGCAGGGGCGGAGCGGGTTTGACATTCATGCGCGCTGGCTGCGCACGGCCACGGAGCAGTTCAAGATCGTGGCGGTGGCCGATCTGCTGCCCGAGCGGCGGGCCCAGGCCAAGGCCGAACTGGGCTGCCAGGTCTACAAGACCTACGCGGACATGCTCAAGGCCGGCGGTTTCGACCTCTTCGTCAACGCCACCCCCAGCTACCTGCATCCCAAGGGCGCCATCGCCGGGCTCCAGGCCGGCTTCCACACCGTTTGCGAAAAGCCCAGCGCCGTCAAGGTTGCGGACTTCGACAAGATGGTCGCCGCCGCGAAGAAGAGCCGCCGCGTCCTGGCCCCCTTCCAGAACAGTCGCTTCCAGCCCGCCTTCATCAAGCTGCGCGAGATCCTCGCCTCCGGCGTGCTCGGCAACCTGGTCAGCGCCCGCATCAACTACAGCGGCTTCGCCCGCCGGTGGGACTGGCAGACGAAACAGGAACTCTGGGGCGGCAACCTCAACAACACCGGACCCCATCCGCTGGACATGGCCGTCGTGCTGTTCGGCGACCGCAAGCCCGACGTCTACGCCAAGCTCTGGTCGGGCCCCGGCAGCTTCGGCGACGCCGACGACTACGCGCTCGTCGTGCTGCACGGCAAGAACGCCCCCACGATCGAGGTCAACGTCAGCAGCTACCAGGCCTATCCCCAGGGCGACACGTTCAGCATCAATTGCGAGCGGGGCGGGCTGACCGGCAACTTCCAGGCGCTGAAGTGGCGCTACTACGACCTTGCCAAGGCCCCGAAGCAGGCGCTCATGAAGGGGTGGTCCGACAATCGCGCCTACAACCGCGAGCAACTTCCCTGGGTCGACCAGGAGTGGAAGCTGGACATCCCGGACGTGTTCCAGGCCATTTCCAAGGGCTTCTACGACAACGTCTACAACGCCCTGGTGAACGGCGGGAAGCTTGAAGTCACCCACGCCCAGGTGCGCAACCAGGTGTTCGCCCTCGAAGAGGCGCACCGGCAGAATCCGCTGCCCGCGCTGCCGAAGAAGCTGGCGGCGCTCAAAAAGAAGGCATGAACCGCATCCTGATCGACCCGGCCGAGCTGGGCCCCGACCGCGCGGCGATCCTGGCGGACCGCCGCGCGGAGCATATCCGGGGCGTGCTGAAAGCCCGGCCGGGCGACCGTTTGCGGATCGGCCTGATCGACGGGCCCTTGGGGATCGGGATTGTCACAGCGCTCGACGCAGGCCGGGTCGAACTGGCCTGCGAGTTCGAGTCCGCCCTGCCGCCGGCCCCGCCGCCCCTGGACCTGCTCCTGGCGCTGCCGCGCCCCAAAGTGATGAAGCGCCTGTGGTCCGTACTGGCGCAGTTTTCCGTCCGCCGCGTCGGGCTGGTCAACGCCGAAAAGGTGGAGCGTCCCTATTTTGATTCCCATGTGCTGGAGCCGGCCTTTGTGCGCGAGCATCTGCTGGAGGGGTGCGAGCAGGTGGGGGCGACGCGGCTTCCGGTCGTAAGCGTTCACCGGCGCTTCAAGCCGTTCGTCGAGGATGAACTGGCGGCGTGGTCGCCCGGCACGCGCCGGATCCTGGCCCATCCCGGCGCGCCTTCCATCTTGAAGGAGGCGGCGGCCGGGTCTTCGGAGGGGCTGTTGCTGGCGGTGGGGCCGGAGGGTGGATGGAACGATTTCGAGCGGGAGCTGCTGGCGGCGCACGGGTTCGGCATTGCCGGGTTGGCCGGCGGGCCGTTGCGCACGGACGTGGCCTGCGTCGCCCTGCTTGCCCTGGCGCGGGAATGCCAAACAGGTTCCTAAACCAATCCGGGAGAACCACGGATTGCACGGATGACACGGATAATACAAGGTCTATGCGAACCGGCTCAAAGCGAAGAGGGGATGGAACTACGAAACACGCGAAAGTCGCGAAAGCCGGATCAGAACGGAGAGTTTTTTTGCGACGGCAAATTCGCCTGGTCGGTTTCAAATCGAAGAGGGGATGGAACTACGAAACACGCGAAAGTCGCGAAAGCCGGATCAGACTGTTTTCGCGTGGCGCGAGCGCGTCCGTACTGCTGAGAGGCCGCGCCGGGCGCCGGCCCGAAACAACCGGCTTGGCGGTCGGCGCTATCCGCCCCTGCCCTCGGGGCGGGAGCGCCTGTCGCCCTCGCGTCCCCGCTCGGGCTCCACCGCCGCCGGTTTGCTTCGGGCCGGGCGGCCTCTGCGCAGTCCGTCCTCGCCCGCGCCATCTTGAGTCTGAACGTCATGTAGTGGAGAACTGCCTCTTGCACGCCTTTGCGAGTATGATGGCATGCTCGTGGTGAAAACGAACCAGGCGGAATCATCGGAAGCCGGCCCGGATCCGTTGGCGCGCTTCGCGCCCCCTCTTGCTTTCTCTTATCCGTGAGATCGGTGTGATCCGTGGTGCCCTTCAAGCGAAGAGGGGATGGAACTACGAAACACGCGAAAGTCGCGAAAGCCGGACAAAGTGTTTTCGCGCCTTCCGCGTGTTTCGTAGTTAAAACCAGCCCGGGCGTATCATCAGCTGATTGAAAGAGGAAGCCGCTCCGGACTGATGGCGCGCTTCGCGCCCCTTCTTGCTTTCTCTTATCCGTGAGATCGGTGTAATCCGTGGTAAGGTTTCCGCTTTTCGCGGCTTTCGCGTGTTTCGTAGTTGACGCGTTACGCGCCAGGCGTGTTGTTTTTGGGACTATTTCCGCCCCTGGCCCAGTCCTGCGCCTCTTTCAGGCTGTCCCGCATTTCCTGGCGCAGGACGTAGTCGAATTCGCGGCCGGCGGCCCGGAACAGGAAGACGGCGATGATGACGAGGCCCCAGATATGGTTGTGGGCTCCGAAGACGCCCATGATGATGGAGGCGACCCGGCCCAGGCGTGAGGCGATGAAGGTGGCGGGGAGGAAGCCGATCTGCCGGCTGATGAGGGCGCGCATGACCCGGCCGCCGTCCATGGGGAAGGCGGGCAGCAGGTTGAAGAGGGCGAGGGTGAGGTTGAGCTGGCCGGTCAGTTGAACCAGATTGAGCTCGCGGCCGCCCCACAGGGAGGGCAGGAGCGGCCAGTCGAGCCGGGCTCCGGCGAACCAGCAGGCGGCCGCCAGCACGAGGCTGAAGAGGGGGCCGGCGAGGGCGATCAGGATCTCGTCGGCTGGCTTGCGGGGCAGCTCGTCCATCTGGGCGGCGCCGCCCACGAACATCAGGGTGATTTCGCGCACCTCGCAGCCCTTGCGGATGGCCACGAGGGAGTGGGCCAGCTCATGCAGGGCGATGCTGGTGAAGACAATGATGAGCAGGGCGACGTTGAACAGCACCATCTCCGCGCCGCCGTAGGTCCAGGCCAGCGCGGCCACGATGCCCAGCAGCGCGAGCAGGGAGACGTGGATCCGGATCGGGATCCCCCAGGCTTTCAACAGGTTGAATGACGTGCTCATGACCGCGTCATCATGCCATAGCGGCGGCGATCCTGCCAAGCTATTCAATGCCCGGCGCGATCCGTAACGGGAAGCGGGGTACAGCGGGACCTACGGGACCGCTGTACCCAACCCGCCATCAGGCCGGATCGTCCTATTCCCGCCTTAACTGCCGCCTCCCGCGGGCACGCTGATCCAGATCCGCTAATCGCCGGTTGTGCGGCGGGCCTTTTCTGGTATACTGGCCGGATTATGAAATCAGGGAATGGCTCGCTCAACGCCCCTTCCGACACGCTCCCGCTCTCGGTGGTGCTCCCCGTCTACAACGAGGAAGCCTGCATCGAGGGCGTGCTGCGCGAGCTTCACGGCGTTCTCCTTGGCATGGGCCGGCCGTTTGAAATTCTCGCCGTCAACGACGGCTCCTCCGACGGCACCCGCGCGATCCTGGCCGCGCTCGTTCCCGTCCTTCCCGGCCTGCGCGTGCTGACCCTGGTTCCCAACAGCGGGCAGAGCGCCGCCATGGGCGCGGGGTTCCGGAACGCCCGCGGCGAGGTCGTGGTGGCCATGGATTCCGACGGGCAGAACGATCCGGCCGACATTCCCGCCCTGCTGGCCCGGCTGGAGGGGTGCGACGTCTGCTGCGGCTACCGGATGAACCGGCAGGACACCTGGTCCAAGCGCGCGGGCAGCCGCTTCGCCAACGCGATCCGCCGCTTTTTCCTGAAGGACGGCATCCGCGACACCGGCTGTTCGCTGAAGGCGTTCAAGGCCTGGGTCGTTCGGGATTTGCCGCTCGAGTTGAAGGGCATGCACCGGTTCCTGCCCGCCCTCGCTCTCATGCGCGGCGCCCGCCTGGAGCAGTCCCCCGTCCATCACCGCGCGCGCTCGGCCGGCGTCAGCAAGTATACCAACATGGGGCGGCTGGCCAAGACGGTCTCCGACCTGCTGGCCGTGAGCTGGATGCGGAGCCGGTACAAGCGGTTCGAGGTGCGGGCGGAATGCGAGTAACCGTCAAATCCGGCGTCTGGGGACTGGTCGGGTTCCTGGCGTTCGCCATCGCCCTGGTGGCGGTGGCGCACCATCCCGCCGTGCGGGGCTGGTTCACCGCCGAGGCCATCTCCCGCTGGGTGGAGTCCTTCGGCCTGTGGGGCCCGCTCGGCATCCTGGCCATCTCCCTGGTGCTGCCGTTCGTCTTCCTCCCCCGCTGGCCGGTCGTCTTCGTGGCCGGCGCCCTCTACGGCATCGCCTGGGGCACGGTCATCGGCATCTGCGCCGGCACGCTCGGCGCGGCCCTGCACTTCGCGCTGTCCCGCAAGCTGTTCCATCCCGTCGGCGACCGCGTCCGCCGCCGGTTCAAGCTCCCCGAGCGGCTGAGCGACAAGCAGGCGTTCCTGCTGATCTTCACCCTGCGCGCCTTCCCCCTGGCGAATTACGGGCTGACCAACCTGATGGCGGGCGCGCTCGGCATGCGGCTCGGCCCGTTCCTCCTTTCGACCTTTTTCGGGATGATCCCCTCCACGCTGATGTATGCGACCTGGGGGAAGCTCGTGAAGAAGCCCTCGCCGGCCTATTACGCGCTGGCCATCGGGCTGGTGATCCTGCTGATGGCGGGCTCGTGGCTGGCGGGCCGCCGGATCCTGGTCCCCCCGGCCGAAAGGAGCGAGGACGATGAGCTCGATCCGGCTGGCGGGTAGGGATGTGACGGCCGACTGGCTGCCCCGCCTGGAGGCGGCGGCCGAGGCCCGCGGGCCGGCCCTGGCCGAGGAGGCCCGGCGCCAGGCGCCCGTGGCGGCCCTGCGCGAGGCGTCCTCGCCCTCCCTTGAACTGGACCGCTGGCTCGCCCTCCTGAAGGCCCACGCGGCCGCCGGGACCGGTGACTTCGCCGTGCCGGCCCGCCCGGGCGCCGCCGGCCGCCTCCTGGCCGCCTTCAAGCGGGCCTTGTGGAAGCTGCTCCGCTACCAGCACGAGCGGATCGCGGTCCAGCAGAACGCCGTCAACCTCCAGCTCGTGCTGGCCCTCGAGGCCGTCCTGGAGGAGCAGCGGCGCGAGCTCGCCGCGCTCCGCGCCCGCCTGGCCGCCCTGGAGCCGAAATGTCAAAAAGGGGACAAACCGTGACGCGCCGGGCCGACCAGATTTTGGCGGGCTTCGCGGAGGACGACGCCATTTCGCAGGACGCGCTGCTCCTGCAGGGGATTTTCCGGGGGCTGGGCTGGGATTCCGACCTCTTCGTTCCGCGGGCCCACACGGACCCCGCGGCCGCGGCCCGGGTGCGCCCGCTGGAGGCCTACGCCGGGGCGCCCGGCGACGTGGCCGTGCTGCACGACGTGCTGGACCCCGCGGCGGCCGCCGCGTTCCGCGCCACGCCCGCCCGGCGCGTGCTGCGCTACCACAACATCACCCCCGGCGCCTGCTTCGCGCCCTTCGACGGGGCGCTGGCGGAGCGGCTCGACCGCGCGCGCGCCGAGCTGGGCGGGATCGCGGCGCTGGCGGAGTCCGTCTGGCCCGTATCCGCCTTCAACGCGGCCGAGCTTCCGGCCGGCGTGGCGGCCCGGTGCCGGGTTCTGCCGCTGCTCTTCGAGGAGGCGCGCTTCCGCCTCGCCCCGGATCCCGCGGTGGCGGCCCGGTACGCGGGGCCGCTGGCGAACATCCTGTTCGTCGGGCGGCTGGTACCCAACAAGTGCGTCGAGGAGCTGATCTTCGCGTTCCACCGCTATCACCGGGCGATCAATCCCGCCAGCCGCCTGATCATCGCCGGCTCCGAACGCAGCTGTCCGCGCTACGCGGCCCTGCTGCGCCTGCTGGCCAAGGCGCTGGACCTGCCCAACGTCTGCTTCGAGGGGTTCGTCTCGCCCGCCGGGCTGGCCGCCCTGTATGGCAAGGCCAGCCTGTTCGCGACGCTCAGCCGCCACGAGGGGTACTGCCTGCCGCTGGTCGAGGCCATGGCCAACGGCGTGCCCGTGCTGGCCCGCCGCGCCGGCGGCATGCCGGAGGCGCTGGGCGAGGCCGGCTTGCAGGTGGAGGAGCTGCCGCCCGCCGTGGTGGCGGAGCTGTTCGCCGACGTTCTGCACCGGCCGGCCGTGCGGCGGGAGATCCTCGACTCGCAGGCCCGGCGGATGGAGGCCGTGCGGGCCCGCCGGCCGGCCGACGAGGTCGCGGCGCTGCTGGCGGAATAAGACGAACCGCCCGTATCCAAAGGGGCAAAAATGGAATCTTCCGTGATGGAGAGGCTCAGTCCGGGAGCCCGCGCGTTCCTGGAGCGTGCGATCGCGGATCTGGACGGGCAGCCGCTGGCGGATTACCACGGCCACATCATGGGCATCGGGACCGGGGGGACCGGCTGCGAGGTCCATCCGGACATGCTGTCCTGGCGCCATCCGCTGCGGCGCCTCAAGATGCTGTATTTCGCCCGCGTGTGCGGGGTGCGGGATCTGGCCCGCATGGACGCGCAGTACGAGGAGCGGCTGGTCGGCCTGCTGCGCGCGTTCCCGGTTCCGGTCCGCTTCCACAGCCTGGGCCTGGATCGCTTTTACCGGCCCAAGGACGGCGTGGATCCGGACAAAATGGATTTTTACACGCCCAACGATTACGTGGCCGCCCTGGCGCAGCGGCACCCAAGCCTGTTCGTGCCGGTGGTGTCGATTCATCCGTACCGGGCCGATGCGCTGGCCGAGCTGGAGGCGTGGGCGGACCGGGGCGTCCGTTTCGTGAAGTGGCTGCCCAACGCGCAGGGGATGGATCCGGCGGACTCCCTCTGCGATCCCTTTTATGCGGTGATGAAGGCCCGCGGCCTGGCCCTGCTGACGCATACGGGCAAGGAGAAGTCGGTGGGGTCCTTCAGCCAGGAGCTTGCCAATCCGCTGCGATTGCGCCGCCCCCTGGAGGCGGGGGTCCGGGTGATCATGGCGCACTGCGCCAGCACGGGCCAGTCGGATGACATCGACCGCGGTTCCGGGCGTGTCCGCAACTTCGAGCTGTTCCTGCGGATGATGGGGGATGAGCGGTACCGGGGACTTTTGTTCGGCGAGCTGTCGGCGCTGATGCAGGTCAACCGGGCGCCCGGGCCGATTCTCGAGCTGATCCGGCGGCCGGAGTGGCATGACCGGCTGGTGAACGGGAGCGATTATCCGCTTCCGGCGGTGAACACCCTCATCTGGACCCGCCAGTTCGTTCTTCACCGGATGATCACCGGCGAGGAGCGCGCGTGGCTCGACGAGATCCGCCGCGTCAATCCGCTGCTCTTCGATTATGCGCTGAAGCGCGCGCTGCGCGATCCCGCCACGGGCCGGAGGCTGCCGGCCCGCGTCTTCCTGCCGAACCCCGGGCTGCCTTTGGATTTTTGTGATTTGGATTCGCTTGATTCGCGCGGGCCGCTCCGCTATAGTAAGCGGCCAAATATCAAGGAATCCGCCGCGGAGCCCTCTTCCGCGGAAACGTCATGAAACTTTTTTCGAAGGACAAGGCCGAGGACCTCGGCGGCCGGTCTGAAATTCTGGAAGGCAAAATTCCCCCCGCTCTCGTGGATGCAGCCAAGGCCGCCGGCTTTCCGGTGTCCGAGTGCCTGGCGTCCGTGCGGAGCGACCTCGACCTCGAGGGCCGGACCTGCGTGGCCTGGCTCCTGATCGGCAAGGCCTCGGTGATCGTGCTGGCGGCCGACCGGCCCGCGGCGCAGGCGGTGCTGAGCGGACCCTTCGCGCTGAAGGACGCCACGAAAGTCCGCAACTTCCAGACCGTCGGCAGCATGTTCCTGCAGCTGTGCATGGACGGCATGTATGTGGACGTGATCCGCTTCAGCAACGGCTTCCGCGAGTGCTTCGGCCGCGTGCAGAGCCAGCTCGAGCGGGTGGTGAAGGGGCTGCCCTTCGACGTGGCCTCCCTCAGCCGGCCCAGCGAGACGATCTGCCACACCTGCGGGCTGCCCCTGCCGGGGCTCAAGGCCAACTGCCCCCGTTGCGCGGGCAGCAAGGGCATTTTCTTCCGCACCCTCATCCTGATGAAGCCCTACTGGGTGAGCATCGTGGCGCTGCTGGGCATGATGATCTGCGGCGTCTCGCTGGATCTGATCCCGCCGCAGCTGACCCGGTTCCTGGTGGACCGCGTGCTGAAGCCCGACAATCCCTCCGCCGCGGTTACGCTGGCGTCCGGGAGCGGCTTCCAGGGCTTTCTCCAGCGGCTGACGTCGGGCGAGGGGCCCCTGTCGACGGAAGACCGCCTGGGCCTGCTCGTCATGATCCTGGTCCTGCTGGTGCTGGCCTCCGCCCTCCGGCACACGCTGACGGTCTTCATCGGCCGGCTGAGCAGCATCATCGGCACCCGCATCACCAAGGAGCTGCGCGAGCGGCTGCAGGAGAAGCTGGTCGGCATGAGCGTGGAGTACTACAACCGCCATTCCGCCGGCAACCTGATGAGCCGCGTGCTGTATGACGTGGACTACTTCCAGGGCTTCGTGGTGCAGGTGGCGCACGGGTTCCTGCTGAACCTGCTGCTGGTGCTCGGCATCGGCGCGGTGCTCTTCTCCATGAATTGGAAGCTCGCCTTCCTCGTCATGCTGCCCATCCCGTTCGTGGTGATCGGCACGACCTTCTTCTGGAGCCACATCTATCCCCGCTATTACCGGCTGTGGGACAGCCAGTCCAAGATGGCCCAGCTGATGACCGGCCTGCTGCAGGGCATCCGCCTGGTCAAGGTGTTCGGCCAGGAGGAGCGGGAGAAGACCCGCTTCAGCTCCGCCGCCGGCTACATGCAGGGCTCCCGCCGCGAGGTGGAGATCAGCATGGCCACCTTCAACCCGATCATGGGCTTCGTGTTCGGCCTCGGCGGCCTGATCATCTGGTTCGCCGGCGGCCGGATGGTGCTCGAGCAGCACATCTCCCTCGGCACGCTGATGGCGTACTTCGGCTACATGGGCATGTTCTACGGCCCCGTCTCGGCCCTGAGCATGTTCTCCAACTGGGTCACCGGCTTCCTCTCCGCCGGCCAGCGGGTCTTCGAGGTGCTGGACTCCAATCTCACCCTGCCCGAGGATCCGCACCCCGTCCGCCTGCCCGCCATCAAGGGCTCCGTCGAGCTGCGCAACGTGACCTTCGGGTACGATCCCTACCGCCCGATCCTGAAGAACGTGTCGCTGAAGATCGAGCCCGGCCAGTTCATCGGCATCGTGGGCAAGAGCGGCTCGGGCAAGACGACCCTCGTGAACCTGATCTGCCGCTTCTACGACATCCAGGACGGCGAGGTGCTGATCGACGGCGTGGACGTCCGCAAGATGTCCTCCGAGGACATCCACAAGAACGTGGGGCTCGTGCTGCAGGAGTCGTTCCTGTTCCGCGCCAGCATCGCCGAGAACATCGCCTACGGCCGGCCCGACGCCTCGCCCGTCGCCGTCATGGACGCGGCCAAGGCCGCCAACGCCCACAACTTCATCGCGCGCCGCCCCAACGGGTATGACATGAAGCTCGGCGAAAACGGGGCCGGCCTCTCCGGCGGCGAGCGCCAGCGCATCAGCATCGCCCGCGCCCTGCTGTGCAACCCGCGCATCCTGATCCTGGACGAGGCCACCTCGTCCGTGGACACCGAGTCCGAGCAGGAGATCCAGAAGGCCCTGCAGGTCCTGTGCAAGGACCGCACGACCATCGCCATCGCCCACCGGCTTTCGACGCTGAAGAATTCCGACAAGATCTATGTGATCGACGACGGGAAGGTCGCCGAGGAGGGGTCCCACGAGGAGCTGATGGAAAAACAGGGGATCTACCACAAGCTCGTCAAGATCCAGACCGAACTGACCAAGCTGGAGGTCGGCTGACATGAACGCCCCCGCCAATCCCTCGCAGGCCCACCTGGACGGCGACGTCAAGCTGCGCGCCACGGGCTACAAGCGCCTGACGCCCGCCAACGCCCGCGTGTTCGAAGGCTCCTTCTCGCAGCTGCACTGCCACATCGACGGCGACAAGCTCTACCGCGGCGTCTACGCCGTGCTGATGTTCCCGGTCACGCACCCCAACAAGTTCGTCTCGCTCCGGTACACGGACGAGCACGACAAGGACCAGGAGCTGGGCGTGATCGAGGACATTCTCGCCTTTTCCGAGGACGCCCAGCAGGCGGTCAAGGAAAGCCTGATCAAGCAGTATTACCAGCGGATCATCCACCGCATCTACGAGATCGAGTGCAACTACGGGCTGCTGTTCTTCAAGGTGGAGACGGGCCACGGGCCCGAAACGTTCGTCATGCCCTGGCGCCACGACCGCACCGAGGAATTCGGGGCCAACGGCAAGGTGCTGCTCGACTCGCTCGATAACCGGTACATCATCCCGGACGTGGAGAAGCTGCCCCCCTCCGACCGCCGCACCTTCCTGGGCTATATTTACTGGTAACGGGAAGAATAGCTGATAGCTGATAGCTGATAGCGGATCGCCGGTCGATCGTCTTTACCGTAATCTTTACCCTAATCTCTCTTTCAGGCGCCTCCCTGGATCAACATCCAACGCAGAGAGCGCGGAGGAGAAGAATAGCTGATAGCGGAAGATATCATGCAAACGGCGTGGCACGGGTCTCCTGACCCGTGGCCCCGTGGAGAATAGCGGATAGCGGATAGCGAATCCTCCTCTGGCGCTGCCTAGCGCATGCCATTCGAGTCCCTTTCGCCGTTCAAGCGGGATTACGAATAAGATTACGATTAGGATCTGAAATGGCATCCCACGTCGTGCAAACGGCGTGGCACGGGTCTCCTGACCCGTGGCCCCGTGGAGAATAGCGGATAGCGGATAGCGGAACGTTTCGCTCTTAATCGTAATCCTAATCTTAATCCTCCTTCTCTGGCGTTGCCCCGCGCCCGACTGGCAAAGAGAAGATTCACACGGAGCTGCGGAGACGCCCGGCTTCGCAAAGCCTTCGCCGTGGCAAGCTGAGAAGAAAGACGGAACATGAATCGATCGTCTTTGCCGTAATCTTTACGAAACACGCGGAAGGCGCGAAAAGGGGAAGACTCACCACGGATCACACTGATCGCACGGATAAGAGAAAGCCAAGAGGGGGCGCGAAGCGCGCCGAACCTGATCCTCGACGTTCGAACAATAAAAGATGGATAATCAAGGACGATTGACATAATCTGGGGACAGTTCCGCATAACTGACGGGGGCGGAGTCTGTCCGGAATAAAAGGAAATGATGTTCGAACGACCTGCTCCTGTGTGCCGCCGCTGGCGCGGCTCACGCAAAGCGGGGCCGTTCGCTGTGAAAGAGATGAACGAAATGACATTCCACTTCTGCCCTGAGTGCGGCAAATACTGCCGAGTGGAACGGTGTGGTCGATCCTTCGTCTTAGTGGTGGAGCCTGAGTGCCCAGAGTGCCGCAAGCCGGTACAGATGACTGGCCTTGCGGTAATTTTGATCGGCATCGTCGTCAGTCTCCCAATCTCACTGGTTCTATGCGTAGGTGCCACAGAACTTGCCATGGCTACCTTCACAGGATTCACGATCATAGCGACGCTCCGTGGGATTCGTCAGTTAAGGGCAAGAAGGAGGCATTCAACAAACCAGCCCTCCGAGCGTATCGGCTGACGCCGTCCGCTCAAAAGCAATGTTCGGTAAACAAAAAGATTTATCAACACAGAGAACACAGAGAACACAGAGAGATCCGGATCAAGAAAAGCAACACACAATGCAACAGTCCTCTGTGTTCTCCGTGGTGAAATCTTTCAGGCCCGCAAAATGGAAATCAAACCGAACAGGGCAACCTTGCGTATCGCCGCTGGCGCGGCTCACGCAAGTCGCCGGCGTCGGGCCAGAGAAGATGAAAGAAGCGGTCCGTGTTTAAGGAACTGTACACAACCCTGATGCTGGGCGTTGTCATCGCCGTCTGTGGAGGCCAGAAATCTGTGGCGGGGAACCCTGTAGCCGGGCGAATAGCCAACCGAGCTTTCCCGTCCGTGTTTCAGGCGTGGAATCCAGCCGACACCCTGAAGGAAGATCGGGTGGTGACGGAAGCGCGGCATGACTTGATCTTTCACGGGGAACGGTTCTTTGGCCTGCAGTGGGACAATGTCCGTCCCGGACTGGCGACCAACTTTACTACGGCTAGCATTCAAGCTGGACTCCAGCGCCGTCGCGACCTGTTACGGCGGAACCCGAATCTCATTCTGCTGGTGGAAATCCGCTATCGCGATGCCCATCGGTCATTTCTTCCTGACGAGCACGAGTGGTGGCGACGCGACGAGCTGGGCAAGATCGTGCCCGGATGGGAGGAGGGAGGCTATCTGCAACTCGACTTCTCCAATCCCCAATACCGGGAGCAGGTGGCTATGCAGTGCGAGGCGGCCGTCAAGAGCGGCGTTGTGGACGGTGTGATGCTTGACTGGTGGGAGGATGACGGCAACCGTCTGGCCTTGGTGAAGGCGATCCGGCGGCGCATAGGCGCCGCCGCTCTTATCATCGTCAACTCCAACGACCGCCCGATCCCCAACTCGGCGGCGTTCGTGAACGGGCTGTTCATGGAGTGCTACCGGAGCAAGACCCCGGAGGACTGGAAGCGCATTGCCGAAACTTTGGCCTGGGCGGAGACGAATCTGCGCGCGCCTCGGATCAACTGCCTAGAGACCTGGTATCACAAGTCCCGGGCCGACGAGCACCTCATGCGGGCGACGACTGCCCTCTCCCTGGTGCTCTCGGACGGTTACTGCCTTTTCTCCGACCCGAACCCGTTGCCGACCCCCGATCACCTGCACGACTGGTATCCGTTCTGGGAACGGCGGCTCGGCAGGGTAGCGGCAACTGGCGTGACGCGTCCTGATGGCGCCATGACGAGAGAATTTGCCAATGGGACGGCCGTCTACAATCCGATGGGGAATCAACCTGTGACCATCACCTTCGCCGAGCCGCGAAGCAGCCGCGCGACCGGCAAACGCGCACGCGTTCACACCATCGCTCCGTGTGACGGGGATCTTTTTTTGAACGACAATCCGGCCCAACCATCGGCTGGTGGCGACGGGAAACCCGCGCCACAGCCGTGACGTTCGAACTAAAATGATTCTGACAAAAAATGATTCTGCCTTTCCTTTAAACAGCCGCTGAAACCAAAACAAAGACAAGGCAGAACCATTACCAGCAGAACCATTTTTGGGATTGGCTTCGAAGACAGGAAAGACGATGATGCCTCGAACGATCTGCTCCTGCGTATCGCCGCTAGCGCAGCTCACGCAGACTAAAGGCGTTCGAATGATGAAAATGAAGAAGATCGGATGGATAATCGGGATCGTGGTTCTTGCAGTCGGGATGCTCTTGTTCATTCCGATTCTTCAGCAACGACCCCGCTGGCCAACGGTGGCCGAACCGAATGCCCTCCTCGGAGAGTGCACCGTCATCTCCGATACCGCACCGGCAGGTCCGTACCCCAAAGAGAAATGGAGGACTGCCATTCAAGCCCTCCATCCCCGATTTGTCCTGTTTGAAGAGAAGAGAATCAACATCGTCTTGTCCACCGGAGGGATTGGCGACTCATGGGGATTCATGGTCTTTCCCGACCTCCGGACGAACGGACCAGCCGACGTTGGGACATCGCGGATGATCGTGCCAGGAATATTCACGTACAAATAGGAATGCGAACACGGCGTCGCACCCTTTCACTGCTAGCGGGGTTCAGGGTGACCGTCAACGTTCGAGCTAAAATGATTACCAAAAAAAGATTCAGCCTTTCTTTAAAGCAGCCGCTGAAACCAGAACAAAGACAAAGCAGAACCATTGCCAGCAGAACCATTTTTGGGGTTGGCTTCAAAGACAAGATAGACGATGATGCTTCGAACGACCTGATGCTGCGTATCGCCGCTGGCGCGGCTCACGCAGATCGGGGTTGTTGGGGCAAGAGATGATGATCAAGAGAAGATCAATCATAATCGTGGGACTGGTTCTGGTGGTTGCGATCACCACCGTTGCTTACGTTATTTGCGATGTTTGTTTCCATGGCCCTCAAGTCGTGCGCTTCAATAATCGATGCGATCAGATCGTTCAGGAACATGGCCTTGTCGGCCAGTCTCTCGCAGACGTTGAGAAGGCGCTCGGTAAGCCCACGTCTGTTTTCGCCTACGACAAGCCGGGAAGTTTCACGCTCAATCATTCGCCCCATCCCTCGTTCCCTTTCGCCAATTTCCAAGCACACTTCACCGACGACAAACTCAGCAACACAGAACTGTTCGATGATTGAGGAGCCCCAACTACCCTCTGCTGGCTATCGCTCGAAGCTCGCTCAGCCAAAGAGGGGGCCGTTGGCTTGAAGACATGAAACGAATCGTACTCGCAATCTTGGCCATTGTCGTGCTAGCTGGATGCGGCGACAAGCAGCCGATCCCCGCTAGCAGGCTGAAACAACCCGCCGGGGCTTCTCGTTCGTCACACCGGACGGCTGGTTCCGCACCAAGCTTGCCGGAATCGACTTCATCATCGTTTCAGGCGAACCCGATTTCGGATCCAAACCGAATCTCTTTGTTGACTTCATCAAGGCCGGCTCTGTCAGTAATGTTACGCAAGAGGTGATTGAAACTAATCAGGGCAACCATCGGTCCTATGGTGTCGATCAGCAGAGCGACTTCGCAACGGATTCCGGACTGACCGGCGGCAAGATCACGGCCAGCCGTGAGACAAAGGATACCCTCCCTCTCGCTGTCTTTCACTACCTGATCCAAGATGCCGAACGTGTAATCGTAATCACAGCGACTTGTGCAAGTCCGGTGAAGCAGAAGTACGAACCCATTTTCGATGCAGCAATGAAGTCGCTGGAATCAGAGAGGACAAGCAAACCAAAGAATTGACCCGTATTTCAGAAAGGCCTCGGACGGCCTTCCTGAAAACGGTCATTCTGATCGTTGGGCATGATAATGAAGAAGTGGTCAATACTAGTCGGATTAACAATCATTCATGCCTTCCTCACGCTGTATAGTTTTGGTGTGCTCTTTGGGCTTGGTTTTATGCAAGCCGAGGACAGGCCAAAGGTGACACAGGCTATCTGGACAAATGTCATGCTGGTGACTTGGCAGCCTTTACTCATGGCCACTCATGACCACATCCGGAACAACGGAAGAAGGCTATTTGATACGCATCCATACCCATTTGTCGCAGTTAACAGCATAGCTGCTGTGGGGCTTGGATACATGGTAATGTGTTTCATAAACCGAGTGGTGAACAAAAAAAGACGAACCAATGGAAACCCATCCCATCCACCGGCTGCTGGCTAGATCGCAAAGCTCGCAGCCAGAGCCAGGACGTGGGAGATAAAAATGGGTTCATTCCGCATAACTGTGGGTTGTTAGACTTGAGAGTGGCGGAAGCGTGCCTGTAGCGTCCAGGATCTTCAGGCAGAAGTAGCTGAAGTCGTGGAAGCCGTAGGAC
>JBIIYJ010000534.1:0-2605 GCA_044346855.1 Kiritimatiellia bacterium
CTCAGGAAATCAGGAAGGTCCTATTCGGTTCTTCCTTTCCTGATTTCCTGATTTCCAGATTCAAGCCGTCTTTTCCAGCGGAAGTTATGTTCGTTCACGAGCACTTGAGTTACAGGCAAGCCAATACAAAGAGTCAAATCGACATCAGGACGTGAACACCTCAAAAATTCTACCCGGGTAGATGCATATCATACTACTTTTTCGATATATTTCAGCCCGGATTCTCACGCGGAGGAGCGGAGCCGCTGAGAAGACAAATCCATTATTCAGTTCTTTTCTACTCTGCGTTCTCCGCTGCTCCGCGTGACCATTTCTATTTTTTCGTTCCGAAACTCACTGATGTTGACAATAGCGTGCCGGCTGATTATGTTCGGCGGATTATTAAGGAGATGATTCCATGCCCTTGATCGACATGCCGATGGACCAGCTGAAGACCTACCAGGGCCGCAATCCCAAGCCAGTCGATTTCGACGCCTTCTGGGATCGCAGCCTGGTCGAGATGCGCGCCGTGGACCCGCAGGTCGAATTCAAGCCGGCCGCGTTCGAAACCTCGTTCGCCCAGTGCTTCGACCTGTTCTTCACCGGCGTCGGGGGCTCCCGCATCCATGCCAAGTTCTGGAAGCCCCGCGTCCTCAAGGGCAAATGCCCGGCCGTGCTTCTTTTCCACGGCTATTCCGGGAACTGCGGCGACTGGATCAGCCAGCTCGGCTACGCGGCCGAGGGCTTCGTCGTGGCGGCGCTGGACTGCCGCGGCCAGGGAGGCCTGTCGGAAGACCGCACCAGCCTGCACGGCCCCACGCTCAACGGCCACATCATCCGCGGCATCGACGACACCCCCGACAAGATGACCTTCCGCAACATCTTCCTGGACACGGCCCAGCTGGCCAAGATCGTCATGGGCCTGCCCGAGGTGGACCCGGAGCGGGTCGGCTGCACGGGCGGCAGCCAGGGCGGCGGGCTCACCCTCGCCTGCGCCTCGCTGGAGCCCCGCATCAAGCGCGCCGCGCCGCTCTATCCTTTCCTCTGCGACTACCGCCGCGTCTGGGAAATGGACCAGGCCAAGGACGCCTACCAGGAGTTGAAGAACTACTTCCGCCTGTTCGATCCCCGCCACGAGCGCGAAGAGGCCATCTTCACCAAGCTCGGCTACATCGACTGCCAGTTCCTGGCCCCCCGCATCCGCGGCGAGGTCCTGATGGGCGTGGGCCTCATGGACACCATCTGCCCCCCGTCCACCCAGTTCGCCGCCTATAACAAGATCACCTCCAAGAAGTCCCTGGCCGTCTACCCCGACTTCGGCCACGAAGGCCTCCCCGGCATCAACGACGCCATCTTCCAGTTCATGCGGAAGCTGTAAGAAGAGGGGAAGAGGGTTCAGGGTTCAGGGCGAAGCCGGGTACCGTGACCTGCCGCGCTTCAAGGCAGGTCTCTGGTGCCCGGTTCGGGGTTCAAGGGTTCAACGGTTCACGGTTCACGGTTCAGGGTTCAACGGTTCACGGTTCAACGGTTCAGGGTTCAACGGTTCACGGTTCACGGTTCGGGGCGATAGGACCTATAAGTCCTATAGGACCTATTCCGGCCACTGATCACCGATCACTTCTTCCCTGAACCCTGAACCCCGAACCCTGAACCCTCTTCCTCCCCCTCTTCCGCCCCCTATTCCTTCATCCCCACCAATTCGAACACCTCCACGGCCTCGCTCTTGCCCTTGACGGTGACCTTGCCAAGACTGCGGGTGCTGAAGGCGGGGCCGATGGCGTTTTTCAGCCGCTCGCCGATGATGATGCCGACGCCGAACTCCTTGCCCAGCCCCTCGAACCGGCTGGCGCGGTTCACGGTGTCGCCCATCACGGTATACTCGAACCGGCGCGCGGAGCCCATGTTGCCGGCCGTCACCTCGCCCGTCTCGAGCCCGATCCGCATGTGGATCTCGGCGCCATACTCCTCCTTCAGGCGGGGCCGCAGCTGCGCCAGCTCCCGCTGGCACGCCAGTGCGGCGCGGCAGGCGCGCACCGCATGGTCGGGCATGGCGTACGGGATACCCCACACCGCCATGATCGCATCGCCCACGTACTTGTTCACGAACCCGCCCTCCTCGAGGATCAGGTCGGTCATGGGCGTCAGGTAGGCGTTCATGAGGCGCGACAGCGTCCCGGGATCCATCCGCTCCGCGATGCTCGTGAACCCCGCCAGGTCGGTGAAGAGGCAGGTCACCTCGCAGCGCCGCCCCGTCAGCGACACGGATTCGGGGTGCCGCTCCATGTACTGCAGCACCTGGCCGGACACCATGGACCCGAACAGGGCCCGGACCTGGCGCCGGCCGTGCTCCTCCCCCCGGAAACGCACGCCCGCCGCGGCCAGGTAGGCGGCGAACCAGGTCAGGGCGCACGGGACGGGCGAGAGGATCAGCCGCCATTGCGCCGCCAACACCAAAGACAGCGCAACGCTTCCCGCCAGCAGGACCAGCAGCAGGGCCAGGGACACGCTGAACCGGCGCGCGGCCGTGACCCAGACCAGGAACAGCCCCCCCAGCAGGGCGGCGGCAAGGCAGGCAACCTCCCCCCAGGCGGCCTCCCGGAAGGGATCCCCGCACAGCAGGTTGTCG
>JBIIYJ010000214.1:0-9411 GCA_044346855.1 Kiritimatiellia bacterium
CGTCAAGAATCCCGAGCTGACGCCGGCGCAGCGCGAGGAGCTCCTGGCCGGGCTGGCGAAACAAGGGCTGGCCCATCCGACCCGCGGCCGGTTTTTCTTCCTGCCCTTTCCCGCGGGGCTGACCTATTGCGTGGCCGATGTGGTGAAGAACCCGTACGGCGGCTATTTCCTGAAGCTGACCTCGACCCCGCCGAAAAGCCGGAAGGGGCCTCCGGTGGAGCTGACATCCCGGGAGGTGCTGGACGAGGCTGCGCGCGCGATCTGCGAGCCGTTCGGCAGCTTTTTAAGCGATCCGACCCTCTGCGTGCCGGACGGCGATCCGCGGACGGGGGCGCTGCGGAAGGGCGAGGTGATCGAGTCGGGCGCCTGGCTCATTCCGGTACAATTGAGCCACTGGGGCGCATTCGACAAGGTGGGGACGAGTTACCGGTCGCCCGATGAAATGATGACGCAGCTCGGGTTCAGCCGTTAGGTTAAAGGGGCTGCTCGGGAAGGGTGAGAAGGTCGAGCTGGCGGCGCAGGTCCTGCTCGAGTTCCCGGTCATAGCCCATGTAGACTTCGCGCACGATGCCGGCCTTGTCGATGATGACGATCTGGGGAATTCCGGCCACCTGGTATCGCTCGGCCACGTCGCTTTCCTTGTCGAGCCCCACGGCCAGGGTCAAGCCGGCTGTTTTTAGGAATTCGCGGATGGACTCCTCGGATTCCTGGGGGTTGACGGGCAGCACGGCGACCTGTTTGCCTTTGTAGGCGTTGGCGATGGTCTCCAGCACGGGCAGCGCCTGGCGGCAGGGGCCGGCCCAGGTGGTCCAGAAGCAGAGCACGACCGCGGACTTTCCTTTTTGGGCGGCCAGGTCGAACTCGCCGCCGCCCAGCAGGCCGAGCTTGAAGAGGGGGGCGGGCTTGAGGCGGAGCGCCTCGCCGGGGTCTGGCTCCTCGTCATCCGCTTCCATTTCGCCCATGCCGGGGATGAGCGCTTCGGTTTTCTGCGCGTCCGCCGGCAGGTCGAGCTTGAACAGGGCGTCCGGCATGTTGGTGGAGAGATCCCAGTTGGAAAGCGTCAGGACGGCATCGGCTTTCATTCCGGGCGGCAGCTTGCCGGCGGCCCCGAGCTTGGCGAGGCTGGGCTTGATGGCCTCCAGCAGAGGCTGGGGACCCGTGCGGATCCAGGCGTCGCAGTCGAACTCGTCATGGGTGAAGGTGAGTTTGTGGCAGGTGACGCCGCCTCTCTTTTCGCGGCCGGCGTAGCGGATGCGGGAGGCCTGGTTGATGAGGGCGGCATAGGGATCACTCTCGATCAGGGCGGAGATGACGGGGAGGCAGGCGGGGGAGGAGGCGCCCATTTCGCGCGACATTTTCTCGAGTGAATCGGGCGCGGGCTTGACGGTGTATTTGTTGGCCCCCGGGAGGTAGGTGGTGATGGTGACGCCATCGCAGACGAGGAGCATGCTGCCGATCATGCTGTTGCGGACGGTGAGGGCCAGCTTGTTGGGTTTTTTAACGGACAGGACGGCGTGGGTGGTGAATTCCTGTTTCATGTCCTCTGACACGATCCGGGTGTCGGCCTCCATATCGACCTTGAATGACGGGGCCTTCAGGTAGAAGTCGGCGAGCGCCCGCAAGACGGGTTCGGCTTCGGTGTCAACGACCGGATTGGTCTGGGCGAGGGCGGCTCCCGCTGTCAGAAGCAGGTAAACGGCAAGCAATACGCGCATGATGATGGATCCCCTTTATGCTGCACGAATAAAAGTATAATTTTACCAGAGCCGAATGTAAAGCCGCACATTCGTCGTCGGAGGCGGTTGATATAACGATTGCTCCGGAGATCTTAGTCATCCCGGGGCATTCGCGTGAACGGCGGGGCTGCCGGCTTAGAGAATGGTATCGATTCTCACGACGACATCGTCCGCAAAGAGCTTGTTTGCAAAGCCCACGGGAACCGAGGAGTGCGCCATGACAGCCGGAACCAGCGTGGGTACTTCGCCGATGTTGAGCCCCCACCATTTGTTGAGGGGAACCCGGCCGATCTCAACCGCCCCGCCGCCGATGGGCTCGTGGACGACATAGATCAGTCCCGACAGGGTGCTGTAGCGCAGGCTCAGGGCGGCGCGGGTTGTGGGGCTGATCGGGAACGAGCGGTATTTTATGGAGGTCCCCGTGAAACACTCAGCATAGACAAAATAATAGCCCATGCTCTGCACCACGCAGACGCGCACCCATCGTTGAGGATTGGGGAATTGGTTGTAGAAACCCAGGCCGAGGCCGAAGGAGTCCGCCTGGCTCCAGGTCAGCCGAGGTGCGGAGTTGATGATCGCCGAGAGGGACATCGAGTTGCCGTAGTCCAGAAGGTATTGCGATTTCGCGATCAAGCTGGCGGAGCCGGGCACAGAGGGAGAGGCATAATAAAGGCGTCCGTTCCTCTCGGTCAGCGCCCCCCCGTTCTGTCCTTTCGCCCGCCAGATGAGCGTGTTCCGCATGTTGTCGGTGAAGTTGTCCTCAATCACAATCTGCGACCCCTGCCCGAGGACGCTTCCGGCCGCCATGAGACCCGCTCCGACCAGTGCCAGCACGCTTTTCATAGTACCCCCCGTTGCTATATAGCAAAACACGCAGTTTGAGGGGGTTATAGGCATTTGTCTAAAAGGAGTCAAACCTTTTTTCTGCCGGTGATTCCCCTTGGATTAGCAGTCTTGTAAACAAGAGGACGGCGTGGTTTAATGAGGATTCATTTTCCAAGGAGGAACGGATGCGCACGATCGACAAGCGGTTTCTGCCTGGCGTGGCAGGGGTGGATCTGGAACAATCCCTGAACTACATTGACCTGGCCGATGTGGGTGAGGCCTTCGTTTACGACAAGTATACGGGCGGCCGTCTTCCGTATGCAACGGGCAGCCGCCCCAGCCTGGAGGCCCTGGCCAAACGCCTGGCGCTCGGGTCGAAGACGCCGCTTGAGAAGGTGCAGAAGTTGACCGCCTTCGTGGCAAGCGAGGTGAAGTGGGCCGGATTCTACAAGCGGGATACCGGGAAGCCCCTGCCGCCCGACCGCGACCTGGACGAAGAGGAGCTCATCGTGTCCGGCTACGGCTGGTGCAACGAGCAGGCGCGCGTGCTGTGCGCCCTGACCCAGGTGCTGGGCATTCCCTCCCGCCTGGTTTTCGCCTCCAACCAGAAGAAGAAGTACGGCCACGTGGTGACGGAAGTCCTGCTGCCGGAGGGGTGGATGACGGTGGACGAGTCGCTGAACTACTGCTTCCTCATGAACGGCCGGCCGGTCCGCGCCAGCCGGATCTGGAACGACGCCAAAACCCGCGCCTATTTCCGGCCCCGCTACGCGAAGCTGTGTGCGGATTTGATCGGCGTGCTGGGCCGGCCCGTCCTGACCGGCAGCTTCAACATGTCGCTGGGCAAGGATCCGCTGGACGGGTTTTCCGCCATCGGGTATCACAACTGCTTCGTCCTGTAGGAACACCGGAGGCGCCATGCCAGTCTGGGTGATCGGTTCGCTGATCGGCGCCGTGGCCGGCGTGCTTGCCGGGCTTTGCGGAGTGGGGGGCGGGGTGTTCATGGTGCCCGCCTTCGCGCTGCTGCTGCACATGGGGCAGAAGACCGCGGTGGCCACGTCGCTGGCCATCGTGATCGTCACCTCCCTGGTCGCCACGATCAAGAACGCCGGCAACCAGCTGGTGGACTGGAAGGTGGTGGCTTCGACGGCGGTTGCCTCCGCGCTGGTCGCCTGGTTCGCGGCCGACTGGCTCAAGAAGCTCTCGAACCTGTCGCTGACCCGGATTTTCGCCGTGTTCATGATCCTGATCGGCCTGTACATGCTGGTCCGAAGTTTCGGCTCGCGGCCCGAGGGCGTGATCGGGACGCCGGCGGCCACGGTTGGCAGCCTGCGGCCCCCGCTATAATAGGAGTGACATGGAAATCATCGACGCCTTTTGCGGAATCGGCCCCTGGCAGAAGCGGGACCGGCTTCTGCCCTGGAAACCCGAAGACATCCTGAACCTCATGGATCACTTCGGCATCGCCCGCGCCCTGACGCACGCCAATTTCACCAGCGGCGGCGGCAACGCGCTGCACGGCAACGCGCTGCTGGCGGAGCAGGCCGCCAAGGAGCCGCGCTTCATGCCGGTTTTCGCCATCACCCCCTATCCGCACGCCGACGAGCCCGCCATCCCCGACTTTCTCGACGCCATGCGGGCGGCGGGCTCCCGCGCCGTCTGGTTCATGCCCCAGGCCCATCTGCCGGTCCGCGAGATGTACGGCGAGCTGCTGGAAACCTGCGTGGCGCGCCGCCTGCCGGTGCTCCTTAACCGCGACACCACGACGCCCGCGGACGTGGCGACCTTTTTGCGCGACTGGCCCGGCCTTCGGCTGGTTCTGGCCGGCTGCAGCTACATGGAGGACCAGTGGCTGTACCCGCTTCTTAAGCGGCATGGCGAACTGCGCCTGTGCGTGGGGCAGTACTACATTCCGGCCGATTCCCCGCACCGCTTCCTGCGCGAATTTCCCGCCGAGCGGCTCGTCTTCGGCTCCGGCCTTCCCTTCTTTTCGCCCGGCGGGCTGCTGGCCAACCTGTTCTACGCCGACATTTCCGACGCCGAACGCGAGGCGATCCTGGGCGGCAACATCCGGACCCTGCTCGAGGAGGCGAAGCCATGAGTCAGCCGCTGATCGATTTCGCCCGCCAGGGCCGCAAGCTCGATTTTCCCGTTTTCGACGCGCATGCGCACGTCGGCAATTTCGCGCCGTACCTGAGCGCCTCCGTGGAGCGGCAGGTGTGGGAGATGGATCGCGTGGGCGTGGAGGTCCAGCTCGTCAGTTCGGTGGAAGGGCTGTACGGCGATATTTCCCGGGGCAACGACCAGGCCGCGGCGGCCGCCGCGCGCTATCCCGGCCGGATCTTCGCCTACTGCCACGTCAGCGGCCAGTATCCCGAGCTGATCGCGTCGGAGCTGGAACGGTGCTTCCGGAATCCCGTGTTCAAGGGCATCAAGCTCTACCAGGTGGGCACGCGGTTCGACCATCCGCTGTTCGACCCTGTCTACGCCTTCGCCCGCGAGCGGCGCCTGCCGGTCCTGGCTCACACGTGGGGCGGGGAGGTGACCGGGCTCGACAAGGCCGCCGAACGCAACCCGGATGTGCCGTTCCTGGCCGGCCACGCGGGCAGCGGGTTCGCCTACCAGCCCTATGTGGATATGGGGAAGAGGATCCCGAACTTCTACCTCGACCTGACCTACTCCCGCGAGCACACGAACATGATCGAATATTTCGTGGAGCACGCCGGGCCGGGGAAGATCGTATGGGGCTCGGACGCGCCCACGTTTTCGCTGAGCCAGCAGGCGGGCAAGATCCTGTACGCCCGCATCCCGGATGAGGCCAAGCGCGCGATCCTCGGAGGCACGGCGCGGCGGCTCTTCAACCTCTAGCCCGGAGCGCGACCATGTACCTGCCGTACCCCTCTTCGGTTCAACCGGACCTGACCCTCTACGCCGATTTCCGGGTTCCGGCCGAGCCGCGGCGCCTGCTCGTCACCACCCATGGCTGGCACGGACAGATCAAGCAGGCCCATTCCGACAACGTCCCGACCGAAACCGCCGACCCCGACTGGTTCACGATCGCCGTGGAGATGCGCGGGCGCGGGGATTCGGGCGGCAAGCCCGACTGCAACGGCTGGGAGCTGCAGGATGTGGTTGACGCCGTGGACTTCGCCCGGCGGACCTATCCGGATTCCATCCTGTATCCCGATCTGGTGACCCTGATCGGCGGCAGCGGCGGCGGCGGGAACGTGATGGGGCTGGTGGGCAAGTTTCCCGACTTCTTCTGCCGCGCCCGCGCCGAGTGCGGCATCGGCGATTACGGCCTGTGGTACCGGAACGACAAGGTCGGCGAGTTCCGCGACGAGATGGACGTTTGGATGGGCACCACCCCGGAGCTCGATCCCGAGGCGTACGCCAGCCGCGGCGGCGTGACCACCGCCGGCAATCTCTGCGCGCCCCTGCTGATCATCCACGGGGACAGCGACCGGCGCGTGCCGGCGGAGCAGTCCCGCGCCTACGTGGACGCCGCCCGCCGGGCCGGCAAGGGTTACCTGGTGACCTACTATGAGTTGAAGGGCGTCGGCCATCCGGGCCATTACGGCGGCAGCACGCCCGCCCAGACCGAGTTCCGGCTGAAGACCGGCGAGGCGTTCATCCAGACCGAACCCACGCCGGCCGCCATTCCCGAAAAAGGCCTTTTCATGGTCGCCGGTTTTATCCGGACCCGCCATTTCGAGGTCGAACTGGAAAGCATCAACCGGGTGGCCGAACTGCATTACGACCTGAAGCGCAACCGGTTCAAGCTCTTCGCCCTCAAGCCCTGCCAGGCCAAGCTTCGGGTGCGCCTCGCCGACGGGCGCTGGGAAAGCCGCGAGCTGGCCTCCTGTTGACAGCTTATCTTCAATCCGGAAGGGAGCCGGCCGGGATTGTAAACAACGGAGCCGCGAGTTGTTGATAACGTCGCAAGTGGTTTGATCGCAGTCGGTTGAGGTTAAGGATGTTGTTGACAACCGGTTGATGGATGAGGCGTTGATAGGGGGTTTTCACCCCCTATGGCAGTTGTAAACAGGCGCGTACAACACACTATATGAACAGGCGTGTCATCATCGCGGGGTTGGCGGCGGTATTGGCGCTTTTGACGCTGGCCGTTTTTTCCCGGACGTTCGGCTATGGGTTTGTCGAATTCGATGACGATATCTACGTGACGAACAATCCCTCGATCCGGCTTGGATTGAGCCTGGCCGGCTGGCGGTGGGCGTGGACCACGCTGTATGCCGCCTTCTGGCATCCGGTGACCTGGCTTTCCCTGCTGGCGGATTACCAGGTCTATGGCCTGGACGGGCGGGGGTATCATCTCACCAACGTGATCCTGCACGCGTTGAACGCGGTCCTGCTTTTCGGTCTCCTGCATCGGCTGACGGGCTCGGTCTGGCGCAGCGCCTGGGTGGGGGCGGTGTTCGCCGTGCATCCGCTGCACGTCGAATCGGTTGCCTGGGTGGCGGAGCGCAAGGATGTGCTGAGCACCTGCCTGGGGCTGCTGGCGCTGCTGGCGTATGTGAGGCATGCGCGGGGCGGGGGGGGCCGGTGGCTGGCCGTGTCGCTGGCGTGGACGCTGCTGAGCCTGGCGGCCAAGCCCATGCTGGTCACGCTTCCGCTGCTGCTCCTGATCCTCGATTACTGGCCGCTGCGGCGCCGGATCGGATGGCGGTCGCAGCTTCTGGAGAAAAGTCTCTACCTGGCGCCGGCTCTTGCCTTTTCGGCGGTGGCCGTGCTGGCCCAGCAGCGGAGCGGGGCCATTCCGGCGGACCCGGGGCCGCTCTGGTTCCGCCTGGTCACGGCCGTGCTGGCAGCGGGCTGGTACCTGGTCAAGATGGTCTGGCCCTCGGGGCTGGCCCCGTTTTATCCCTGGCAGGATGCCTGGCCTGCCGGCCCCGTGGCGTTGAGCGCGGCGGGGCTGTCCGCCGTCACCGTCCTGGTTTTCGCCTGTTGGCGGACCCGGCCCTGGCTGGCGGCAGGCTGGCTCTGGTATGGCGTGTGCCTGCTGCCGGTGAGCGGGATCATCCGCGTGGGGAGTCATGCCTGGGCCGACCGCTACACGTATCTGCCGATGACCGGCATTGCGCTGGCCCTGGCGTGGGAGATTGGCGAACGGGTGAAGACGCGGCCCGCGTGGCGGCGGCCGGCGGTCTGGGCGGCCTTGTCGGCGGTGCTGGCGCTGGCCGCCGGCGCGTGGCTGCAGACCGGGCACTGGGCCGGCACGGAGCGGCTGTTCCGGCGGACGCTGGCCGTGACGGGGCCCAATCCCATGATCGAGAGCAACCTGGCGGCGGTTCTGCACCGGGCGGGAAAGCGGGCCGAGGCGCTGGCACACGCCCTGCGGGCGGTGGAGCTGAATCCCGGGGGCGCCTCCGCGCGCAACAACCTGGGCGCGGTTCTCGCCTCGCTGGAGCGGTGGGAGGAGGCGGCCGCGCAGTATGCCGCGGCGGTGGAGTTGAAGCCCGGGTACGCCGAGGCGCAGGCCAACCTGGGCGGGGCGCTGCTCCAGCTCGGGCGGCCGGCGGAGGCCGTACCTTTTTTAGAGAAAAGCGCGGCGCTGAAGCCCGGGGACGACAAGGCGCTGTCGAACCTGGGCAGCGCCCTGTTCCTGCTGGGCCGGATCGACGAGGCGGCGGCGTGGTACGAGAAGGCCCTGGCGGCGAGGCCGGAGAGCGCCGCGGCCGCCTTCAACCTGGGGGCGGCGCGGGAGCGGCAGGGGCGGTATGCGGAGGCGGCGGAGTGGTTCGGGAAGGCCGCCGCGCGGAGCCCCGGCGACACCGAGGCCCTCCGGCGGATGCGCGAAGCCCGGGAAAAGGCCGCCGAGGCCGCGGCGGGCAATTAGTCAGACCCGGGAGTGCAGGCCGATTCGGTTGCCCTCGGTGTCGACGATGACGCCGATGAAGCCGAATTCGCCGATGGAGGTTTTCCGCTGGAGCACGCGGGCGCCGCGCTCCTCCACCCGCATCAGGGTGGCCTCCACGTCGGGCACGGAAAAATAGACCAGCACGCCGTTGGGCGAGGGGGTCTGCCCTTCGCCCATGATGAGCGTGCCGCAGGCGCCGTAGGCCTTTTCCTTCATCGGAAACCAGGCCATTTCGTAGCGCCCCTTGGGCTGCTCGACCATGGTGATCTGGAAGACGTGTTCGTAAAAGGCCACGGCCCGGTCCAGGTCGACGACCGGTATCTCAAACCACCCCACGGGATTGTGTTCCATTTCCATGACGATCTCCTTGTGTTGACACCGTCAGTGTACCAGCGCCCGGGCCGCGCGGGAGGTGGGCAGTAACCCCACCTGAAGTACGTTTTGCGAATGGCGTGGCACGGGTCTCCTGACCCGTGGCCCCTTGAAGAATAGCGAATAGCTGATAGCGAATAGCGGAACGAAAATCGCAATCTCTCTTTCATGCGACTGGCTTGGCTTCCTGAACCCCGAACCCTGAACCCTCATCGTCATCACTCCGGCCGCGCTTGACATCCACGTTTTGCGAATGGCGTGGCACGGGTCTCCTGACCCGTGGCCCCTTGAAGAATAGCGAATAGCTGATAGCGAATAGCGGAACGAAAATCGCAATCTCTCTTTCATGCGACTGGCTTGGTATTCCCGAACCCCGAACCCTGAACCCGCACCCCCCCTCCCGGCGCTCCGATTTCGCTGGCGCAATGCCGGTGCTTTCGCGATAATTAAAATTTACGAACAAGGAGAGCGGCATGACGCGGCGCGAACGCCTGATCCGATGTTACCGGCACGAGGAAATGGACCGGCCCGCCGTCTACACCCGCGTCGGCTATCCCCAGAACGACCCGACCTACGACCGGCTCAAGGCGTTCATGAACG
>JBIIYJ010000535.1:0-2596 GCA_044346855.1 Kiritimatiellia bacterium
CGCCCCAGCAGCGAGGTGGCCGCCTCCCGGACAGCCGGCTTGTCGAAATTGTCCATGGCCAGATCGCCCGTCACCACCACGCAGGCCAGGGGAAACGGCAGGGAGTTGATGGCGTCCACCATCTGACCGACCACCTTTTCGTGGTCGATCACGCCCAGATGGGTGTCCGTGAGCTGGACGAAGTATATCGGGTTGGATTCGGCTGCGGAGGCCTGCGATGACAGGCAAAAAGCGAAAAAGACCAGTAAAAGGGCTGTCTTCATTGGCCCAGACTACGCCGTCGGAGCCTTTATGTCGAGCCATATAGGTCTCGCTGAGAAACGAACGTCGAACATCCACCATTGAACGATGTTCAGTGTCCGGGGGCGCGGGGCGTTCCGCCTCTTCTCTCCCTCGGGGCGCGGGGAACACCCTGTAGTGACGCTTCGTCTAATACAGGGCTCTTATCCGTGATCGGTGTTGGTAATGTGGTCTCCAAGAAATGAATTTACAAAGGGGGAACCGCGGGAGCATCGTATCGGCCAGTGGGTGAAGTGATACACTCACTGGGGCGACATGGGAGACGCTCGAGGATCACACTGGAGAACTCTCCGCATCAGTGTTTGAGCGCCGGCGGAAATCACCCACGTGGGGCTGCAACCCCGTATGCCTGTATGCAACGTGTCCGCCTGCTCCCGCGTGTTCCAGGGAAAAGGAAACAACAATGGGAACCGAAACGCAAGTAGGAAAAGTGATCGGGTTGGATGTGCATCCAACGATGTTCAGTGCCGCATGCCTTTGCGGACTGAACGCGATGGAGGCCAAGGTGGAATGGGTCAAGGACCGGGTCGGGCTGAAGGATCTCGAGAGAGTCCTGCAGCGGGCGGTGCAAGCGGGCGATCTGGTGGCCCTGGAAGCGAGCGGAAACAGCTTCAAGGTCGCGGAGCGGCTCCTGGCCATTGGCCTTCGTCCCGTCATCCTGGAAAGCCAGGCCGTGGGCAAGGTCGGCAAGGCTTACTGCGCGACGGATCGGATCGATGCGATCAAAATAGCCCGCGTTTATCTCAGCGGCCTGGCCCGTTCGGTCTGGATCCCGGACGGGAAGGCCGCCGAGAGACGTGAGTTGTTTTTCCTGCATCGGAACGCCGTCCGCGACAGCGTCCGTGCTCGCAACCGGATCTGGGCCTTTCTAAACGGGCAGTGCCAACGGAATCCCAGGGGATTAAAGCTGGCGGGCAAGGACGCCTTGAAGGCGCTACTGGCCCTGCGCTCCTGGACGCCCATGCAAAAGACGGTGCTGGAGGAGCAACTGCAATCGTTCCAACACGCCGAACAACAGCGTAAGCGGTTAAGTGCCCGGATCGCGGAAGAGGTCAGCTGCAATCCCGACGTCCTTAAGATGACCCGGCTCCTGGGCATCCGCGACAAGGTAGCGTTCGCCTTGGCCGCCTTTATCGGCACCATCACCCGCTTTGAAAACCCCAAGAAGCTGGTTGCCTTCTTCGGCCTCAATCCGATCGTCAGTTGCAGCGGCAAGAGCGGTGGCAATGGGCCGCTCAGCCACTACGGTCGACAGGATGTCCGGGCGCTTCTGATCCAGGCCGCGCAAAGCATCCTGCGCTCCGGTAGCGGGCCCACCCACAAATGGGCCGTTGCCTTGAAGATGCGCAAAGGCGCCAATATCGCCGTTGCCGGCCTGGCCCGCAAACTGGTTGTTAGCGTCTGGTATCTGCTCCAAGGGGCCTTCACCCAGCTAACGGAGGCAACCCCCAGCATCCGAATAAAGATCCATAAGATCGTTGGCGAAATCGGCAGGCCGAGGATCCGGCAGCTGGGTTATTCATCCAGCTTGGCTTTTGAAAAGGAGGTGCTTGCACTTTTAATGAGAACCGCTTGACAGACCACATGCCTGTGATCCGTGGTGACTCTTCCCGATGCCGAATCAACTCGGCGACCTCCCTCCTCCTCCGGAGCTGCGGGGGCTCTGCGAAGGATGTTGGGGCAGGACAGGCGCCTGCGCTTCAATGTATCTCGCACGATTCATGGGCATTCCCCTATCTCGGAAGCCACAGCACAGGAACCAGCGACTCCACCTGGGCGAATTCCGGATCGCCGGTCACCACCGAGGCGGACTTTTCCTGCGCCAGCGCAACCGCAAAAGCATCGGCGAATGACAGCTTATGATGCGCCTTGATATGCGCGGCGTTAAACGTCCGTTCACGATCCGCGCCCGCCTCGGTGACGGGCAACTGCCTGACGGCCGCGATCGCGCGATGCGCCGCGGCAAGCCCCCGTTCACGCTCGATGATATACAGGCATTCGCCCAGATTAATGACGGACATCCACACGGAGCCGGCATGCCGGCGGCCATGCTCGAATATCTCGCTCACCTTGTCAGCCCCCGGTTCATCCGCCAGGAAAGCCAGAAGCGCGAACGAATCCAGGACCACCTTATCGGCCGGCTTCATGCTTGCGCTCCGCGGCCCGTTCCGAAAGCAAGGCGCCGGTCAATCCCTTGCCGCGTTTCAGCAGACCCCGGGCGGCGCGGATGGGATGCGGCAACAGGGGCACCAGGCTCATTCCCCCGCCAAAATCCACGACCTCCACTTGCGATCCG
>JBIIYJ010000215.1:0-9382 GCA_044346855.1 Kiritimatiellia bacterium
GCCACATATAGCGAATGTGGCAGCGCGTGTCCATGTACTTGAATCCCAAATTTTTCCAGTCGATGTTCTGCATTGCGTTGTCCTTATTCGGGAACCGCCCCCGACACAATCTCTTAATGTAAGTTAAAAACGAGAAAAAATCAGCAGGAATCTTCAGTTCCCGATTTTTGAAGCTCCCGGCCATTACCTGACAACACGGCACGTCGCTCTTTGTCCGCCTTTCCGACAACCTTGTCAAGTACGGGGCGACCTGATATATAATAGGACAAACGGAGAAATCTGTGCGCCCTTTCTTTCATCCAATCGTCTGTCTTTCGGCGTGCGCCCTGCTGCTTGGGGCGGTTGACGCCGGCGCCACGGACCGATTCTGGGACGGTGGCGGAGGAAGCGCCAACAACTGGTCCAACGCGGCCAACTGGAGCGCCAACTCCGAACCGACCGGCTCCGACAACGCCTTTATCGGCCATGCCAGCTATATCAAAAACGCAGCGGTAACCGTCAACGAGGCGGACGAACACTGCCGGCAGCTTTCGCTTGGCCACTCCGCGGGGACGACGGGGGCGCTGAGCATGACCTCGGGCGATCTCACGGTCCACTATCGCCTGATTGTCGGAAGCGCCGGAAACGGCTCGTTCGACCAGTTCGCCGGCAGCGTGACGGTCAGCGATATCTTCTACATCGCCTCCGCCGACCCGGGCGTCGGAAGCAACAGCATCGGCCGGTACGTCCTGAGCAACGCCACGCTCAGCATCAATCCGACCTTCGGCACCATCATGGGAAACCAGGCTCGCACGGTTGCCCGGTTCCGCCAGTACGGCGGGACCGTCTCGGCCGGTGAGTGGTCCATCCGGAACAATTCCGAGGCCGACGCCGAATACCGCGGCTGGGGAACGAACAACCTGAAAGGCGACTTCTGGCTGAATGGCCGCCTGGTGGCCGACGGAGTCGGCCTGGAGTCCGACCTGGTCCTCACCAACCATGCCATCCTGCAGAATTCCATCCCCAACGGCCCCGGCGATTCCAACGGCTGTTACGCGGTCAACCGGGGCCGGCTTGTGCTGAAGCCGGCCTCGGCAAACGCGAACACCGTCTACTGGGGGGACCGCTCGACCACGGCCCTGGACCTGGTGAACGCCGTGAAATTCATCGTCACCGGCCGTTCGGGAACCATCTCCTTCACCGGTTCGCTCTATGCGCCGGACCACGGGTCCGTCCCCGCCTGTCCGGCGGGGGCCCGCGTGGTCGGCCTCTGGCACTTCAATGCGGCCGGAACCTTCACGATGGCCACCAACGTGACGTTCCGCTATGACGCGTTCCGGGCCGCGGAGCTGGGCGTGCCCGAGACAAGCCTGAAAGTCTACCGCCACGACGGCTCTGAGTGGCAGCCCCTGGCTGGCTCCCCCGCCGCCACGAACGATCGCACCCTGACCGTCGCCAACCTTTCCTCGTTCGGATGGTTCGCGGTCGCGGACATGAGCCGGCGAAAAGGCGGAACCCTCGTGATGATCCGCTGATGAGCACCCCTCCCCCCCAACCCGCAACCCCGCAGCTCGTCATGCGCCGCGCCACGCTGGCCGGCCTGCCGCCGGTGCAACTGCCGCCAGGCTATTCCCTCCGCCACTGGCGGCCGGGGGACAGCGCCGCGTGGGACGCCATCTACGGGGCAGCCTTCGGCAACGCCAACCCGGCCGGCTTTTTCCAGCGCTCGCTCCGGGTGGACGGCCCGTTCCGCCCGGAACGCGTGTTCTTCGTCTGCAAGGGCGGTATCCCCGTGGCCACGGCCTCCGCCTGGCGCTCGTTCAAATACGGAGCCGCCGCCGGCTACCTTCATTACGTCGCGGTCCTGCCTTCCGAGGGGGGCAAGGGGCTCGGCCTGGCCGCCAGCCTCGCGGCGCTCCACAAGATGGCGGAGGAAGGCCGAGCGTGGGCGGCGCTCCAGACCGACGACCACCGGCTGGCCGCCATCACGCAATACCTCAAGCTGGACTTCGAACCCCTTCCCGTCGCCGAAAACCAACGCGCCCGGTGGCGGGCTATCTTCACCGCCCTCGCGAAGCCCGAGCTATCCGTCCGCTTCGCCAAGCTCCTGGACGGCCCCCTGTACGATCTGGCGGCCGATGCGCCGGACCTTGACCGGGCCGATCGTTACGCACCGCGCCGCAAGTGGCTCCCCGCCCGGCCCCACCAGGGCGGCATCGGCGGCGGGGACATGGATTTCATGTCCGACGAAAGCCTCTACCGCCCCTCCCGGCTGGGCACGGCCCGCGTGGAGCCCTCCGACGTCACCGCAGGGGCCCCGGTCGAACGGCTCCGCCTAACCTTCACCGCCGGACCCGACGGCCTGGCCGCGGGAGCCCGGGTCGCCTTCGAGATGCGCGGGCAGTCGCCCCTCGGCTTCCCCCTGAGTTTCGGCGGCGGCGAACCCGGAACGTGCCGGCTGAACGGCCCGGACGGCGTCGAACTGGAACCGGCCAACGTCTTCGCCCCGGGCTGGATCCTCCGGCAGGGCTTCCTGGCCGAAGGGCAGAGCGTGACCGCGGAGCTGGTCCCGAAAGAAGGCCAGACCTGGAAGCCGGTCGCCGGCGTCCGGGAGTTCAAGGTCGCGATCTACACGGCGGGCGACGAACCCGGCCGGCGGCTACCCGAGCCGGTCCGGCTGACGATCCGGCCCGCCGCCCCGGACCACCTGGACGTGCTGCTGCCCTCCACGGCCGCGCCCGGCGCGCCCCTAGAGGCCGTCGTCACCCTCCGCGACCGCTGGGACAACCGCTGTCCCCTGGACAGGCCGGTCACCCTGCGCGCGCCCGGCCTGCCTCCCGCCGCCGGGCTCCTGTCGGACGGCCGGGCTTGTATTAAAATTGGAAACATGCCCGACGGGCCCGTCCGCGCGGAGGCCGCCGCGGAAGGCCTCCCCCTGCCCTCCCGCGAAGGCCTGTGCGCGCCTTCCGCGGACGGCCTCCAGCTCTTCGTCGGCGACCTGCATTGCCACGACCTGCTGAGCCAGGCGGAAGGCTGGCCGGACGCGGTGTACCGCTGGGCAATCGAGGACAAGCGGCTGGACTTCCTGGTCCTCTCGCCCCAGTCGCACGGCTGGCATGACAACGAGACGTGGACGCTGGCGAAATACATGAACGAGCGGGTCCTCGACGAAGGCCGGTTCGTCAGCCTGCTGGGCTACGAGTGGCAGCACACGGGCTATGGGGACAAGGTGGTCATCTCGCTCGGGGGCGACCAACCGGTGCTGCCCGTGGACGACGGCCGCTACTCGAGCGCCGCGAAGCTGTACGAGGCGCTGCGCGCCTCCGACGCAATCGCCGTGGCCCACCACAGCGCCTACCCGCCCGGCAGCTGGTGCTCGCACACGCGGTTTGACGCGGTGGAGGATGACGTGGAGCGGTTGGTTGAGCTGTGGTCCATGCACGGCAGCAGCGAGGGCTACGATCCCGGCGACCGCCCCCTGCTGAAGCGCGACCCCGAAGGCACGGCCTACACGGCGCTGCGGCGGGGCCTGAAGCTCGGCTTCGTCGGCGGCAGCGACTCGCACAGCGGCCGGCCGGGGGGCTCGGCGCGCGAGCCGCTTCCCTACTGGGGCGGGCTGACGGCGGTCTGGGCTCCCCGGCTGAGCCGGCGCGACCTCTTCGAGGCCCTGCGGGAGCGAAGGACCTACGCGCTGACCGGCAGCAGGATTGTCATGAGGATGACCGTGAACGGCGCGCCCATGGGGTCGATTCTCCCGGCCTCGCCTTCGGCCGCCCTCCGGGTCGAGGCCTGGGCCCCGACGCCCATCCGCCGGGTCGAAATCCTGAAAAACACCCTCCCGCTCCACGCCTGCGCCCCCGCTGACACCCGGTGCGTTGTCGAGTTCAGCGACACACCGGGCGGCCCCGTTTTTTACCATGCCCGGATCACGCTTGAAAACGGCCACCTGGCCGTCTGCTCGCCGGTCTGGATCGGGTAACAACAATTTGGCATCGTTCTTTTCCTATTAAAAGCTCGAGGTCTTTTCCTAACACGATTCTAACATTCTTCTCACACGGATCAAACGGGAGCTTAGTACGTTTCAATAGATTAAAAGGCGAACATAAGGAGTGCAGAATGAAATTTTCCGGATTCTGGAAGGCGGCGGGGCTGGCGGGATTGATGATGGCGTCCGGTTGCGGACGTTCCACCGAGAATTCGATCACCGTGGCCGGCTCCACGGCCTTCCAGCCGTTCGCCGAAAAGCTGGCGGAGCAGTTCATGGCCGGCCGGCCGGATGTCTCCGTCACCGTGCAGGGCGGCGGGTCCGCGCTGGGCATCCAGTCGGCACTGTCCGGGACGGCCGGGATCGGGATGGCGGACCTGGTGGCGCTTCCGCCCGAGGCCGCGGAGCTGACGGGCGTGACCGTGGCGCGCGACGGGATCGCGATCATCGTGCATCCGGCCAACGGCGTTCCGGGCCTGACCACGGACCAGGTGCGGGGAATCTTCAGCGGCACGCTCCGCAACTGGAGCGAGGCGGGCGGGGCCGACCGCCCGATCCGGGTGGTCTCGCGCGAGGCGGGCTCGGGCACCCGCAGTTCCTTCGAGCAGATCGTCGGGGGGATCACCCTGTTCCGCGAGGCGATCGTCCAGGACTCCAACGGCACCATCCGGGAGACCGTGGCGAACGATCCGGACGCCGTCGGCTACCTGTCCCACAGCCTGCTGAACGAAAAGGTGAAGGCGGTTCCGGTGGACGGGACCGACTGCACCGAAGCCGCCATCCTGGGCGGTTCCTACAAGCTGGTGCGCCCCGTTTTCCTGCTCACCCGCGGCGAGCCGACGGGGGCGAACAAGGCGTTCATCGACTACATCCTGTCGCCCGAAGGACAGACCACGATCAAGCAGAACGGCCTGCTGCCCGCGCGCTGAGCCGGATCACGGAGACCGCCTTCCCATGGAACAGACCCGGGAAAAATGCGTTCGCTGGACGCTGATGGCTCTGGCCTTCACGGCCCTGACCAGCCTGCTGCTGATCGCCGTCTTCATCATCAAGGAAGGCGCGCCGTTCCTGGTGAAAGTGGGGTTCAAGGATTTCCTCCTCGCCTCCGACTGGAATCCCCAGACGGGCCGCTTCGGCATTTATCCCATGATCGTCTCCTCGCTCTGGCTGACCCTTGGCGCCATGCTGGTGGGCGCGCCTCTGGGCATCGCGGGGGCCATCTTCCTCACCGAGTTCGTGCCGGTGGGGGTCATGCGGGTCATCAAGCCGATGATCGAGCTGCTGGCCGGGATCCCCTCGGTGGTCTACGGCTTCATCGGCGTCATGGTGGTGGCCCCGCTGATCCGGACGCACCTGGGCGGCCCGGGCCTCTCCGTGCTGGCCGCCTCCGTGATCCTGGGCGTGATGATCCTGCCGACGGTGATCAGCATCTCCACGGACGCCATTGCCAGCGTCCCGCGATCCTACCGCGAGGGCGCGCTGGCGCTGGGCGCCACCCGGTGGCAGAGCGTCCACATGGTCACGCTCAAGGCGGCCCGGTCGGGCATCGTCGCGGCCGTGATCCTGGGAATGGGCCGCGCGCTGGGAGAGACCATGGCGGTGATCATGGTGGCCGGCAACGCGGTGTCCATCCCGCATTCCCCGCTGGACTCGGCGCGGACGCTGACGGCCAACATTGCGCTCGAGATGGGAATGGCCACGGGGCTGCACCGGCAGGCGCTTTTCGCCACGGGCATCGTGCTGTTCGTCGTCATCATGATCCTGAACAGCCTGGCCCTGGCGGCCATGCGGAAGGGAGGGGCGTCCCGATGAGGCTCTCCCCGAAAACGACCCAGGGTCTCGCGGTGGCGGTGCTCGGCGGCGCCACGGCGCTGACGCTGGCCGCCCTGGTCTTCGTGATCGTCTTCATCCTGGCCCGGGGGCTTCCGGTCCTCAGCCTGGATTTCCTGCTCGACGCGCCGCGGGAGATGGGGAAAGCGGGCGGCATCTTCCCCACCCTCGTCGGGACCCTGATCCTGCCGCTGGCGGCGCTGGTGCTCGCGCTGCCGACGGGCGTGGGAACGGCCATCTACCTGACGGAATACACGCAGCCGGGCCGGGTCACGCGCCTGATCCGGTTCGGCACGGACTGCCTGGCCGGCATCCCGTCGATCATCTTCGGCCTGTTCGGCTTCATCTTCTTCGTCACCCTGCTCCACCTGGGCTGGTCCATCCTGTCGGGCGCGCTGACCCTGGCGATCATGGTGCTGCCCACGATCATCCGGACGTCGGAAGAGGCGATCCGGGCCGTCCCCTCCGCCTACCGCGAGGTGAGCTATTCGCTGGGCGCCACGCGCTGGGAGACCGTCTGGAAGGTGGTGCTGCCGAACGCCCTGCCCGGCATCGTCACGGGCGTCATGCTCAGCATGGGCCGCTGCATCGGCGAGACGGCCGCGGTCATTTTCACGGCCGGATCGGCGCTCCGGCTGCCCCAGTCGCCCTTCGACTCGGTGCGGACCATGGCGGTCCACTTCTACATCCTGGCCCGCGAGGGACTCTCCACGGAGAACGCCTACGGCACGGCCGCGATCCTCATCCTGTCGGTGCTGGCGATGAACGCGATCGCCTACTGGAGCATGCACCGCTTCATCTCGAAGAGGAGCCGATGAGCGAGACGCCCAAATTCACCATCCGCAAGCTGGACGTGCGGTTCGGCGAGACGCCGGCGCTCCGGGGCGTGAGCCTCGACGTGCCCGCGAACAGCATCCTGGGCGTGATCGGGCCGGCGGGCTCCGGCAAGAGCGCCTTCCTGCGCACCCTGAACCGGATGAACGACCTCACCCCCTCGTGCCGCGTGGCCGGGGAGGTGCGGCTGGACGGGGAGGACATCTACCGGCCGGAGGCCGACGTGGTGCGCCTGCGCAAGCGGGTGGGCATGCTGTTCGCGCTGCCGGTCCCCCTGCCCATGAGCATTTACGACAACGTCACCTACGGTCCGCGCCTGTCGGGGGTCCGCAACCGCGACCGTCTCGATGAACTCGTCGAGAAAAGCCTTCAGGCGGCGTTTCTGTGGGACGAGGTGAAGGAGCGGCTGGACCTTTCCGGGCTGCGGCTTTCCGGCGGCCAGCAGCAGCGGCTCTGCCTGGCCCGGACCCTGGCCATGCAACCGGAGGCGATCCTGCTGGACGAACCCTGCTCGGGGCTCGATCCCATCTCGACCGCGAGGATCGAGGAGGCCCTGATCGCGCTGAAATCTTCCTACACGATCGTGCTGGTCACCAACAACACCAAGCAGGCGGCGCGGGTGGCCGATGAAACCGTCTTCTTCCTGATGGGCGATGTGGTGGAGGCCGGGCCCACGGCGCGGATCTTCACGGCCCCCCTCGACCAACGGACGAACGATTACGTGAGCGGGAGGTTCGGATGAGCGAGCCTGTGATCCAGATCGGGGAGCTGGACCTCTATTACGGGGACTTCCAGGCCCTGAAAAGCGTCACCCTGGATATCGAGCCCCGCAGGATCACGGCGCTGATCGGGCCCTCGGGGTGCGGCAAGTCGACCCTGCTGCGCGTGCTCAACCGGATGAACGACCTGGTTCCGGGCTGCCGGATCACGGGCTCGGTCCGGATCGAGGGCCGGGACATCTACGCCCGGGGCGTGGACACCTGCGCCCTGCGCAAGCGGGTCGGGATGGTATTCCAGCGCCCGAACCCCTTCCCCCTTTCGGTGCGCGAGAACGTGACCTTCGGGCTGCGCGTGGCCGGCGCGCAGAACCGGCGGGAGCTGGATGAAATCGCCGAGAAAAGCCTGCGGGCCGCGTGGCTGTGGGATCAGGTGAAGGACCGGTTGGACGCCCCGGCGCTCGGCCTGCCCCTGGACCAGCAGCAGCGGTTGTGCGTGGCCCGCGTCCTGGCGGTGGAGCCCGACGTGATCCTGATGGACGAACCCTGCTCGGCGCTGGATCCGATCTCCACCGCGAAGATCGAGGAGCTGATGCTGGAATTGCGGGCGGCCTACACGATCGTCATCGTGACGCACAACATGCAGCAGGCGTCCCGCATTTCGGACACGTCCGCCTACATGTTGCTGGGCGAACTGGTGGAGTGCGGCGTGACGCTGGACCTGTTCACGAAACCGCGGGATAAACGGACCGAGGATTACATCACGGGCCGGTTCGGCTGAGCCGGCCGGGAAAGCGAGGACGAATGAAAGCGCATTTGCAGCGGGAAATCGAGAACGTCAAGAAACGCATTCTGGGGTTGTGCGCGGAGGTCGAAAGCGACCTTCTCGACGCCGTGCGCGCGATGGAAGGCCGGGACGCCGGGCTGGCGCGCGACGTCATCGACGGCGAGGCGCGCACGAACGTCCTTGAAGTCGACGTGGAAGAGGAATGCCTCAAGCTGCTGGCGCTCTACCAGCCGGTGGCCGGCGACCTGCGGTATATCATCGCGGTGCTCAAGATCAACCAGGACCTGGAGCGGATCGGGGACCTGGCCGGCCACATCGCGGAACGGAGCCTGGCCCTGTGCGACAAGCCCGCTCCGGACATGGGATTCCGCCTGGGGTTGATGGCCGAAAAAACGCGGCTCATGCTGAAACAGGCGCTCGACGCCTTCGTCACGCTGGACGGGACCGCGGCCCGGGCGGTTTGCGCCTCCGACAAGGCCGTCGACAACCTCAACCACGACCTTTACATTCAAGTCCGGGACGCGGTGATGAAGGACCCCTCCCAGTTTGAAGCACTGCTGCAGGTCCTGTCCATCGGGCGCCACCTGGAGCGGATCGCGGATCACGCGACCAACATCGCGGAAGACGTCATCTACCTGGCCGAGGGCCGGATCGTGCGCCATCAGCAGGAAGTGTCGGACAAGGCCCCGCCGACCGCCCCCTGACTCAAGATCGTTGTTAGAGCGAGAACCGGTGGGTGCGGATCAGGCCCTGGCCTTCCTCGATGCTCCAATGAACCGCCAGGAATTGGCCGTCCGGAAGGGCGACCAGGGAGGGCTGGCCGAAGCGCAGGGCCGACGCCATGCCGCTCAAACCCTGGTACTCCCCCGCCCCGCGCCCGTTCCAGATGCACTCTTCCTGCATCACGTTCCATCGATCACCTGTAAAATCGATCACTCGCACATACAGTCCCTCCGGCGGGCTGCGATGGGCGTGAATGGTGAGCAGGCGCTGGCCGCCCAGCCAGATGAGGCTCGACGACTGGGCTGAAATGCCGATGTCGAGGGGCTCCGACCACGTGTAGCCGTTGTCGTGCGAGACGACGATCCGATTGCCCAGGCTTCCGCCCGCCTTCTGGTCAAACGCCCACACCAGCCCCACGATCCGGTCGTCCTGCATCTCGCAGAACCGCGATTCGAACGGGGTGGAACCGTGGCCCGGGGTATCGTAAAACTCGACGTCATGAGTCCAATTTCGCCCCTGGTCCACACT
>JBIIYJ010000216.1:0-9321 GCA_044346855.1 Kiritimatiellia bacterium
GCACGGAGGCGATGGCCTCGAGGCTGCCCGCCGCGCCCATCAGGTGGCCCGTGGAGCCCTTGATGGACGTGACCGGCATGGCGGCCGCATGGGCGCCGAAGACGGCCTTGATGGCCTGGGTTTCCGTGACGTCGTTCGGCTTGGTGCCCGTGCCGTGGGCGTTGATGTGGTCCACCTCGTCCGGCCTCAGGCCCGCGTCGGCCAGCGCCCGCTTCATGACCGCGGCCGAGCCGGCGCCCTCCTTGGCGGGGGCCGTCATGTGGAAGGCGTTGTTGTTCAGCCCGTAGCCCAGCACCTCGGCGAGGATGGGCGCGCCACGCGAGACGGCGTGCTCGTACTCCTCGACCACCAGGGCCCCGGCGCCGTCGCTGAATATCGTGCCGTCGCGGTTCTTGTCGAACGGCCGCACGGCGTCCTTGCTCATCGTGCGCAGCACGCTGAGCCCGCTCCAGGCGAAGCGGGACAGCGCGTCGTAGCCGCCCGCCACGACGGCCTTGGCGCGGCCCGCGCGGATCAGGTCGGCCGCCAGCCCGATGGCCGCCGTGCCGGACGAGCAGGACAGGGAGACGGCGAGGGCCGGCCCCGTGAAGCGCCAGATCCGGGCCAGCAGGTCCACGGGCGCCTGGAAGGATAGGTTGGCGAAGCCCGCGCCGGCGGAGGCCGACCCGGACAACGCCGTCTCGCCGGAGGCCACGCCCCCGAAATTGGTGGAGAGGACAACGCCCGTCTCCGGCTGGAAACCGGCCTTCTCCAGACCTGCCTGCCGGATGGCCTCCGCGGCCGCGCCGAGCATGAAGCGCACGGCCAGGTCCGCCTGCCCGGCCTCGGGGCCGAGGCCCGCGGGAAGCGCGTAGCCGGCGATCTCCCCGCCGCGGCTGAACATCATGTCCTTCACCTCGAAGCGGGTGACGGGCCGGATGCCGTTCTCGCCCCGGCACAGGGCGCCCCAGAACGATTCCACATCCAGGCCGATGGGCGTGACGGCGCCCATGCCTGTAATGACGATTCTCATACCCGACCGCTCCTTCCGGAAAAACCGGCCCTACATGTTTAGTCCGCCGTCCACGGAGAGGACCTGCCCCGTGATGTAGCCGGCCTCGTCCGAGGCCAGGAAGGCCACGCAGGCGGCGACGTCGGCCGGCGTCCCGAACCGCTTCTGCGGGATCATCTCCAGCTGCTTCGTCCGCCGCGCCTCGGGCAGGCCGGCGGTCATGTCCGTCTCGATCAGGCCCGGGGCCACGGCGTTGACCGTGACGCCGGAGCCGGCCATCTCGCGCGCCGCGGTCTTGGTCAGGCCGATCAGCCCGGCCTTGGCGGCCGCGTAATTGGCCCGCATCAGGTCGCCCATCAGCCCCGCGTCGGACGAGATGTTGATGATCCGGCCGGCTTTCCGGCGGACCATCTCGCGCCCCATCACCTTGATGCCGTAGAAGGCGCCTTTCAGCACCGTGTCCACGACCTCGTTCCACTCCTCGTCCTTCATGAACGCGATGTAGTTGTCGCGCACGAGCCCGGCGTTGTTCACCAGGATGTCGATGCGCCCGAACCGCTGGAGAGCCGACTCGGCCAGCCGCTTCACGTCGTCGAGACGGCTGACGTCGCCGCCGACCACCAGCGCCTCGCCGCCGGCGGCCGCGATCTCGGCCGCCACGGCCTCGGCCTCCGCCTGGCGCGTCCGGTAATTGACCACGAGCCGGCAGCCCCGGGCCGCCAGCGCCAGCGCGATGGCGCGCCCGATGCCGCGGGACGAGCCCGTCACGATCGCCGTTTTGCCTGCAAGATTCATGCGATAAACCGTTTGACCATTTCCTCGGTGACAACCTCGGCCCGATTCTCGGCCTTCACCCGGGCCAGGTCAATCCCTTTCTCCCGGGCCAGCCGGCGGGCGGCCGGCGTGGCGCGCAGCAGGCCGGGGTCGGCGGCGGGCGCCGCGGGCGCGACCGGAGCCACTGCGGGAGCGGCCGGAGCGGCGGCTTTTTTCTTTCCGGTCCGCCCCTCGAGGAGCCGGGCGTTCGCCGCCGCCACATCCGGGACGGCTTCGCCCGCCTGCCCGATGATCGCCACCACATACCCCGTCGGCAGGACGCTTTTCACGGCCGCCAGGATCCGCAGGACCACGCCCGCGGCGGGCGCCTCAACCTCGAACGCGGCCTTGTCCGTGGTCATCTCGACGAGCGGGTCGCCCTTGCCGACCGGCTCGCCTTCCTTGCGGAACCAGCCGGTGATGGTGACCTCGTCCGTGTTTTCCGTGAGCTTGGGAACCTTGACTTTACTCGCCATGATCGAACGGTCTCCTGTTATGGAAAAGGGCCCCAGGCGGGAACGCGGATGGGCAGACCCCGGTTCCCGGCCCGGTCGCGCGGCCGGAGCACCATCCAGCCGCGGGGGAATGAATTGCTGGAGGAGGCGCCCCCGAAAAAGGCGGGGGCCACGAGCGCGCCGTCGGCCGACTCCCATTCCGTGACCGGGGTTTCCATGCCGCTCGAATCGAACGCGTCGAAGGTCGGCTGGTCGGCGGCCTTTCCGGGCGCATAGGCGAAGAACGACTGCACCTGGAACGTGGCCTGCGGATCCGTGCCCGAGGCGCGGATGCTCAGGCTCTTGACGACCGCCTCGAGGGTGTTGGTGAAGTTCTTGTCGCGGATCGCGCCGTGCAGGTCCAGGAACGCCGAGGCCCACTCGTTGCTGCGCCACTTGAGCGGCTCGGACAGCGGCGAATACCGGGGCGACATGCGCCGGGCCGTCAGCGGCACGACCAGGTTCTGCCCGCTCATCAGCTCGACGTTCAGCGTCAGGGTGGCCGTGTCGTTGGACGCGGGAACGGGGCGGCGGACCCGGAACGCCAGGTACGGGAAGGCCTTCACGTCCCAGCCGCGCTCGAACCGCGCGTAGATGGTGGCGTCCGTGCCGCTCTTGACCAGGAGATAGGGCGGATCGTTGGTCGTGCGGGTGAACTCGATGAGGCCGGCGCCGCGGTTGACAAACTGCGTATTCCGCTCCAGCTCGCCCTCCCAGGTGGCGTGCCAGCCGACGTTGGTGGGATAGCGCACGGAAACCAGGACCGGCGGGATGCGGTCCTTCGCGTGGTCGATGACCAGCGGGATGGTGAAGTCGGGGGAGGCGTTCCCAGCCCCGTCCCGCAGGCCCGACAGGATCATGGTCACCTTCTGCCCGTTGGCGGTGCGGGCGAGCTCCTGGCGGAACACCTGGGGCCAGGTGAACGACAGCGTGTCCCGGTCCGGCTGGTGCGCCAGGGTCACGCCCTTGACCATGCCGGTGGCTTCCGTCTCCTGCCACTTCAACTTGAGGTTCTCAACATCCAGGGGGGAGGCCCCGCCCGTCTCGAAGATCAGGTTCAGAACCGCGCCCCGCCGGCTGTTCACATCGGGGCTGCCGAACGCGTGGGAGCCGGTCAGCGGAACGCGGTCCAGGAGGAACGGGATGTCGGCGACCTGGGAGTCGCGGCCGCCGCGGCCGCGCGCTTTCAGGAACAGGTGGCAGAGCCCGTCGGGCAGGCCGTCGAGGCGGGGCAGGACCGGCGCCCCGTTCGTGACCGGCCGCCAGGCCACGGCGGCGGCCTGCGCGGGGGCCAGCTCGTCGAAGGACTCCGGCCCGGCGCGCAGGGCGTAGGCGACGGACTCCACGCCGCCGAAATCGAAGAACTCGGGGGTGAAGGCCAGCTGCTCCGCCTTGGACACGGCGGGGCCGAACACGAGGTCGTCCAGGTCCCAGCCGCTGTAGAGGCCGGTCTGGTCGATCGAATGAAAGGAGGCGATCTCGGGATTCGCCACGCGGAAGGCGCCGCTGTTGAAGTCCGACTGCGTCAGCGCGTCGCTCACCTGCCCGCGCCAGGTGTTCCAGGCGCCGTCGAACACCAGGTTCGTGCTGCCGCGGACCCAGGCGGCCGCCTGGGAGGGCTCGCTGATCCGGGCCAGGCGCCCGCCGCCGAACGACAGCGACACGCGGACCATCGGGTCGTCCGTTCTGTACCTAAATTGGAAAATCGGGTAGCGGGCCAGCGAGAGCGAGACGGGGAACTGGCAGCGCAGGCGGCGGCCGTGGAGCGTGTTGCGGACGCGCAGGTAGGTGCCCTGCCGGGGGTCGACGGGATCGAGCCGGATGCCGGTCGGGTTGACGGGCACGGCCACGGTGGCCAGGGCGCGGGGCTCGCCGTTCTGGAGGAAGGGCGTCACGCCGTCCAGCTTGACCAGCACGGGTCGGCCCGGGGTCGGGTTGTCCTTGAACGCCAGCGCGCAGGAGCCGGTCACCGGGCCGGACCAGGCGACCTCCAGAACGCTTGTGCGGAACAGCTCCTGCCGGGGAATCCAGGCGACACGCGTGAACGCATCCTCCTTCTCGACCGGGAGGGGCACGCCCTGGACGGTCACGAGGGCGGCGTGAAGCCGGGGATCGGGATAGGCCTCCCGGCAGCGCAGGGCCACCGCCTCGGGCTTGCCCGGATGCCAGACGCAATCCACGCGCGGTTGGGCGGGCAGGCGGACCCAGGCCAGCGGGGCGGGCGCGCCCGCGCGGGGGCGGGCGGTATCGACCACCACCCGGATCAGCCCGGTCGTGCCGGGGGCGGCGGCCCAGGCCTGCAGCCCGGTCAGGCTCGTGAACGAGGATACGGGGCGCCCCGTGTCCGCCTCGAGCACCGAGAAGACCGACGGGATGGCCGAGAGGACGGGCAGGGCCAGGCGCGGCTCGCCGTAGCCGATCTCGGTGAAATCCTTGACCCCGTACAGCTCGCCGGGGCCGTTTCCGGTCAGGCCGGCCATCTCGTAGGCGGGCTGGAGGACGCCGAAGCCCTCCACCCGGACCAGGTACGGCACGCCCGGCTGGCGGGCGGGCCACTCGCCCGGGACCCAGACCGTGACCGGCTGCCAGCCGTCCCGGTCAGACGAGTCGCGGTGAGCGGCCGCCGTGCCGGACGAAACGGGAGCCGCCGGCTTGACCGGGGTGGACCCCGCCAGGATCCATTCGCTCTTGGCCGGATCCGGGCCCGAGAGGCGGTGCACGAACCGCTGCTCGGTCACGAACAGGCCGGCCTCGTTCAGGCGGCCGACCGAGAAGTGGAAATTGAACTGGGCGCCGGGCGAGCGCAAGATCTCGAACCGCCAGCCGGCCGCCTTCTCGAGAGGGACGGGCGGAAGGGCGCAGGAAACCGCCATGCTGCCGCCGCCCATCACATTGCGCGCGACGAACCAGTTGCCCTCGCCGGACTCCCCGGCCGCCGCCGTCTCCGGCCACTCGAGCCGCAGCCGGCTGACCGGATCGTCGGCCTCCCAGAGGGACGGCTGGCAGAGCGCGAGCGGCTTGCCGTCCTTGCGCAGCCCCCCCCGCTCGACCGGAACGACCGGAGCGGCCGCGGCGGGCGCGGGGGCCGGGGCGGCGAGAACGGGAACGGGCCGGGGACGGATCCGCTCGGCCGCCACCTTGACGCGCGCGACCATGATCGAATTCATGAAGGTCCAGATGCCGGCCAGCCCGTCCTGCAGCGGCTCCTCGTCGCGGACCGAAAAGACCAGCTCGTTATCGAAGAAGAACTCGATCGTCTTCCCGATGCGCCGCAGCTTCAGGTAATACCAGGCCCCGTGCACGTCGCGCCCGGTCGCGACGAGCGGCTCGTAGCCCAGCCTCCGGTTCCCCTCGCGCTTGCGGGGGACCAGGTACTTGTCGGATTTCGCCAGCACCTTGCCGTCCCGGTACAGGGTCGTGAAGAGCTGCGACTGGTCCGGGTCCCAGCCCGTGCAGGTCAGCGTGTAGCCGCGGCTGAGCGTGGTGTCGGGGCTCATGACGGAGAAATTCAGGTCGCCGCACCGCTCGTACCAGCCGTGGCGCTGGCCGGCGTGCATCTCGACGCAGAAGTCCCCGCCGATCTCGTACTTGGCCCACAGGGCCGCGAGCCCGTTGGTGCCTTCGCCGTTCATGTGGGACCAGCGCGGATCGCACTGGAAGCGGTTCACGATCTCCCAGCGGCCGCCGTTGATGACCCAGTCGAAGAGGGATTCGGTGAAGAGGAAGTCCTTGACGTTGTACCGCTCGACGTAGGTCGGCCTGAGCTGCTGGGTCGTGTAGCCGGCCACGCGGATGCGGCGGCCCTTCAGCGGGGCGGCCAGGCTCTGCTTGAACAGGAGCCGGTCGCCGCTGGTGGCCCAGAGCCAGCGGCCTTCCGACTGGACCTTGTAGCTGGCGTTGGTGGCGTCGTCCATGGCCAGCCCCTTGGCGGAGGCGACCGCCGCGGGCGCCGCGGCGGGGTCCGCCGCGCCCCGGCGCAGAACCAGGGTGTTGGTCACCGCCTGCACGACCCATTCGCCGTTGGTCTCGCCCTCGCCCACGCCGAGGTGGATCTCGCTGGCCTCCACGTACGGCATGCGCAGGGAGAAGCGGCCGAAGAAATCGCCCGTGTACCAGGTCAGCCGGTTGGTCTCCTCCAGCCACTGCCCCTCCGGGGAGGCCCAGTGGCGCATGAAGGGGTCGTCCACGTACCGGTTGTTCTTCTCGTAGCGGTTCAGGAAGAGCCCCTCCCGCCGGAACTGGTAAAGCGGCACGCCGATGCGCGTGCGCGTGCCGGGCCCGACGTAGAGGCCCGAGGCGCCCGCCCCGCCCTCGGCCCGGGCCCGCACCAGCACGAGTTCCTCATTCCGGTACAGGCGCCACTCGCCGGGGACGGAGGCGTCGAAGAGAAGGCGGAGGCGGGGGGCCGGGGCCGCGCCCGGGACGGCCGGCACGCGCAGGTCCTCCAGGATCTCGACGCGGGCGCCCTCCACCCGCTCGAGGGTGAAGCGCTCCCCCGCCGCGATCCGGCGGCAGACGAAGCGGAAATGGGGCTTGCCGGGCGCCGTGTAGCCGGCGAGCAGGCCGACCGTGGCGTCGGGCTCCGGCGTCTCGAAGTCCGCCGCGAAGACATGGGGGGCGTGGGCGGCGGCGCCCACGGCCAGCCACTGGGCGCTTTTGGAGACGGACGGCGCCAGCAGGTTCTCCTGCTCCGGCTTTGCGAACCAGTTCCGCCAGCCGCTGCGCGGGAAGAAGGCGCCGTTCTCCGCCAGCGTGTAGCGGCGCAGGTCGTGGATGTCGCGGAAGTCCAGGTCGTGGGTGGTCTCAGCCGTCACGTCGTCGAAGCGCGCCTCCGCCGTGGTGTCGGCGTACAGCCCCAGCAGCCCGCCCGGAGGCAGGTCGGCCTGAACGTCGAAGAGCGGCTCCTGGTCGAGAAAGCAGACGATCCGGTTCTGCAGCAGCTTGACCCGGAGCTTCATCCACTGGCCGGGCCCGGCCTTGAGGCTGACGGAGGCCAGCGTGGCCCGCTCGGCGAGGTTGGAGCCGGGGGCGGACCACAGGGCGGCCAGGACGGCATCCTCGTCCCCGTCCATGGTCAGGGTGAAGCCGTAGCACGCCCCCGAGGGCTGGCGCGCGAACAGGAGGCCCCGCTCGCCGGGGCCGGTGCGCACGCCGGCCTCGTAGGTGAACAGGTCGTAGAAATCGTAGCCCACGGTGATCACGGCGCCCGTCCCCTTGCCGGCCAGGCTGTAGAAGTTGGGGCTGAAGTCGGACTTGAGCAGCCGCTTCGACTCCGGCTTCACCATGTTGTTCTCGAGCGCGGTCTCGAGCGCCGTGTGCAGGTACCAGGAGCCGGACTCCGGCGTCCACTCGCCCAGCAGGTTCTCGTCCCCCTCGGGCCGCAGGAAGCTGTCCTCGAACCGGAAGTCGGCCACCTTCTGGAACCGGTTGCGGGCGCCGGCCGGCTGCTGCGACGGCGGCTGCGACACGACGAACGGGGGCTCCAGGGCCGGCGGCAGGGTGGCCACGAAGCGGCCGTCCGCATAGAGCGACCAGTTTTCCTGCCGGAACTTGAGCACGACCGGCAGGTTGGTCGCCGCCTCCTCGGGCAGGCCGCCCGGCTTGTACTGCCGCGCCTCGGCCAGCCGCGCGCCGCTCCCCTCGTCCGGCGCGACGCGGATCGCGAAGTTCTGGCGCCGGAACGACAGCTCGACCACGCGGTTGCTGTCCGCGGAGGCCACGCGGAGGTGGAGCCCCGACCCGGGATTCCACCGGACCGGGAACGACAGGTTCCCGTCGGATTCGATCACCCCTGAACAGGGCGCAAAATCTTCGCGAGCGCCGGCCGCCAGGGCCAGGAGGCCGCACGCGGCGGACAATAGTGCCAATCTCATGAACCGTTACTCCGTCATCCGCCACTGCGCGTCGAAAAATCCGGCGCACAGGGACTTGTTTGAACCGTCGTCATCCGCACGGGCAGTATAAACGATGTAGTCCGGCAGAAAATCATATTTGTGATTTTCCCAGACCCCTTCCCCCCAGTGAAGCCCGCATTGCACCACCGCCACCTTTTCCGGATTCCACGGGCTGGGCTGCGCCAGGTAAAGGCCGTTGCCCCGCCGGGGGTAGGCGCGCCCCTCCACGATGAAGGACCGGGCCGTGACCTGGACCGGCGACCGCTCCAGCACCTGCCGGATCAGGCCGCTGGTTTCGGGTTCGCCAAAAAGGAAAACGTTGCAGGACTGCAGGTTATTGGATGAGACCGATTTTTCCCAGTCCACGCGGGGCATGGCCTTGGCGTAGCGGTACCAGTCGAAGACGGCCTGGCGGAAGCGCGCGGTGTGGATGGAGGCGTTGTTTTCATCCGCCAGGACGAAGACGAACGGGCTCAGCAGCGCCCCCTTCACGCCGGGCGGACGGGCGGGCTCGGGGGTCGGCTGGCCGGGCCCGGGCAGGCGGCGGGCCAGCAGCCAGGCGCGGAAGCGCCCGGCCTCCAGGATGGCATCCCAGATGTAGTGGCCGCCCTCGGGGATTTCGTCGTAGATCAGGCCGGGATTGACCGCGCCGACGGCCTGGGCGATGAAGCGCCCCTCCTCGACCGGCACGATGTCGTCGAGGGCGCCGTGGCCGCAATAGATGGGAAGCGAGGCCAGGTTGGTGATCATCGAGCCGGCGAAATCGGCGTCGATCAGGGTCCGCTTCCAGGCCGGCACGGCGGCGCGGTCCAGCTGGTGCCAGAAGTAATAGTCGCCGCGGCCGGAGATCATGACCGCGCCGGCAAACAGCCGCGGATGGCGGGCCGCGAGGCTCCAGGCGCCCGTGGCGCCCATGGAGTTGCCGATGAGGATGATCCGGCTGGCGTCGGCCCCGTAGCGGCGGATCATCTCCCGGATCACGGCCAGCACGTCCCGCTCGCCGATGCCCTGGTAGTCGGTGTTGCCCCGGCCGAAGGGTGCGGCGATCAGGAAATCCTCCTCCTCGGCGAGCTCGATCAGGTTCGCGGGAATGCCCTGCCAGTTAACGAGATTGAAATCGGGGTTGTAG
>JBIIYJ010000536.1:0-2568 GCA_044346855.1 Kiritimatiellia bacterium
CCGCCCCGTTTCTCGCGGCCGATGTAGCGGATGCGGGAGGCCTGGTGGATGAGGGCGGCGTAGGGATCGCTCTCGATCAGGGCGGAGATGACGGGGAGGCAGGCGGGGGAGGAGGCGCCCATCTCGCGCGACATTTTTTCAAGCGAATCGGGGGCGGGCTTGACGGTGTATTTATTGGCGCCCGGGAGGTAGGTGGTGATGGTGACGCCATCGCAGACGAGGAGCATGCTGCCGATCATGCTGTTGCGGACGGTGAGGGCCAGCTTGTCCGGTTTTTTCACGGACAGGACGGCGTGAGTGGTGAATTCCTGCTTCATGTCCTCGGACACGATTCGGGTGTCGGCCTCCATATCGACCTTGAACGACGGGGCCTTCAGGTAGAAGTTAGCGAGCTCCCGCAGGACGGGTTCAGCTTCGGCGTCGACGACCGGGTTGGTCTGGCCGAAGGCGGCTCCCGCCGCCAGACACAGGGAAACGGCAAGCAAAACGCGCATGATGATGAGCCCCTTTTTATGCTGCACGATTGGCATTATAATTTTACCAGAATGGAATGTAAAGCGTGCATGGAAATGCGTAAAACCGTCGGTGGTTAATCCGTCGGGCGCTTCAACTCATGTAAACGGCGGGATAGTCGGTTTAGAGAATAATGGCGATTGTCACGACGACATCGTCCGCAAAGACCTTGTTGGCATAGTTCACGGGAACCGAGGAGTGCGCCATGACAGCCGGAACCAACGGGGGTATCTCGCCGACGTTGAGGCCCCACCACCTGTTCAGGGGGACCCGGCCGATTTCAACCGCGGTGCCGCCAGCGGGCTGGTGGACGACATAGATTTTTCCCGTCAGGGTGCTGTAGCGCAGGCTCAGGGCGGAGCGGGTTACGGGGGCGATCGGGAACGAGCGGTATTTAATGGTGCTCCCCGTGAAACACTCAACATAGACAAAATAAAAGTCCATGCTTTGCATCAGACTGACGCGCACCCATCTTTGCGGATTGGGGAATTGGTCGTAGAAACCCAGGCCGATGCCGAAGGAGTCCGCCGGGTCCGAGGTGGACCGCGGCGCGGAGTTGATGGCCGCCTCGATGGAGATCGTGTCGCCGTTGAGCAGGTTATAGGGCGTTTTCGAGATCCAGCTGGCAGAGCCGGGCGCATAGGGAGAGGCATAGTAAAGCCGGCCGTTCCTCTCGGCCAGCGCCGCCCCGTTCTGTCCTTTCGCCCGCCAAATGAACGTATCGCGCATGTTGTCGTTGAAGTCGTCCTGAAACATGATCTGCGACCCCTGCCCGAGGACGCTTCCGGCCAACATGAGACCCGCTCCGACCAGTGCCAGCATGCTTTTCATGATACCCCCCCCGTTAGTGTATAGGAACACGCGCAGTTTGAGCGGTTTATAACTCTTTGCCGAAAGGGAGTCAAATCCTCATTTTGCCGGGTTTTTTCCCGTTAGTGTTCTTGTAAACGGGGGGGCGGAGTGGTTTAATAAGGATTCATTTTCCAAGGAGGAACGGATGCGCACGATCGACAAGCGGTTTCTGCCTGGCGTGGCAGGGGTGGATCTGGAACAATCCCTGAACTACATTGATCTGGCCGATGTGGGCGAGGCCTTTGTTTACGACAAGTATACGGGCGCCCGTCTTCCGTACGCAAAGGGCAGCCGCCCCAGCCTGGAAGCGCTGGCCAAGCGCCTGACGCTCGGGGCGAAGTCGCCTCTCGAGAAAGTGCAGAAGTTGACCGCCTTCGTGGCAAGCGAGGTGAAGTGGGCTGGCTTCTACAAGCGGGACACCGGCAAGCCCCTGCCGCCCGACCGCGACCTGGACGAAGAGGAGCTCATCGTGTCCGGCTACGGCTGGTGCAACGAGCAGGCGCGCGTGCTGTGCGCCCTGACCCAGGTGCTGGGCATTCCCTCCCGCCTGGTCTTCGCCTGCAACCTGAAGAAGAAATATGGCCATGTGGTGACGGAAGTCCTGCTGCCGGACGGCTGGATGACGGTGGACGAGTCGCTGAACTACTGCTTTCTCATGAACGGCAAGCCGGTCCGCGCCAGCCGGATCTGGAACGACGCCAAAACCCGCGCCTATTTCAGGCCTCGTTACGCGAAGCTGTGTACGGATCTGATCGGCGTGCTGGGCCGGCCCGTCCTGACCGGCAGTTTCAACATGTCGCTGGGCCCGGATCCGCTGGACGGGTTTTCCGCCATCGGGTATCACAACTGCTTCGTCCTGTAGGAACACCGGAGGCGCCATGCCAGTCTGGGTGATCGGGTCATTGATCGGCGCCGTGGCCGGCGTGCTGGCCGGGCTTTGCGGGGTGGGGGGCGGGGTGTTCATGGTGCCCGCCTTCGCGCTGCTGCTGAACATGGGGCAGAAGACGGCGGTGGCCACGTCTCTCGCCATTGTGATCGTCACCTCCCTGGTCGCCACGATCAAGAACGCCGGCAACCAGCTGGTGGACTGGAAAGTGGTGGCCTCGACCGCGGTCGTCTCCGCGCTGGTCGCCTGGTTTGCGGCCGATTGGCTCAAGAAGCTCTCGAACCTGTCGCTGACCCGGATTTTCGCCGTGTTCATGA
>JBIIYJ010000217.1:0-9296 GCA_044346855.1 Kiritimatiellia bacterium
CTTTCACACAACTGCCATCCGGAGGGGCGAGCTCTGCGAGCCCTCACGCGCCAGGATTGCGCCAGGCATGCGCATGCGGCGTCGTGGAACTCCGCCCTCCGTATGACTTTCACACAACTGCCATCCGGAGGGGTGAGCTCCCGCGAGCCCTCACGCGCCAGGATTGCGCCAGACGTGCGCATGCGGCGTCGTGGAACTCCGCCCTCCGTATGACTTTCACACAACTGCCATCCGGAGGGGCGAGCTCTGCGAGCCCTCACGCGCCAGGATTGCGCCAGGCATGCGCATGCGGCGTCGTGGAACTCCGCCCTCCGTATGACTTTCACACAACTGCCATCCGACTTCCAGAGAGCGGGCGCAAGCTGTTTTGAGCGCGGAAACGGACGCTTGCGAACGGGGCGGCCTGCGATCATAATGAGCGGCGTGCAGGAAAGGGAGCGTGGATGGCCTGGTATGTTTTATACGTCAAGCCGCGGTGCGAGAAAAAGGTGGCCGCGCATTGCGTCCGGCGCGGCCTGGAGCATTATCTCCCGCTGCGCCGCGAGACGAAAATCTACCAGCGGCGCCGGGTGACGGTCGAGAAGCCGGTGTTCCAGGGCTACGTGTTCGCCAGCTTCGAGCCGGACGACCGCGGGGACCTGATGCGCACCCATGCCATCCTGACGCTCATCGACGTGGCGGACCAGGCTGCGCTCCTGCGCGAGCTGGAGCAGATCCGCCTGGCGCTGGAGGTGGATCCGACGCTGGACGTGGAGCGGATGCTCAAACCCGGCCGGCGGGTGAAGATCAAGTCCGGGCCGTTCATGGGCCTGGAGGGTACGGTGCAGACCGTGCGCGGCACCACGCGCGTGATGCTGGCGGTGGAGATGATCGGCCAGGCTATTGTCGTCAATGCGGAGACGGCCCTGCTGGAGCCGCTGGACTAGGATTCAAGTGACGGGAGGCGGGATGAGAATCTTATCGAAAATCGCGTTGACGCTGTCAACGGCCGCCCTGCTGGCCGGGCCCTGGTTGTTCGGGGCCTGGGAGGCCTGGTGGTTCTGGCCCCTCGCCACGCTCCTGTTTGTGGCGATCGCGCTTTTCGGCGTGACCCTGCTGGACGCCGAGTCCATTGTGGCCGGCTTCAGCGAGCGCCTGCTGCGGCGGGACGTGGCCCCGCTGCTGGTTGCCATCGGCGTGTTCCTGGCCTACGCCATCGTCCGCATGTTCATGGCGCGGGTCTATGCCGATGCCGAGCGGAGCCTGCTCCTTTTCGTGCTGCCGCTTTTCGTCGCCGGAATCGCGGCTTATTCCGCGGGCCCGGCGGGGCGGCGCGTGCTGGTTTACCTCCTGGCCTTCAACATCCTGTGCCTGGGGCTGTACGGCCTCGTCAACCACTGGCTCACGGGGAGCGAGCGGGTCATGTGGATGCCCGGCTACCTGCAATATTACGCCGACAACCGCGCGAGCGGTTCCTATTTCTGTCCCAACCACTTCGCCGGGATACTGGAGCTGGGCGCGGCGCTGGCGCTCGGGCTGATGGCGGACCGGGGCGTGAAGTGGGGGGGGCGCCTGTTCGCCCTTCTCCTGCTGGCGGTCTGCGTGGCCGGGGTCATCCTGAGCAAGTCCCGGGGCGGCGGGGTGACCCTTCTGGCCCTTCTGCTGCTGGCCCCGTTCACGGGGTTGGTCCAGTGGCGGCCGCGGGCGCGGTGGCTGGTGCGGGCAGGCGTGGCGCTGCTATCCCTGGCGGCCGCGGGCCTGGTGGCCTGGCAGGCGGTCGAGTACCGGGGGCGCTTCGCGGCCTTTCCCTGGGACGATATCGAGAAATCGGACCGGGTCCAGATGGTGAAGGGCGCCCTTCGCGCCTGGCAAACGGCTCCCGTTCTCGGCATCGGGCCGGGCATGCACCAGTCCCTGTGGTCCCACTTTGCCGCCAGTCCCGACGGCGACCGCGAAAAGGGGATCTGGCCCACCCGGCTCAACACGGGCTGGCATTCCTACGAGGTTCACAACGACTGGGTCCAGCTTCTCGAGGAATACGGGGCGCTCGGCCTGGCGCTCTTTTTGGCCGTTCTGGGGCTGCTGCTCCGGGGGCTGTGGCGGGGGTTGCGGCGCGAGGAGGAGGAGTGGCAGGCCGCGCAGTGGGCGGCGCCCGGGCAGCCCCGCTTTACGGGGATCATCGCGGCGGGGCTGCTGGCGGCGGCGGCCATGATCCTGCACGAGGCGGTGGACTTCAACCTCCAGATGCCCGCCACGGGCTGGGTGCTGGGAGCCATCCTGGGGCTGGCGGTGGCGGAATCGACCCGGGCGCAGGCCGCTCAGTAGGCGCCTTCCGCGAAAAGCATGGTGACGGCCGTGCGGAAGAGCAGCGAAATGTCCAGCGAGATGCTGGCGTTGTGCAGGTAGTAGACGTCGAGCACGCACATCTGCTCGAAGGAAAGGTCGCTTCTCCCGGAAACCTGCCAGAGCCCGGTGATGCCGGGAAGCCCTTTGTGCCGGCTGCGGTGCCAGGGCTCGTAGTACAGGTGGAAGTCCTGGGCCGGCAGGGGCCGGGGGCCCACCACGTTCATCTCGCCCTTCAGCACGTTGAAGAACTGCGGCAGCTCGTCCACGCTGAATTTCCGCAGGAACCGGCCCAGCGGCGTAATGCGCGGGTCGCGCCGGATCTTGAAGAGCGCGCCGGTGCCCGCTTCGTTGACCAGGGCGCTCCGCATCAGGTCCGCGTTGGCGTACATGGTCCGGAACTTCAGCATGCGGAAATGGCGCCCGTCCCAGCCCACCCGCTCCTGGATGAACAGGACGGGGCCCCGGCTGGTCAGCTTGATCAGCAGGGCGATGGCCAGGTAGACCGGCCAGGTGACCAGGAGGAAGGCGAGGGAGAAGAGGACCGAGGTGATGCGGCGCAGCCGCTGGATGGCGGCGAAATCGGCTGTGGGCGAGAAATGGATCAGGGGCTCGCCCTTGAAGGTGTCGCTTTCGATCTGCGCCTGGTGGAGAAGCAGGTCCAGTTTCGGGGAGCAGATCTTGACGGAGAGGTTCCGCTCGTCGGCCCGGTCGAGAAGCTCCATCAGGGCGGACAGGGGAAGGCGGGCGTCGGCGCAGCAGATGGTGTCCGCCCCGCAGGCCTCCGCCTCCCCGACGATGAGCGCGGCCGTGCGGTCCGGCGCCTCCCCTTCCGGGACCGTCATCCGGCGGGCCGGGTAGAGACCGTGGGGCTGCACCTCGCGGAGGTAGGACTCGATGGCGTCGAGCGGGTCGGGTTCGCCGGCGAGCAGCACGGGATGGCGGTCGATGCCGAAGCGGCGGCGCAGCCGGATCATCAGCCGGCCCGCCATTTTCCGGAAGGCGAGGCTGAGCAGGAAGTGCAGGAGCATCAGGATCAGGAAGGTGCTGCGGGGGTGGAACTGGTTGCGGTTGAGGTAGAGGTAGGTGACGAAGAGCATCAGGGCGATGAATTCCGTCTTCAGCAGCTTGAAGGCGGTGTATTCGTTGCGCAGGAACCGGCGGCCCGAGTAAAGGCCGAAAAAGGCGTTCAGGATGCACAGGGTGGCCGCCAGCAGGAAGATGATGCGGACGGCGTTCTCGGGGCTGAGGTAGAACGCCGCGAGATCGGGGAATCCAAGGGGAAGCGCGCGCGGCTCGATCCGGGCGCCCAGCGACTGCAGGAGCGGCCCCACCGGCGAGTGGAACCGGATGAGGAAGGCGGCGAAATAGGCGACGACCACGGCGGCGATGTCGGCCGCCATGTCGAGCAGGAAAACGGGCGAGGGACTCTTTCTCGCGGGCATGGGTGCAGTATGGAACGGAAAGGGGGCCGGGTCAAGTTGCGACGAGGGGGCGCATTGCAGTTTAGTCGGGATTATGCCAGCTTGGTGCAAAGCCGATTTGGAGTGCGGCGGCTTGACGCCGCTTTGGCTCGCATCGACTGGACGCGACATCAACGACTGGGCGCCGCGCCAAGCCGACACGCTAGCAGGCCTATCGAAGCGCGCAGGGCAGCCGCAACGCAGAAAGCGGCGTCAAGCCGCCGCACTCCAAATAAAGGATCTGTCGATCCCGACGAAACTGCAATGCGCCCGCGACGAGGCCGGGGCGGATTCTGCTTTTGACACTGCCGCTCGGGGTTTGCTAAGGTGTCAGGTCAGATTGGGTTAAGGGTTGCGAATCAACGATCAGGACGAGGTATTGTGAAAGCATTCGGATATCAGGGCGGCGAATTGCAGGCGGAAGGCGTGCCGGTGCGGGACTTGGCCGAACGGTACGGCACCCCGCTTTACATCTACAGCCGGAGCCATTTCATTAGCCAGTACCGCGCGCTGGCCGAGGCCATGAAGGCCGTCAAGCCCCTGATCTGCTATTCGGTCAAGGCCAACTCCAGCGGCGCCGTGCTGCGCACGTTCGCCGACCAGGGAGCCGGGTTCGACATCGTCTCCGGCGGCGAGCTGTACCGCATCCGCCAGGCGGGCGGCGACCCGTCCAAGGTCGTCTACGCCGGCGTGGGCAAGAGCATGCCGGAGATCGAGTACGCCCTCCGCGAAGGCATCCTGTTCTTCACGGTGGAGTCGGAGCCCGAGGCGTTCATGATCGCCGAGGCGGCCAAGCGGCTGGGCGTCAAGGGCCGCATCGCGTTCCGGGCCAACCCGGGCGTGGACCCCAAGACGCACACCTACATTTCCACCGGCAAGAAAGAGAACAAGTTCGGGCTCGACCTGGAGCGCGTGCGCAAGGCGTATGCCGCCGCCGCGGCGCACCCGAGCCTGGAGATCGTGGGCCTGCACGTCCACATCGGCTCCCAGATCCTGTCGGCCGAACCCTTCGCCGAGGCGATGGGCGTGGTGGCCGGGCTGGCGGCCGAGCTGAAGGCGCTGTATCCGACGTTCCGCTACATGGACATCGGCGGCGGGATCGGCATCCAGTACAAGCCCGAGCAGACCGAGCTGGCGATGAGCGCCTACGCGGCCGCCGTGGAGCCGTGGCTGAAGAAGCTCGGCCTGCAGGTGGTGCTCGAGCCCGGCCGCAGCCTCGTCGGGAACGGGGGCGTCCTCGTGACCCGCGTGGTCGCCGTCAAGGAGAGCTATTTCAAGAAGTTCGTGGTCATCGACGCGGGGATGAACGACCTGATCCGCCCGGCCCTCTACCAGGCGCATCACGAGATCCAGCCCGTGAAGGAGACCGGGGGCAAGCTGTTCGGCGACCTGGTCGGCCCGATCTGCGAGTCGGGCGATTTCCTGGCCGCGGACCGCGACCTGCCGGCCTGCGGGCCGGGCGACCTGCTGGCGGTCATGAGCGCCGGCGCCTACGGGTTCAGCATGTCGTCCACCTACAACAGCCGGCCGCGGCTGGCCGAGGTGATGGTCGAAGGAACCCGCCACGCGCTCGTGCGCGAGCGGGAGACGTGGCCCGATCTCATCCGCGGCGAGCGGCCTTTCGCCTAACAGTCAGGAGCATGTATCATGTTTGAAGGAACCTATACCGCGCTGGTGACGCCGTTCACCCTCTCCGGGGCCGTCGACTACCGCAAGCTCGAGGCGCTGGCCGACATGCAGATTGCGGCCGGCGTCGATGGGCTGGTTCCGGTGGGCACCACGGGCGAGTCGCCGACGCTGGACTACGATGAGCACAAGAAGGTGATCGAGGTCGTGATCAAGGCGGCCCGCGGCAAGGCGAAGGTGATCGCCGGCACGGGCGGCAACTCCACGGCCGAGGCCATCGAGCTGACCCGCCACGCCCTGGACGCCGGGGCCGACGGCACGCTCCAGGTGACCCCCTATTACAACAAGCCCAGCCAGACCGGGCTGGTCCGGCACTTCTCGGCCGTGGCCGACCTGGGCCTGCCCGTGGTGCTGTACAACGTGCCCGGCCGCACCTCCCGCGAGATCGAGGTGGCCACCGTGGCCGAGCTGGCGAAGCACCCGAAGATCGTGGCGGTCAAGGAGGCCGGCGGCAGCGTGGAACGCGTGAGCCGGATCCGGGCCCTCTGCGGCATCACGATCGTGTCGGGCGACGACTCCCTCACGCTCCCCATGATGGTGTGCGGCGCGGCCGGGGTGATCAGCGTCGCCTCGAACATCGCGCCCGGACCCGTGGTGGAGCTGGTGCGCGCGGCGCAGCGAAATGACTGGCTCCGCGCCCGCGAACTGCACGACAAGCTGTTCTCGCTGTTCACGGACCTGTTCCTGGACACGAACCCGATCCCGGTGAAGGCCGCGATGGCCATGGCCGGCCTGATCGAGGAAACCTACCGGCTTCCGCTCTGCGAGATGGCGGCGGCGCCGCGGGCCAAATTGCGGGCGACCCTGGCCGCCCTGGGCCTGGTGAAATAACGACCGAGGTTGCGTATGATCAAGGTGTCGATTCTGGGAGCCGGCGGCCGCATGGGCCAGGCCCTGATTCAGAACAGTCTTCCCATGGGTGTCGGGCTGGGGTCGGCCGTTGAAAAGGCCGGCCATCCGCTGGTCGGCCACGCCCTGCCGCCCGACTATGGCAAGGTCGTGGTCGGCGACGATCCCCGCGCGGCCATCGCGGCGGCGGACGTGGCGATCGACTTCACCTTCCACGCGGCGGTGCCGGAGAACGCGGAGCTTTGCGCCTCGCTTGGCAAGCCGGTCGTCATCGGCACGACCGGGCTCGACCCGGCGGAGGCGGCTCGGGTGCGCGAGGCGGCGAAGAAAATCCCCATTGTCTGGGCGCCCAACTACACCCTCGGGGTGAACCTCCTGTTCATGCTGGTGCAGAAGGCCGCGAAGACGCTCGGGATGGATTACGACATCGAAGTCGTCGAGATGCACCACCATTTCAAGAAGGACGCCCCCAGCGGGACGGCGCTCGGCCTGGCCAGGGCCGCCGCGGCCGGCCGCGGGCAGGATCTCGACAAGGTGGCGGCCCACGGCCGGCATGGCGTGGTGGGCGAGCGGCCCAAAGGCGAGATCGGGCTGCACGCGCTGCGGGGCGGCGACGTGGTCGGCGACCACACCGTTATTTTTGCCGCCGACGGCGACCGGGTCGAGCTGACGCACAAGGCGTCGGGGCGCGACGGGTTCGCCCGCGGGGCGCTGCTGGCGGCCAAGTGGGTCGTCGGCAAGCCGGCCGGGCTATACGACATGCAGGACGTGCTGGGCCTCAAATAGAGGGGGCCATGGAAGCGGGTTTAAGTCTGGGCTCCAACCAGGGCGACCGGGCGGGCCACCTGCGGAACGCGGTGCGCCGGCTGGCGGCTATGCCGGGAGTCCGGGTGCTGGGGAAGTCGCATTTTTACGAGACCGAGCCGGTCGAGGTTCCGGATGCGTTCCGCGACCTGCTGTTCCTGAACGCGGTGGTCGTGATCGACTGGCCGGGAACGGTTCACGCGCTGTGGGAGGCGGCCAAGGCGCTGGAGGCGGAGGCCGGGCGCGTGCGCGGCGTGCGCAACGGGCCCCGGACCCTGGACGTGGACATCCTGTATTTCGGGACGGAGACGGTGGACGAGCCCCGGCTCACGGTGCCGCATCCGCGCTGGATGGAGCGGCGGTTCGTGGTGGAGCCGCTGGCCGAGTTGAGGGCGGAGCTGACGCCGCCCGGCAGTTCCCTGAGCGTGCGGCAGGCGCTGGCCGGGCTGCCGGCGGGCGGCGTGAAGGCGGTTTCGGAAGCCTGGTGAAAAAGCGGGTGCAAGATGGCGGATGCGACAAAATGGACCGCGGGGAAAATCCGGGCGCTCAAGGGCCGCGAGAAGATCGCCTGCCTCACGGCGTATGATTTCTTCACCGCGAAGCTGATGGACGAGGGGGGCATTCCCCTGATCCTGGTGGGGGACTCTTTGGGCATGACCGTGCTGGGGTATGAGAACACCCTGCCTGTCACGCTGGAGCAGATGCTGCATCATGGCGCGGCGGTTTCGCGCGGCGTCAAGTCGGCCCTGGTCGTGGGCGACATGCCGTTCATGTCCTACCAGGCTTCGCGCGAGCAGGCCCTGCTGAACGCCGGCCGCTTCCTGAAGGAAGGCGGGGTGGGTGCTGTCAAGCTGGAGGGCGGCGGCCTGCGGGCGGAGACGATCGCCGCGCTGGTGGAAAACGGCATCCCCGTGCTGGGGCATATCGGCCTGACGCCGCAGAGCATCCGCGAGATGGGCGGCTACCGGGTCCAGGGGCGGCGGCCCGGCGAGGCGGACCGCCTGCTGGCCGACGCGCAGGCGCTGGAGAAGGCCGGCGTCTTCGCCATCGTGCTGGAATGCGTGCCCCGCGATCTGGGCGCGGAGCTGACGGCGGCGGTCAAGGTGCCCACCATCGGCATCGGCGCCGGGCCGGCATGCGATGGGCAAATTTTGGTTTCGCACGACCTGTTCGGCATGACCCCGGTCGCGCAGACCCCGAAGTTCGTCAAGCGGTACGCCGAGGTGGGCGAGGCCATGCGCCAGGCCGTGGCGGACTACCGCGGCGAGGTGGGCTCCGGCTGCTTCCCGGGCGAGGCGCAGAGTTATACCTGAAAAGGGGACAAGCCGGATGACTGCCGCGTTTGACGAGTCGGACGTTTTCACCGCCGGCCAGGAGGGCGTGAGCCGGTATCGCATCCCCGCGCTGCTCGTTTCCCCCGGCGGCCTGCTCCTGGCTTTTTGCGAAGCCCGGAAGATCAGCCTCCATGACGCGAGCCCGACCGACCTGGTCCTGCGGCGTAGCCTCGACAACGGCGCGACCTGGCTTCCCCTGCAGCGGATCCTGTGCGGCGTTGGCGCCGAAGCCATCATGAACCCCTGCCCGTTCGTGGATGGGAAGACCACGTGGCTGTTCTGCATGAACGCCCACAAGACCGAACGGGGCCATCACCGCCAGCTCGTGCTGCACAGTGGCGACGACGGCAGGAGCTGGTCCGCCCCCGCCGACATCACGGACATGCTCGGCGACGACACCTTCATTCCCGGCCCGGGGGTCGGCATCCGCCTGCGGAACGGGAAATGGATCGTGCCCGGGTATACCGCCGTGTTCGCCCCTGACAAGACGCGGCTGGCGACCTATTCGCGCGTGGCCATCAGCGGGGACCAGGGCCGCACCTGGCATCTGGGCGAACCGGTCGCCTACGCCATGTCGAACGAGTCGCAGGTGGTCGAGCGCGCCGACGGCTCGCTGCTGCTCAACTGGCGCATTCAAAAGAAAACCGACTCCCCGGGCTGCCGCGGCACCGCGGTCAGCCTCGACCAGGGCGAAACCTGGTCCGGGCCCGTTCCCGATCCCGCCCTGAACGAGGCGCCCTGCCAGGCTGGCTTTATCAGCTGCCGCGGCCCGGGCGTCGGCGACAAGGCGCCCCTGCTGTTTTCGAACAACGACGTCGGGGGCGAGCTGGGGATGGAC
>JBIIYJ010000218.1:0-9292 GCA_044346855.1 Kiritimatiellia bacterium
TGTTGCAAGAACTGGCCCATGATGTGCGAGCGGTGTAGGGGCTTCGCTTGCGAAGCCCGCCGAGTGGAAGCGCCGGACTTGCGGGCGCCGCAAGCAGCTACAGCTTCGCTATCGCTATGCGAGATTAAACAGACAAAACATCTGTAAATCGCCATCATCGAAAGAGTTATAAAAACGAGAAAACGCTTTAAATAGTTCAAATAGCTGGCATACTGGACGATGTAGAACATCTGTTTATGAAGGGGATTGGTGATGGCCCGTCCAGTGAAATTCACCAGTGTGGCGGCGCAGATTCAGGCGCGGATTGACGCCGGCGCGTTCGTGCCCGGGGAATCGTTGCCCGTCGAGCAGGCCCTGGCGGAGCAGTTCGGGGTGAACCGGCTGACGTTGCGGATACCGCGACGACGCGGGTCGTGCGGGTGGATCCTGAACTGGTGATCCGGAAGTCCACGGGGCGGGCCACGGTTATGTAAACATGAACGACGGGCGTCAATAAGGAGAGGCCATGAGGTTCTTGCATCGCCGGGTTCTGTCATTCTAATTCGGTAATGACCGCGAGGGGACGCGATGATGGACACAATTAAACGGATCGTTTGGATCGGCATGTGCCTGCCCGTGGCGGTCGTGGCGGCGCGGGCGGAGATGGCGCTGCCGGTGCCCGCGCCATGGGCGATTCAGGCCTCGATCGGTGCGGCCGGCCGACCTCTTCCCCTGGCTGGCTCCTGGAATGCGGAGGCGTGGGGGCCGGGGCTCATGACGAACCTGCTGGATCAGGGGCATCATGTCCTGATCACCTTCACGGATCCCAGCTTCCGGGCGGAATATACCTCGTTCGCGAAAGACGGACGGCAAAAGGAGATCCAGGCGCAGAAGACGGCCGATCTGATGGAAAACTATTACCGGCCGGGGCTGGAATACGCCCGGAAGCACCGGCTTCCGATCGCCATCCGCGGCTGGAACTGGGCGGCCAATGTGACCGCCTTCCAGGAGCGGCGCATCACAATGGGCAAGGAGGTGATTCCCGACGAGAAACGCGCCAATGTTCTGATCAACGGGACGATCCAGAAGCAGACGGATCCGTTCGGTCCGATCGACGCCTGGAAGGAGTGGGGGTCATTCTGGTTCGGAAACGCGCTGATCAAGGAGATCCAGGCGATCTACCCGGATCCGCCAATGGTGATCTTCCTCAACAACAACGAGGCGGGGGAGTTGCACGGCTTGGAAGGGGTTGAGAAGCTCGATCGGTTTGTCGCCAAATATGGTACAAACCAAACGGGCAAGGCCTTCATGGGCAAGGCGGTCAACGAGGGTTACGACGCGCGCTACGCGGCCTTGTTCGCGGCGGCGAAGGAGGCGCTGGTGGCGCCGGCCTGGAAGACGAACGTCCGGTTCGTGGCCTACAACACCCTGGCGGGAACCGCCTATATCGGCAACGGCGGGCCGAAAAACGGGCTCGATTTCGACGCGGACAAGGGGTGGCTCCACTGGCGGCGCTACGACGGCAGCATGCCGGAGCTGTACGACAACGACTGGCAGCCCGGGAAAGGCGACGCCACTCCGAACGGCATGCAGGCCGAGGCCGGAAACCTTTATTCCATGCAAGCCCGGGTCTTCGCGGAGCGGCCCGATTTTCTATGGACCACGATTTTCTGGGACGGCGCCACCCCGGCGGACGTTTTTCGCGGCCGGCGGGCCACCTCCAAGCCGTTCCGCTATATCGCCAACGGAAATCGCTGGACCTTCGAGCGGTATGAGGGCTGGGTCCAGTTCTGCCTATGGGCCACCCGCCCCCGGCTGGGGTTCGAGTTTCGCGGCGGCGAGCCCCTGGACGCCATTCATCGCGGAACCTGGCTCGCGCTGCTGAACAGCGTGGATCGTCCCTGGACCAACGAGGTGTTAAGGGAGTTCTGGCGATACGGTGATCTGGTTGCCAACACCAACGAGGCGCCGTGGTCGAACGACATCCCCGAAGAGGCGCCCGCCTGGCTGAAGAGCCTGAACCGGTGGTACATTCTGACCTGCGACGCCAATCCGCCGCGGGAGACTTGGACGCCACAGACTCGCCTGGCCGTTTTCGCGGAGGCGCTTGTGCTGGGTCAGGCGCCCTCGCGGCGGTGGCTGGTCTATGCGCATGCCCCCCTGGGCGGCGTCTCGGATGCGGGCGTGCTGGTGCCCGGATATGGCACGGTCAGGCTCCCATTGGTCCCCGGGAGCGGGTCGTTCTATCTGCTCACGGAAGCGGACCGTTCGCTGAAACCCGTGCTGACCGGCGGCCCCGAGGAGCTCTCCCTTTCCGTCGTGACTGACCCGAAGGCCGGCTGGCCGCTTTCCAAATGGTTCAAGCCGGGGCAGTCCGTGCCTTTCAAGGTCAAGGCCGCGCTGGCGCCGGGCCGGGCGTTCACGGGGTTCTCCTGGTCGTTCGGCGACGGCGCCACACAGGAGGTTGGAACGGCGGAGGGCATGGCGCACGCGTATGCAAAACCGGGAATTTACCTGGTAACAGTCAACGGCCTGATTGGAAAGGAAACGGCTTTGAGCGGTCAGGCGGTCGCCTATGTCGGCGAGGCTCCCGCGGAGTCGGTGGTCTATGACCTTCCGCTCGACGGGGGACCGGCCTGGGAAGGGCCCTGGGACGGGACCGGAAGCGACGGCCTGACGCTGGCGACCTACCGATTCGCTCCCAACCGGGGGTCCGGTCAGCCCGCGGTCATCACGGGCGGCCGTTTTGTGGAGGATTCCGAGCGGGGTACGGTTTACGAAATCACGGACGACGCGGGCGGGATCTGGCTCAAGCGCGACAAGTCCACTGTCATGACCGGCAAGGAGGGGGCGTCGAACCGGACGGTCTCCCTCTGGTTCAAGGCGGAAAGGGTTGACCACCGCCAGGTCCTGTTTGCATCCGGAATCGGCTCCGTCGGCATGAACATCTACTTGGACAAGGGGCAACTGTTCGCGGGCAGCTGGGCCACCGCGGACGGCGTCTACGGGGACCAGGATCCGATATATGGGTACAAGTGGAAAGGCGACTGGATCCGGACCGGGCCGATTGAGACTGGCCGCTGGTACCAGGTGACCTGGGTGCTGAAGGACGGCGCGAACAAGGTCGAACCGGACAGGCAGGCGCTGTTTGTTGACGGCCGGGAGGTCGGGCGCGCCCCCGGCGCCAGCATTCCGGTGGAGTACGTGCCGCCCCGGGTGGGCCGCGGCCGGATGGGCGGAGAGGACCTTCATCCGTTGACCCGGTTCCACGACCAGGAGGAGCAGGCTGCGCTCAAGCCGAACGCCCGCATCCCGGTCATGCCGGCCTTCCGCGGGCGGCTTGACGATTTCCGGTTCATCAATGCGGCCGTTTCCGATGTCGCGTTGCGCATGAAGGACCCTGCGCATGACCACTAAACCCAACATCATTTTGATCAATTGTGACGACCTCGGCTACGGCGACCTGGGCTGCTATGGGTCAACCGTCAACAAGACGCCCGTGCTCGACAAGATGGCTGTCGAGGGACTGCGGTTTACCGATTTTTACCAGGCCTTTGTCAATAAGATCGATGAAGCGCTGGGCGAAGCGATGGAAACGCAGTCATGGCTGGATAACGCCCGCGATTGCGGCTACATTGAGGAATTATGACACCATTCACCACTCACCATTCACCACTCACCATTCACTCTTCGCAATCCATTAAGCTTAACGTACTCTTCGTAGTCTCGGACCAGCACCTGGCGACCTGTGCCGGCCACGAAGGGCATCCGCAGGCCATCACGCCGCACATGGATCGGCTGGCCCGCGAAGGTGTTTCCTTTTCGAGCGCCTACACCCAGAACCCGATCTGCACGCCGAGCCGCCTCAGCCTCTTTTCGGGCCAGTATTGCCATAACCACGGCTATTACGGCTTGTCCGGGCCCAGCCCCGAGCATCTTCCGGGTTTTCTGGGACATTTCCGGGCGCACGGGTACCGCACGGCCGGCATCGGCAAACTGCATCTGCCTAATGATCCGGAAGACTGGCTGAAGAGTCAGGTGGATCTTTATGATGAGTGCTATGACTACGGCGGGAAGTTCGCCTGCGGCGGGTCGGCCTATTTCCAGTATCTGGAGCGGCTGGGGCTTCGCGATCTCGAGGATAGCATCCGCCTGCCGGAGTTTCCTGGCGCGCAGCAGGACGAGAGCCGGCCGTCGAAGCTGCCCTACGAGCATTGCGTGGAAAGCTGGTGCGTGAGGGAGGCCGTCAGCTTCATGACCGACGCGCAAGCGGCCGGCAAGCCGTTCTGCCTGGAGGTGTCGCTGCCCCGGCCGCATCAATGCTATACGCCCGACAAGCGCTTCTGGGACCTGTATCCCGACGACCTCGCGCTGCCGCCCACGATCAACCAGGATCCATCCGGCCGGCCGCCTCACTTCAGGGCAGCCGTCGAGCGGGCGATAAACGCGACAGGTCTGATTGAGCCCAAGGGGTTCGAGAATGTCCGGCGCCGCGTCTGGCGCGGCTACCTCGCCTGCATCACCCAGGTGGACGACGCCCTGGGGCAGTTGCTGGATTACCTCGACAAGTCCGGCCTTGCTCATAACACCATCGTGATCTACGGCAGCGACCACGGCGCCTATTCCGGCTCGCACGGGATTCCCGAGAAGGCTCCCGGCATCTGTTCCGAATCGGTCTGCCGCGTGCCCTATCTCTGGCGGGTCCCCGGGGTCGCCAGGGCCGGACACGCCAGCCGCCAACTTGTGGAGAACGTCGATCTCGCCCCGACCGTCACGGCCTTGTGCGGCCTGCCGCCCATGGAAACCGTTGACGGCAAGGATCTCACCGCGCTGCTGAAAGGGGGCGACAAGCCCGTGCGCGAGGTGGCCGTGACGGAGAATCCCTGGAGCAAGTCCATCCGCTGGGGCGACTGGCGGTTCGTGCACTATCAGCCGGAGATGTTCGGCGGGCAGGAGGTCGGGGAGTTGTACAATCTGCGCGACGATCCGGACGAGACGCGGAACCGGTTCTCCGATCCGGCCTGCCGCGAGATCGTGGCGGAGGGGCGGAAGCGGCTTCTGGAGTGGCTGATAGGCACGACGCGCGTGGCTACGGTCTGGCCGGCCATCGACTGGTCGAAGGTGCCGTACGATTACCGCACGGCCGCGGACGGCAAGGAATCCAACACCGCCGGCCCGGCGTATCGGGCGGCCCGGAATCAACTTCATTACCTGTGAGACCCCGCATGGATTCGACCCGTCCCAACATTGTGTTCATCCTGATCGACGACATGGGTTGGCGCGACCTGGCGTGTTATGGCAGCCCGTTCTACGAGACACCTCACCTGGATCGTCTGGCGGCGGAAGGCATGAAGTTCACCGACGCCTACGCGGCCTGCCCCGTGTGTTCCCCCACGCGGGCGAGCCTGCTGACCGGGAAATATCCCGCGAGGGTGGGTGTCACCGATTACATCGACTGGGGCAAGACCTGGCATCCCTGCCGGGGCCGGCTGGTGGATGTCCCTTACGTCCGGGAGTTGCCCCTGGGCGAATTCAACCTGGCAAGGGCGCTCAAGGAAGGGGGCTATCACACCTGGCACGTGGGCAAGTGGCACCTGGGGGAACAGGCGTTTTATCCGGACCGGCAGGGCTTCGACGTGAACATCGGCGGGTGGGAAGTGGGCATGCCGCACAAGGGCTATTTCAGTCCTTGGAAGATGCCAACGCTTCCGGAAGCCGAACCCGGGAAATACCTGACCGATCATCTGACGGACGAGGCCATCCGCCTGATCCGGGAGCACGATGGAGCCAGGCCCTTCTTCCTGAATCTCTGGCACTATGCCGTGCACACGCCTATCCAGGCTCCTTCGGACCTGGTTGAGAAATACAGGGCCAAGGCCGTCCGGATGGGCCTTGACAAGGTGCAGGCCTTGGAGTCAGGGGAGATCTTTCCGGTCGACGGCAAGGGCCGGCAGCGGGTGGTGCGCCGGCGGATCCAGTCGGACCCGGTATACGCGGCGATGGTCGAAAATCTCGACGCCAACATCGGTCGCCTGCTGGAGTCCGTACCCGCGAACACGGTGGTGATTTTCACCTCGGATAACGGGGGACTGGCCACCGCGGAAGGGTCGCCCACGTGCAACAGCCCGCTGGCCGAGGGGAAAGGCTGGATGTACGAGGGTGGGACGCGCGACCCGCTGATCGTCCGCTGGCCGGGCGTGGTGGCGCCCGGGAGCGTCTGCACGGCGCCCGTGACCAGTCCCGATTTTTATCCGACGCTTCTGGAGGTCGCCGGCCTGCCGCTGCGTCCGCAGCAGCACGTGGACGGGCGGAGCTTCCTGCCGGCGTTGCGCGGGGAGCCCGGTTTTGATCGCGGGCCCCTGTTCTGGCACTATCCGCACTATGGCAACCAGGGCGGCACGCCGGGATCGTCCGTGCGCGACGGCGACTGGAAGCTGATCGAGTTTTTCGAGGACGGCCGGCTCGAACTCTACAACCTGCGCGAGGATCCGGGCGAAGCCCGCAACCGGGCAGCCGAGGAGCCCGCTGTCGCGGCCCGCCTCCAGGGGGCGCTCAGGGCGTGGCGCGCGTCCGTCGAGGGGAAGATCCCGGCTCCAAACCCCTTTTACGCGGATCTTCGCCAGGGGGAGGAAAAGGGGGATTGGAGGGGCGACTGGATCTGGGCGGACGACGCGAAGGCCGCCCGCAACGCCTACGCCTTCTTCAGGCGCCGGTTCCGGCTGGAAACCGGGGGTGCTGTCCGGATCGACATCACCGCCGACAGTTTCTATGAGCTGCACGTCGACGGGGTTCGCGTGGCCCGGGGGCCGGCGCGATCGCACCTGGGCTATTACGGCTTTGACCGCCACGAGCTGACCCTGGACTCCGGCGACCATGTGGTGGCGGTGCTGGCCCACCACATCGGGGTGCAGAACGCCACCGTCATGACGGGGCGGCCCGGCTTGCTCGCGGACGTTTCCGGCCCCGGCCTGGAGCTCGGGACCGACTCCTCCTGGCAGACAATTCAGGCGCATGCGTGGCGCCGCGACCTGCCCTGCCTGATGTCCCATTTCGGGTTCTGGGAGGAGTGCGACCTGGCGGCCATCCCGTCCGGTTGGACCCAAAAAGGGTACAACGACGAGGCCTGGGGCCCGGCAGCGGTTTTGGGCAAGGCCGGCTGCCCGCCCTGGGTCCGGCTGATCGCTCCCGACCTTCCGCCGCCGCGCCTGTCGGGGGTCCGGCCCGCCCCCCTTTCCGTCGGCGGGACCTGGATACCGGGCCTCGTGGAGGAGGATGCCGAGGCGAAACGGCAGGCCGTGGCGGGGGGGTGGCTGCCGGACGCGTCCACGCTCACGATTCCCTCGAAGCAGGCCGCGGTCCGGATCCGCTTGCGGGCAAGGAACCGGGCGCGCCTGCCTCGCGCGCTGGCGGGCCCGGGCGGAGGCACGGGCGGAGGGTGGCTGACGCTCGATTTCAAACGCACCGTTTCCGGCTACCCGATGCTCCTGGTGGAGTCGGCTGGCGAGGGCGCCTGGGTCGACTTGTCGTATGACGACATAGCGGGGCCCGATGGAGCGGTCAATCCGGAGCGGACCTACGCCCGCCAGACGGACCGGTTCCGGCTGGCTCCCGGCCTGAACCGCGTGCGCCCCGTCCATCCGCGCGGATTCCGGTTTGTGACGGTTGACGCCGGCGGCGCCAGTCGCGTGACGCTGCGCGAGGCCGACGCGCTGGAGGAGACCTATCCGTTCAGCGCTCCGGCCGGGTTCGCCTGTTCGGATCCCAAGGTGGGCGCCTTCGCGGCCCAGGGGGCGGAGACCGTGCGGATCTGCACGACCGACGCCTTTACCGATTGCGCCACCCGGGAGCGCGTGCAGTGGATGGAGGACCTGTACCTGCACGCCCACGTGGCGGCCTATGCGTTCGGAGACACGCGGCTGCTCCGCCGCGCCCTCTTCCAGGGAGCCCAGAACGCCCTGCCGGATGGCCGCATCAACGGCTTCATGCCCTCGGAACGGACGGGCTGTGCGTTTGCGTCGTCCAGCCTGACGTGGCTCCGGTTGCTGGCGGAATACCGGTTGTTCGCGGGCGACGACGAGGGATGCCGCCGCTTGCTTCCGCATGCCCGGAAGCTGCTGGCTTTCCTGGATTCGCTGAAAGACGAGGCGGGCCTCCTGGCCCGCTGGCCCGGTGGACAGTTCTGGGACTGGTCGCCCATTGAAATGAAGGGCTGCCTGCTGCTGACCAATGCGGCCTATGCCTGGGCGTTGGATCGGCTGAGCGGGGACCCGTTGCTGGCGGAAGGGCTTCGCGTTGATTTGCGGGGGCGGGTGGCGGTTCTCCGGGATTCGGCGCACGCCCGCTTCTGGGATGCCGGGCGCGGGTTGTACCGCGATGCCGCGCCGGCGGAAGGTCAGGAGCCGATTTACAGCCAGCATGCGAACGCCATGGCCGTGCTGGCGGGCATCTGTCCGGAATTGGAACGCGCCCCGCTGATGAAACGGCTGATCGATCCGGCCCGGCTGGGTCCCGTGCCGGCGGGGGAGCACTTGCTGACCGACAAGAACCGGCCCGGCCCGGATCGCATCGTGCCGGTGGGTACGCTCTGGTTCGGTCATTTCCTGTGCCAGGCCTTGTTCGAGTCGGGGCTTGACGTGGAAGCCGTTGAGCAGATGCGCCTGCTGTGGGGTAACGTCGAGGGTTCGCCCACGTTTCCGGAAACCCGGATACCCTCGGCGAACACGTCGCAGTGCCACGGCTGGGCGGCCGGTCCCGCCTTCCTGCTGCCCGCGTATGTGCTTGGCGTGCGCCCGGCGGGACCGGGATGGAGCCGGATCACGGTCCGCCCGCGGAGCGGCGGCCTGGATTGCGCTTCCGGATCGATTCCAACCCCGCATGGGACGATTGCCATGGCTTGGCGGCGAGGGGCAGAGGGTGCTATCGTCTGCGACCTCGAAGCGCCCCCCGGCGTTGTGTGTCAACCCGAGTCAGGAGTTTCATGAACAAGCCCAACATCCTGTTCCTGATGAGCGACCAGCACACATCCCGGCTGATGGGTTGTGCGGGCGCCGGATTCGTGCGCACGCCTGTCATGGACTGCCTGGCCGCCAATGGCGTCCGCTTCGCCAACGCCTATTGCGCCCACCCCCATTGCGTGCCGTCGCGCGCCTCGTTGATGACCGGCCAGCAGACGTTCAAGATCCCCTGTTACGACAACGGCTCGACGTTCCGGAGCGATCTGCCCACCTGGGCGCACATGTTGCGCCATGCCGGGTATCACACGGTCTTGAATGGGAAGATGCACTTCGTGGGAGAGGATTATCACCACGGTTTC
>JBIIYJ010000031.1:0-27913 GCA_044346855.1 Kiritimatiellia bacterium
GCGTGGTCAAGCAGCGGGGCCTGCTGATCACCAACGCCCCCAACGCGGTGGTCAGCGGTTTCACCTTCCGGAGGGGGCGGGTGACCGGAACCTACGACCACGGCGGCGGCGTCTTCATGCTCGGGGGGCTGCTGACGAACTGCGCCGTGCGGGACAACTACGCGGTCGGCTACGGCGGCGGCATCTACCTGAAGGCCGGCCGCGTGGCCGACTGCGTGGTGGCCAGCAACCTCAGCGTCGAGCACAGCTACGGCGCGGGCGGCGGCGTCTACATGGCCGGCGGCGAGCTGATGGACTCGCACATCCTCACCAACGAATGCAAGTCGTCCAACGGCGCCGGCGGGATCTACCTGGCCGACGGCCTGGTCCGCAACTGCCTGGTCGCCTACAACATCGCCGTGCGGAACGAGGATCCCCTCTACAGCCAGGGCGGCGGCATCCGCATGACCAAGGGCAGCGTACTCCACTGCACCATTGTCTCCAACTACTCGGAAAACGACGGGGGCGGCCTCTACATGGCCGGCGGCGGGGCGACCAACTGCATCGTCGTCGACAACCGGGTCGGCGGGGCGGCCTATCCGGGCGGCCTGACGCGCAACATCGGCCGGGCCGGCGGAACCGTCTCGTACACCTGCGCCTCCCCGCTGCAGGCGGGCGCGGGCAACCTCGACGCCTCTCCCGCTTTCCTCAACCCGGCGGCCGACTTCCGCCTGGGACCCGGTTCGCCCTGCCGGGACGCGGCCCTCGCCGAGCTGGCGCCAACCCGCGACCTGGCCGGCGGCGCGCGGCCGATTGACGGAAACGGGGACGGCGAAGCCGCGCCGGACCTGGGCGCCTACGAGGCCGGCCCGGTCTCGGCCGGGGCGCTCGCGTGCTCCTTCTCGGCGTCGGCCGACCGCGGCTTCAACGCGCTGGCGGTCGTCCTGACCGCCGCGGTGGCGGGAGCGCAGACAAACGGTTTGTACCTAAATTGGAATCTCAACAAGGGACGCGAGCCGGCCATGACGGCCGAAGGGAGCGGCCGGCTGGCCGTGTGGACCAACTTCGCCCCGGGCTGGTACACGGTCGAGCTGACCGTCAGCAACGGGCTCGGGGAAACGGCCCGGTACGAGGCGCCCGATTTCATCCGGGTGGCGCCGGAGGTGGTCTACGTGGCCACCAACGGCGGACACGTCTTCCCGTTCGCGACGCCCGCCAACGCCGCGACCAGCGTGCTGGCCGCCGTGGCCGTGGCCGGCGACGCGCCCGGCACAGGCACCCTCGTCCGCATCGCGGCCGGCGCGTACCGCACGCCGGAGACGATCCTGGTGGACAAGGGAATCCGCCTGAGCGGCGACAGCGGGCCGGACGCCACGCTGCTCCAGACCCTCGGGAACACCTTCCGCGCCCTGTTCGTCTCGCACCCCGCCGCATTCGTGGACGGGCTGTCCGTCCGGGGGCCGGTGATCGGATTCAGCAATTTCGGCGGCGCGCTGAAGTTGCACAGCGGCACGATCAGCAACTGCGTCTTCCGCGAGACGAAGATCATCTCCCAGGGCGGCGCCGTCTACATGACCAACGGCCTGCTGACGCACTGCGTCATCGCCAGCAACACCGTCACGGAATGGCAACTCGGATATGGCGGCGGGCTCCTCCTCGCGGGCGGCGTCGTGCAGTATACCCTGTTCGCCAGCAACAACACGCTGAGTCACCGGGGCGGCGGCGCCGTCTACATGACGGGGGGCACGCTGCGCAACTGCCTGCTCACCAACAACGCCGGACTCTACAAGTCGGCCCCCAACTACTCCAAGGGCGGCGCGATCTCCATGACGGGCGGCCGCATCGAAAGCTGCACGATCGCCGACAATTTCTGCGAGGGGCCCGGCGGCGGCGTCTACCTGACCGGCGGCGCCATCACCAACACGATCCTCTATTTCAACCGGGTGGATACGCGCAACGCCAGCACGCTCGACAACCTGGCGCGCGTGCCGGAAACGGCCGGCTCGGTCGCCTACTCCTGCGCCTTCCCGCTCCCGGACGGCGCCGCAAACCTCCATCTCGATCCCACGTTCCTCGACCGGCCCGCGGGGAATTACAGCCTCTCCCCCGCCTCGCCCTGCGTCAACATGGGCACCAACCTGGCCTGGATGGCGGGCGCCGGGGATTTCGCCGGCGACACGCGAATCGTGAACGCAATCCCCGACATCGGAGCCTTCGAGGCGGCGGACGCCTCCGCCGGCCCGCTGACCGTCACCTTCTCCACGCCCCAGTCCGCCGGCTACACCAACCTGGAGGCCGTGTTCACGGCTTCCGCCGTCGGAAGCGATTCCAACCTGACCTATTACTGGTGGGACTTCAACGCGGGCGGCACGCCGGTCATGCAGCAGGAAGGCGCGGGGCTGAGGGAAGTGACCCGGTCCTTTACGGCGGGCCAATACAGCGTCCGGCTGGTCGCGCGCAACGCCTCGGGCGAATATGCCACCAACCTGCAGGAGCGGCTGATCCTGGTTTCGCCGGCCGTGATCTACGTGGCCACGAACAGCACGCCCGCCATGCCCTACCTGTCCCGGGACACCGCGGCCAATAGCCTGCACGAGGCCATCCTCGCGGCCGGCGGCGATGCGACCAACCACTCCCTCGTGCTGGTCGGCCCGGGCGTCTATTCCAACGTCTCCCCCGTCAACATCGCCAAGCCCGTCGACATCCGGAGCGAGGACGGCCCCGCCTCCACCATTCTTTGGCACACCGGCGGCCGGATCCTGTACCTGAACCACCCGCAGGCCACGGTGGCCGGCCTGACCCTGGCCAATGGCCAGCTTTCCGGCACCACCCAGATGGGCGCAGGCCTGCTACTGGAAAGCGGCGCGGTGAGCAACTGCATCATCCGCGACTGCGTTAATACCGCCAAAGGCGGCGGCGTTTACATGGCCGACGGGCTGCTGACGGACTGCCTGATCGTCAGCAACTCCTGCACCGAATGGCAATACGGCTACGGGGGCGGGCTATACGTGGCCGGCGGCCTGGCGGACCGCTGCCGCGTCGTTTTCAACGTCTCGCGGAGCCACCGCGGCGGGGGCGGCCTCTACCTGGCCGGCGGAGCGGTGCGCAACACGCTGATCGCCCGCAACGAGGCGCGCCCCACGGCGACCCCCGGCTCCTTCGGGGACGCCGGCGGGGCGGTGGTGGTCGGCGGCGTCCTTGGAAACTGCACGGTAACGTTCAACACGGCCGCCACCAATTGCGGCGGCGTCATCATCGAGGGCAACGCCGGCGGCGTGACCAACTGCATCGTCGCCTACAACCGTGTCACCAACAACCCCGCCCTGGCCCAGGATTTCCTGAACGCGGTCCGGACCGGATTCTCCTGCTCGCCCGACCTGGCTGATGGCGTCGGGGGAAACGTCGGCGCGGAGCCGGGCTTTGTCTCGACGAACGAGGCCGACTTCCGGCTGGACCGTCTTTCGCCGTGCCTGGAGACCGGAACCAACACGGACTGGATCGTGCAGGGAAACCTGGACCTGGAAGGGCGGCCGCGGCGGTTGGGCAAACGGGTGGACATGGGTGCTTATGAAGCCGACGCGCCGCGCGCCGGGCTGCTGCTTCTCATCCGGTGATCAGGAACCCGTAGACACCAGGGGCTCGAGAGGTTCGGGCGCCAGCAGCTCGCGCAGCTTGGCCGCTAACGCGTCCTTCGAAAAGGGCTTCTCGAGGAAATGGACATCCTTGTCGAGCAGCCCGTGACGGTCGATGATGTTGGCCGTGTAGCCGGACATGAAGAGCACCTTGCAGGCTGGCAGGGTCACGGCCAGCCGCTTCCACAACTCGCGCCCGCTCATCTCCGGCATGATCACGTCGGTCACCAGCAGATCGATCTTGCCGGCGTGCTCCGCGACCAGCTTGAGCGCCATCACGGGCCCCGAGGCCGCGAGGACCGTATAGCCGAACTGCTCCAGCATCCGGCGCACCAGGGCCAGCAAAATCGCCTCGTCTTCCACGAGCAGAACCGTTTCCCCGCCCAGCGGAACAACCGCCTTCGCCGCCTGCTCCCGGCTCGGAAGCGCGGCTTCGGCCACCGAGGCCAGGTAGATCTTGAACGTAGTTCCCACACCGGGCTCGCTGTAGACGTTAATGAAACCCTTGTTCTGCTTTACGATGCCGTAAACCGTGGCGAGCCCGAGCCCCGAGCCCTTCCCTTTCGGCTTGGTCGTGAAGAAAGGCTCGAACAGGTGAAGCACGGTATCCTTGTCCATGCCCGTGCCGTTGTCGCTAACGGCCAACCGCACGTACAAGCCCGGCTCGAACCCCTCGTGCGTCCGGCAGTAGGGCCCGTCGATCTCGACCTTGGACGCCTCGATGACGATCCTGCCGCCGGCCCGGACGGCGTCGCGCGCATTCACCACCAGGTTGGTGAGAATCTGCGAAAGCTGGCCCGGATCCATCCGGATGCAGCCGGCATCGGAGGACTGACGCCACTGCAGTTGAATATCCTCCCCGATGAGCCGCCCGAGCATCTTCAACAGGTCGCCGACGGCCTCGTTCACGTTCAACACCCGGGGCGCCATGGTCTGCTTACGGGCGAAGGCCAGCAACTGCCGGGTCAGGTCGCCCGACCGCTGGGTGGCCTTGAGGACCTCGCGGATATCGGAAGCCTTCGGATCCTGGGGGTCCGTGCTGACCAGCAGCATCTCGGCATAGCCCTTGATCACCTGCAGCATGTTGTTGAAATCGTGCGCCACCCCGCCGGCCAGGCGGCCCACAGCTTCCATTTTCTGCGACTGCAACAACTGGTGCTCCAGGATCTCCCGCTCCTTTTCAGCCCGCTTCTGGTCGTTGACATCAAGGCAGTGGCCAATGTAGCCCAGGAACTGGCCCGCGCTGTCAAAGCGCGGCACGCCATGATCCTGGAGCCACCGGTATTCCCCGTCATGACGCCTCAGGCGATAGAACATGGTGAAGGGCTCGCGCCGGTCAAACGCGGTGACAAAGGTTTCGAAACAGGCTTTCAAGTCGTCGGGGTGGACCCCCTCGGCCCAGCCGTCGCCGTATTCCTGCTCCAGAGTGCGCCCCGTGAACGTCAGCCAGGGCTGGTTGAAATAATCGCATTTCTTGTCCAGGTTCGCGGTCCAGATCAACGCCTGGCCCGAGTCCGCCAGGGTGCGGTAGCGCCGTTCGCTTTCCTGCATGGCCTGCTCCGCCTTGCGCTCCTCGATCCGGAAGGTCTCCTCCGCTTTCCGCGCCGTCCGCTCGGCCTCATATAAGGTCCGATAAAGTCCCGCCTGCCGTCTCCGGTAAATCACCGAAAGGGAAAGGGCCGCCAGCAGGATGCCAACGGAAAGAAAAAGCGCGATTACCCCGCCCCGCTGCCGGGCCTCGTCCATGATCTCGCTCATGTCGACCTTGGCCACCATGAACCACGGGGAATCGGGAACGGGGCGCAAGTCCGACAGCACCTCGACGCCGCGGTAGTCGCGGCCGCGGAAGCGCCCCTCCTTGCCCAGCACGACCTGTACCGCGGGAGAATCGCTCCTGGCAAGAGACCACCGCAGCACCAGGGGCGTGTTCGTTTCATGCCGGAGTTCATTCAGCACCACGACCTCCTCCCCTTCGCGGCGCACCAGCAGCGTTTCGGAACTGGGACTGGGGGTCGGCCAGAACCGGATCAACGGGAAAAGCATTTTTTCGGGTTCGAGGCGCAAAACAATGGCGCCCAGGACCGCCCCCTCCGCCCCCCACACACCGGACACGGCGTCAATGTGAACCTTTCCGCGTGCGCAGCGGTACATGTCAGTCAAAACCGGCTGCTTCGTTTTCAGGGCTTCCTCGACCGCGAGCAACGTTACCGGACCAACAGGATCGGATTGACTGTTCCCGGTGACCTGTACTTCGCCAGCCGGCGAAAGCAACACGGCATCCGTCATCTCGTTGGCGTCCTTTTCATTCAGCAACCTTTTGCGGATGCCTTCCCTCAAGACAGGATTAGAGGGCTCCTGCATCCACTGTTCCACAGACTTGACAAAAAACGGCCCGGTTGCCGACAACTTGGCCTTCGTCATAAAATCCCGGCGCCATTGGGCAATCTGGGCAGCTTTTAATCCACCTATCGCCCCAATTACCTCATGCTTTTCCCGCTCAATACGACGTACTTCGTGGTTATTGTAGAGATAAGCTAATGATATCAATATACTAACAATAAGTAAGCATGCTGAAATCCAGAGCAATTTTGGCGTTTTAAAATCATCAGGCATAAGTTGTAATGATAGTCTAATAATGCAATCCTAATCAACTTAAAACAAACGAATGAGCAATTTCAGCTTTCTTATTAATTTGAGAGATGCGATTAACAGGTTGCGATTAACGCTTGTCCGCTTCCGCCGTTACGGCTAACCTTCATTGTTATGTCCCTGAAACATAGGACCATCCTTTCCTTTCTGGCAACTGTGCTGGTCTGGCTCGTTTTCGCCTGGCCCCTGCCCCGGTTCGCCGCCCGCGGAATTCCCTCTTCCGCCCACAATATCGAATTGAACAGCGCCCGGCGCATGATCGTGGGCGACCACCTCCAGCTTCATTACTTCTACTGGCTTTTCAGCGATATGCTGGCCGGCAACACGCCTCTTTTCGAAAATCGCTATGAATTCAACACCGGCACCGATGCCGACCGCTACAAGCCCGGCGCCTACAACCTTCCCCTCTCCCTCATCTACGCCGCTGTCCGGCCCCTGAGCACCCGGGCCTTCGCCTGGAACAGCGTGCTCTTCCTCTCGCTCTGGCTAACGGTCCTGTGGACCTGGCTTGCACTGCGGGGCCTCATCCGGTCGGATCGCCTCACGCTGCTCGCCGCCATCGCCGCCATCGCCTTCCCCTACCGATGGGTCATGCTGCTCGGCGGCAGCCCCACCGGCACCGCCACCCTCTGGCTGGCCCTCCTGACGTTCGGCCTCAGCCTCGCCTTCCGGGAGGACAAACCCGCCGGCGGCGTCTATGCGGCCCTCGCCCTGACCGGCGCCTACTTCAACGACCGCCATGTCTTCTTCTTCAGCTATCTGGCCACGCCTTTCCTCATCCTGCTCTTCCTCCTGCTGCGGAACGAAATCCCCTGGAAAAGCCCGGCCTTCCGCCGCTCCTGCCTCCTGGCCGCCATTCCCCTCGCCGCCGCCATGCTGATCCTGGGCGGCCTGGCCGCCCGGACCGCGCTCGACGGCTTCTCCAACACCTCGCTGGCAGGGGGCCGCACCCTCGAGGAGGTTCGCAAATACGCCCCCAACGTCCCCGGCCTCGTCAACCGGGGCGGCCGGGGCAGCAACGCCCACACCTACCTCGGCTGGGCCTTCTTCGCCTTCACCGCCCTCTCCCTGACGTCCCTGCTCCGGGGCTGGACCGCCCGCACCCCCCGCGAACGGCGCCTCGCCCTCGCCGGCATCCTGCTCTGGCTGGCCTCGTTCGGCGTCATCCTGCTGGCCCTCGGCCCCAATGGCCCGTTCGACGGAGCCCTCTTCGACTTTTTCCGCGACCACGTCCCCGGCTCCAAGGCCATGCGCCAGCCCGCCAAGATCTTCGCGCTGTTCACCCCGATCCTGCCCCTGGCCATCATCGTCACCTTCGCCGACCTCTTCCGCACCCGGAGCCTCAACCCCGGAAACCTGCCCTCCATCCTGATCAGCCTGCGCCCCGGCGTCATCCTCGCCTTCGTCATGCTGGTCGACTTCTCCACCCAGATCAACGCCTCGATCTGCCTGCTCGACTACTCCCAGCCCGCCTACGCGGCCGTGGCCTCCGATGCGGCCGCCCGGAAAATCGTCCCCCGCGCCGTCATCCTCCCCCTCTGGCCCGGCGACTCCGACTGGGCCGCCGTCTACCAGCACTACGTCTCCCTCTACCGCATCCGCATGCTCAACGGCTACCGCCCCGTAGTGCCCAACGACTACCGCGACCTGGTGCGCCAGTTCACCTCCCTCAACGGCGGCCTGATGGATGACGCCCAGGCCGACGCCCTGCTCGGCCGCGGCTTCGGCTATATCATCCTGCACGAGGACGCCTTCCCGGAAAAAGTCAGCCCCTTCCCCGTCATCTACACCCGCAATCGCCTGCTCGCCCACCCGCGCCTCGAACTGCTGCGCCATGCGGAAACAGTCTGGTCCTTCAAAATCCTCCCCACCCCCCGGAACTGGGTCCCGACGCTCCGCCCCGGCCCCCTGTTCCCCACCCGCCTCTGGGAGTTCGAACGGGCCCCCGGCGCCCAGGTCGCCGTCCGCCCCGACCCCGATGCCTGCCACGAAGCCTACGCCGCCATCTCCGGCCCCGGCTCCGTCTCCCCCCGCGGCTTCAAAACCACGGGCGTTCCCGACCCCGCCCTGCTCTTGCGCCTCCGCGGCGACGGGGAACTGTGGATGGCCCCCACCTCCAACGAACCCCCCGTCCTCGCCGCCGTTGTCCGCACCAACGCCTGGACCTGGTTCCGGTTCGCACTGGATCCGGAACGCACGACGGAAGTGTATCCGGTCTTCACCGTCCCGACGGGCTCGGTGGACGCCGACTTCGCCCTCCTGCACTCGGGAACCTGGAATCCGCCCGCGCCGGGGCGGCCGGTGACGATCCCCGCGGAATTCTTCTTCCACGCGGGCTGGTCGGACCCGATCACGGGAACCGTCCATTTCAGGCCCGACTACGAGCCGAACGATTTCATCTTCTACGGGCCGCGCCTGCCCATGGGGCCGGGGCGGATCCGGATCGATCTCGACATCGCGACCGATGCCGCGCCCGGCACGAAACTGGGCCGGGTGACCGTCGAAAATACGGGACTGCCCCTGGAGCCGCTCGATGTCACGGCGGGCGAACCGTTCCGATGCGAGGTGACCCTGACCTCCAACCGGCCGGTCTCCCTCAATTTCCAATACCGGCGCCGGGCGCCGGTGGCGATCCGGTCAGCGACCTTCACCGCCCTGCCCGATTGACCGGATGACGCGCGCCGGCACACCCACGGCCAGGCTGTTGTCCGGAACCGGCTTGTTCACCACGGCCCCCGCGCCAATCACGCAATGCGCGCCCACGCAGGCGGCGTCCAGAACCGTCACGCGGGCCCCGATCCAGCAGTTCGCCCCGATCGTCAGGGGCCCCTTCGTGACCATGCCCGACTGGTCGGCAAACGGAACGGCGGATTCGAAATCGTATTCCCCGCCGCTGAGGAAATAGGAAAAGGCCCCCACCACGGAGCCCGCGCCGACCGTGAGCTCGTGGGAGGAAAACACCTGGCAGTTCGAGCCCAGGTTCACGCGGTCGCCCAGGGTGATGTTCCCGCCCTTGCAATAGACGATGGTGTTGCGGCCGATGAAGACCCGGTCGCCGATGACGATGCCGCGGTTGCCCTCGCCCTTCGCGTCCAGCACGGCGTTGTCGTCGATCACCACGCCCTCGCCGAGCCGGATCTTGGAGGGATGGCGGATGACGACGTTCCGGCCGAACACGACACCCCGGCCCGCGGAGGCGAATAGGGAGGGATACAGCAGCTTGCGGCAGGCAAGTCCGGCCGCGCCGGCGAGACCGCCGAACAAGCCGAACACCAGCTCGGCATAGAGAACGCTGCCGGCCGAAAGGGGACCGTATTGCAAGTCCCGGTACTTCCGCCAGGAGGACCGCCCGGGATCCTCCATCATGGCTCCGGCCTTGACGGCGGCTTTGTCATTCATCCCGCAAGCCTATCACGCCCCCCGCCGATTATCCAAGCGGCAAGTTTCCAGCTCCGGCGGGACAAGCCCGCCGGGAGCAAGAACACCAAGGCACCCCCCCGACAACACTCTCCAGCTCTCCGGCGGGCCTCGGCTCTCCGGCGGGCTTGTCCACGACGGGCTTGTCCCCGGCGGGCCTCGGCTCTCCGGCGGGCTTGTCCCGCCGGGAGCAAGAACACTCAGCCGCCAGGGCAACCCCCGCCCCCGCCTGAGGCTGAGCCAACCCTTCTTATACACTTAGCAAAAAGCCATTCAATCCCTCCCCCCTGCTTGTTAAAATGCACGTTAGCGGAGACACAAGTCCCCGCCCTGCAATGATTAAAAAACAGAAAGGGTACACACATGAAAAAGCTGTTGCTCGCGTTGCTGGCCGGAACCCTGGCCTTTGCGGAATCCGGCCTGGCGGCCAACCCCGGCGCCTCCGACGTTGACCTGGTCGTGCTTGGCACCGTTTTCATGCCTGAGGACGACGACGTCTACGACGACAGCTACGGCGCCGAACTCCAGTTCCGCTTCTGGATGAATCCGACCCTCGGACTGGCCCTGGCGGGCGGCTGGGCGCGCTGGGACGTGGACGATCAGAACGCCGTGATCGGCGACGGGCTGATCATCACCGAAACGGACCTGGGCGGCGATATCGACCTCTTCCCGGTGGGCCTTTCGCTGCTGATCCAGGCCTTCAACACGGACAGCATCTCCCTCGTCCTCGAAGCCGGCGCGCGGTACGTGTTCGTGGATGACGACACGGATGTCGTCATCACGACCCGCAACGCGCGCGGCGTAACCACCTCCCGGGAACGGCTCAAGATCGACGACGGCATCGTGGCCCTCGCCATGGCGCACCTGGAATTCAAGCTCTCCGAAGACGTCTACCTGCTGGCCGGCGCCGGCTATCAGTGGGACATCGACAAGGGAGACGTGGACTTCCTGAGCGAGGATATCCAGGACAACAAGCTCGAGGCGGCGCTCATCCAGGCCGGCCTCGGCATCCGCTTCTAACGCACCGCGCCGTTCCCGCTTCGCAAACACGCCCGGACGACCGCCCCCGCGCTGACGGCAGCCGGAGGCGGCGCATCTGCAGTTTAGTCGGGATTAGGCCAGTCTGGTGCGAAGCCGATTTGGAGTGCGGCGGCTTGACGCCGCTTTGGCTGGCACCGGCTGGACGCCGCATCAAGCCGACACGCACAAGCGGGCCTATCGAAGCACGCAAGGCAGCCGCATCGAAGAAAGCGGCGTCAAGCCGCCGCACTCCAAATTTAAACATCTGTCGAGCCCGACGAGACTGCAATGCGCCCAGCCGGAGGCGGTTCCCCTTAATTGTATTGCGCCATCGATAAACCGGTCGTATGATGCGCTTCATCGAAAAGGAGCCCTCCATGAAACAGGTCGCCCTCATCCTCCTCGCCGCCGCCGTCGCCCTCTCCGCCCGGGCCGCCGAAGAACGTCCGTTCAACCCCGAGATTGCCGGCTTCGCAAACCTGTACCTGCCGGCCGACGACGACACCTACGAGGTCGGCGCCGGCATGGAAGCGCAGGTCCGCCTCTGGCTCCATCCGAAGGTCGGAGTCGCCTTCGCGATCGGCGGCGCCAGCTACGCCATCGACGAACAGGAAATCGAATTCGTCGGCCGAGACGTGGCCGTGGACGCTTCCTTCGAGGGCGACGTCAGCCTGGCTCCCATCGGCCTCTCCCTGCTCCTGAAGCCCGTCAAGACGGAAACCCTGTCCCTCACGCTGGAAGCCGGCGTCCGGTACGTGATGGTCGAATCCTACGCGGAAATCGAAATCGACTCCGTCCAGCCGGGCCTTCGCACCATTATCGATGATGAAGTGGACATCGACGACGGCATCGTGGCCGTGGCGCTGCTCCAACTGGAGTACAGGGTCGGCCGGCAAATCTCGCTGGTCGGCGGGGCGGGCTACCAGTTCGACCTGGAAAAGGGCGACGTTGAATTTCTAGACGAGGATCTCGGCGAAAACGAACTGGAAGCCGCCCTGATCCAGGCCGGCCTGATCATTCGCTTCTGACAGAAATGCACACTACCGGTGGCCGCATCTCGTGGATCGCCTGGAATCGGCCCTATTAGGAGACCGCCATGGGAAAATCGACTCGGCTGCTCGGGCTGCTTGCACTGTTGCTGACAGGCGCCCTAGGGACCGCCGCCTCGCCCTTGATCATCAAACGCGACGGGTTTTCCGCCGGCGCTTTCGACCCGTCGTTCTGGCTCGTTGAAAGGGGCTCCCTCACGCTGCACGATCTCGGCGGCAAGCTGTACCTGATCCGTACCCAAAATTATGACACCGCTCACGCGGAATCCCGGGTCGCCTCGTTTCTCCGCTCCGAGGACGCCCGGCATTACGATATCCGCGTCACCGCCCGGGTGCCCCACAAACTCGCGCCGCCGACCGGTGCCGCCGGAGATCTCCTGGCCCTCGGCCTCGGATTCTATGCCAACGACAATTTCGGCCACTACATGGAACTGGTGGTGGAGGACGCCTCCACCGGCCGGCGCTTCGCCCTCAACTACTATAATGGCATGAAACTCTATTTGAAAACCGCGCCCTATCCCGCCGAGGCCGGGGACAAAGTCATTCTGCGAATTTTCAAGGCTGCGAACGGCCTTTTCAAATTTGCCTGGCAGAAGCCGGGCGACACCGGCTGGCACCCGCTCTTCGAGCTCGGGACCTCGTCGGTAACCGAACTGCCCGGGCCGGCCAGCCTTCGCCCGTATCTCCGGGGCACCTATGGGAGAACGACGCGCTGCCCGACATTCTGGAACGTCAGCCTGGACGACTTCACGATTCTTTATCAACGGACCGCAAACTGATTCGCCAGGAGAGTATTCATGACGCGATCCTTTCAAACCCTTATCCTGCTTCCTCTCCTCGCCGGCGCCCTTCTATCGGCCGCCGCCACGCCCCTGAAAACCAAGCATGACGACTTCTCTGCCGGCGACCTCAATGAATCATTGTGGATGCCGGAAATGGGGCCGTATCAGGCCCTGTTCGAATTCGATGGACGGCTCGTCCTTCTCCGCGACCCGCTCTGCCTTGACCCCGATCAGACCGGGATCCGCATTTCCACGTTTTCCAAGTCCGAAGAGGCCGTCCAGTTCGACATCCGGGTCTCCGCCCGCGTCCCCCGCAAAATCATCGCCCCCTGGGCGGATTTCGACGACGCCGTCGCCGTCGGCCTCGGCTTTTTCGTCGCCGAACGGGACGATCGCTTCATCGGGCTGCTCTTGGAAGACTCGGCTGCAGGCCGCCATTTCGTGCGCATCAGTGGCGGCGGCCTGGGTGTCGACCTCAAGCGGATTGCCGTTCCGGCGGACGCCGGCAGCACGGTACTCCTCCGCGTTTTCAGGGCGCCGAGCGGACGCCTCACCTTCATGTGGCGGAAGCCGGAGGATACCGCCTGGCGGAAGATCTTCGGCGGGCTTCCCACGTCGACCGTCTCCGGTGCGGTCGGCCCCTCCATTCTGCGCCCCTTCCTCATGGGCCGCGCCCTCGGAAGCGTCCCCTGTCCCCCCTACTGGAACGTCTCCCTGGACAACTTCACGCTCAACTACCAGCGCGCCGCCGACTGAGCGACTCACACACCCCCAGGATCGGACACCGGCATGCAACGCCTTCTTCTCCCGTCTCTCGCCTGCCTTCTCGCCGCGCTCGCCTGCTCGGCCGCCGAGCCCGACCGGCGCACCCCCGCCTTCCGCGCCCGGCAGCGCGCCTGGCTGGAGTCGTTCGCCGCCCGCCCGCTCAAGCCGGGCCCCCCGACCACCTGGGTCGACGCCGAGCGCTGGAGCGCCGCCCATGCCCGGCTGGCAACGGGAACCAACGCCGCGGAGGCCAACGCCTACTTCAGGACGGTCGAGCCCGTCTCCATCCTGAACGGCCTCGTGGCCGACACCGACGTGCAGGTGACCGACCTGCTTCGCACGTGGTTTGATTTTCGGGACAATCGGATCCTGGAGCCCGCCGCGAGGAGCCGGCTCGAAGCCTATTTCCGCGCCTGGTCCGTGCCGAACCGCGACCGCAACCGCGACGCCGACACCCGCTACGAGTGGCCGTGCGAATACACCGAAAACCACTCGCTCAACATCCTCGCCGCCGCCTACCTGATCGACGCCGCGCTGGACCGGGACCGCGAGCCGCACCGCGGCCTCCTGCGCCGGTTCCTCCACGACCGGGCGCTCTACGGCTGGAGCGAATTCCATTCCCCCAGCTACATGCTCGTCACCGCCAAGGCCCTGGCCTGCCTCCGCGACTTCGCCCCCGATCCGGAGATCGCCCGCGCCGCGACCCTGCACCTCGACCTGCTCGCCATCCAGTACGCCGCCCAGTGCGTCAACGCCTGGCGCGGGGTCCCGTTCGTGCGCGGCTACGGCAGCCAGGTCAACAACAGCGCCAACTCCGCCCTGTCCGCGGCCCGGCTCTGGTTTTCCGGCGACGAGGCCGCCGCCCCCGCCGACGCCCAGCCCTACACCGTGCACCTGCTCTGCAGCGGGTACGCCCCGCCCGCCCTGGCCGCGGACCTGGCGACCCGCCAGACGGAGCGCGGCTCCTACACGATGACGATGACCGGCACGACCGGGCCCGGAAAGCTGCGGGTGCCGATGACGTTCCGGATAACCCCCGACGTCACCCTCGCTTCGGCCCAGGGCTGGGGCAGCTATTACGACGGCTGCTACTGGAGCGCCAGCTTCGCCTCCTCGCCCAACGACGTGATCACCGGCCAGTACGGCAAGGGGCGGAACCTGCTTCAGGCGGACAACGTGCTGATCGTGTTCGGCTCGGTGGACTGGCGGGGCGGGCTGTCCCCGAAAAAGGAAGGCGCCGTCACGATCGGGGAAACCGACCACGCCGTGGCGGGCCAGCTCGACCTCGGGGAAGAAGCCCACGTGCTCCTCGTCGCGCCCAAGGCCGGCGTGCCGGACCGTGAGGCCATGCGGGCGTCGCTCGAAAAACTGAACGCCTCCTGGAGCAACGGCACGGTCCGCCTGACCCTGCCCGACGGCCGGCCCGTTGTCATGGATAACGAACGGGCCGGCGGAAGGTGGCGGATGGCGCGGGCGTTCGTCGGCGGCCAGCCGGTTCCTGACGAGCCGGCCTGGCTGATCGACGCCCCCTTCCTCCGGAGCGAGCGCGACAGCGGCCTGTACCGCATGACCCACGGCGGGACGACGCTGGTCTACGACCTGCGGGATCCCCTGAAACCCGAAATCCGCACCGTGCCCGGGGCCGCCCTTCCGGCTCCGCCCCCGCCGGAATGGAAGGCCCCCGGCGGCCTGGAATTCGTGTATGTTCCCGCGGGCGAATTTCCCATGGGCAGCGCCCTCGCCGAGGGACGGGAGAACGAGCGCCCGGCGCGGTGGGTCCGGCTCGACGGCTACTACATCAGCCGGACCGAAGTGACCGCGGGGCAGTACCGCCAATTTCTGGCGGAGACGCCCGATCTCCCCCGGCCGCCGGAATGGCATGGAAAAGAATGGGCCAAAACCGACCGCCACGCCATGACGTGGGTGAGCCAGGAGGAAGCCCGCCGTTTCTGCGACTGGCTCTCGAAAAAGAGCGGGCGAACCTGTCGCCTGCCGACCGAGGCGGAATGGGAGAAGGCGGCCAAGGGCTTTTCGCCCAGGCTTTATCCGTGGGGAAACGACTACGACGGCTCCCAGGCCGGGACGCCGAACGGAACCTACGTCGAAACGCGCTCCCATCCCTTGGACGTCAGCCCGTTCGGGGTTCTGGACATGGCGGGCGGCGTCTGGGAGTGGTGTTCGGACGACTACGACCGCGCGCCCGAAGGAGCCCGGTGGAAGGCGCTCCGCGGCTGCGGATGGAACTACGATCCCGACACCTTCCGCTGCGCCTACCGGTCCGGCCTCGAGCCCGGCGCCCGCAGCGTGCATATCGGCTTCCGCGTGGTGGCGGAATAAGGCCTATTTGTCGTTGAACACCGCATCGGTGACAGCCTCGCCCGCGCGCTGTCCCACGGACCCGAAGAAAACCCCCGTGGCCGTGCTGACCGTCGAGGCCACGATATTCTTGAGTCGGGCGGACCAGCTGTTCTTGCGCTGCTCGAGCGCCTCCTGCTCCACGGCGGCCAGCTTCTCCGCATGCTTCTGCATGGCCGCCGCCTCGGCCTGCGCGGCCGCCAGCTTCTTGGACGCCGCCTCCGACTCCGCGGCCTGGCGTTCCCCCGCCACCGCGCTCATTCCCTCGCGGGCCTGCTCCATCGCCCGCTTGCGCTTCGCCTGGCGCGAGGCGCGGTAATCGTCGAAGGGATTGGGCTCGGGGGACTCCTCCTCCACAAACCCGCCCAGCCCCGCCTCCGCATCGGCCAGGGGATTGGCCGCCGGCCGGGACTTCACCGCGGCCGGCCCCTTGGCGTATAACGCCGCGTCAAGCCAGGCCGCCAGCTCCGGAAGATCGGCCGCGTTCTTCGTTTTTCCGCCCACCCACGTCTCCACCGCGCCGAGAAACGCGGAGGCTTCGGCCAGCTCGGTGGCGAGCGCAACCTGCAGCGACGCCTGGCGCAGGCCCGTGAAGTCGACCGGCCAGGGCTCCTCCAGCTTCAATCGCCCGCTGAGGCCGCGGATGTAGGCCTTGTCGCCCCGCTTCTCCGCCTGCGTGAATACCGAGACGAACGCGGACAGCTTGCCGCGCGCGGCTTCCTCGCCTCCGAACCGCGCGTTCAGTTTCCTGACCGTCGATGCCCGCAGCGCGCCGGACCAGTCCTGCAGCGCCTTTTCCATCTCCTCGCCGGCCGCCTCGTCAACCCCGTCGGACCACTCGTCGATCTGGGTGCTGACCAGGTGGATCAGGTGGGTCTGCAGGTAGGCTCCCAGGAGAACGGAATCGTCCGTGGCCGCCCGGGCCCCCGGCGCCGCCAGCCAACCGATCAAGACCGCCAAAATAAGGGCGCGCATGGGATATCTCCTTCTCACGGGCTCGGCGTCACGGCGCGCATCTGGATGGCCGCGGGGCTGATTTGAAGAACTTGGAATTTCAAGCCGGTCGGGGGAGTCATCACCAGCGCTTCCGAAAGCGTCTCCGCGGCCTCCTCGCTTTCCAGCTCGAACACCGCCGCGCCCGCGGTATAGCTGAGTTGCGTGACGTTGTTGAGCGTTTCCTTGCCCCGCAGCGACTCCCGGACCGCCTTCAGCTTCCACTGCTGATCCACGCCGCCCACCGTCAGCGTGATCCGCTTCGGGCCCGCCACCGCTTCGCCCCACCGCGCCGCCAGGTCGGGAATGATCCGGTCGAGCGTCTTCTGGCCCGCCGCCTTGAGCGCCTTGGATCCGCCGCTCACGTCGTCCATCGCCACCACGGAGGCCGTTTCCGAAACCGAGGCGATGGCCTCGGAGTTATCCGTCTTCACCGCCCGCAGCGTGACCACCGCCTCGTAGGTGCGCAGGTTGCTGTCCGCGATGCGGCGCGCCGAGGGCTTGGCCACGGCCTCGCCCACCAGGACGATGTCCGAGCCGAACTCGAGGCCCAGCGCCGCGGCGCCCCGGTTGTCGCCGACGGACTTGAGCAGCGCCTGGTCGCGTTTGACCTTCGTGCGGATCATATCCTGGTCGATCGGCCGGCAGCCCTTTTCGAGGAGCTTGGAGACCGCCATGGCTTCAATCTCCGAGGTGGCGATCGAGCCGAGATTCTGCTCGTCCACCAGCACCATCACCCGCGGCCCCGCCTGCGCCGCCAGGAATGCCGCCGTCCATGCCGCCAGAACTACCGTGACCCTTTTCATGGCTTTCCCCTTCGGTCTCAACACCTTATGGCGCTTTGTTCGCGCCGCCTTTAGTCTGCCAGCCTTTGCCGCCGCCACCGCTGGCGCCGCCGCCCGCCGCCTTCGCGGCCGCCGCGGCCGCCGCTGCCGCGGATGCCGGTGTTTGCACACCCCCCGCGCCGGTTCCGCCGCCCTGCGTCGATTCCGTGTAGAAGGTCGCCGTCGCCGACCACTCCCACTGCGTGCCTTGATCGGCCGACGATTTAACCCGGATCGTCACCGCCCCCGCGCTCCCGGTCCCTTTGCCGGTCAGCGAGCCGCCCCCGCTGGTGGACCCCGTCCCCGCCAGGGATGCGCCTTCATAAATGATGGAAAACGCATCCGGAATTGTGAAGGCGTTATAGGTCAGGCGAACCTTCACGCCCGTGACTTTCTTGCCCTTCAACTTCCCGCCGATGCTGATCACCTTGTCCTGCGCGCCCGCCGCATAGCCGCCCGAACTGCTCTCGCTGGCATCCCCGGAAGTGGAAACCTTGATCGTACCCGACTTCCCGTCGCCGGACGTCGTGGTGGAGGTTCCGCTCTTGTTGCCGCCACCACCACCGCTCTTGTTGCCACCACCGCCACCGCCATTGCCGCCGCTCTTGTTGCCGCCACCGCCACCACCGCCGCTCTTAACCTTCGTCGTCCCAGCGCCCTTAGTCCCGCCAGCGTCGCCAGAATCGGGCTTGGCCGAGTCTTTCCCGTCACCGTCGCCATCATCATCGCCATCGTCACCGTCACCGTCACCGGCGTCGCCTTTGTCCCCGGATTTCGTTCCGGGTTTCAGATGCTTGCTATGCTTGGTCGCCTGGTCCGCGGCGGATTTTCCCACCGCCGCGCCGAACGCCTGGCCGCCCTGCGTCATTCCCTCGGCAAGCCCGTCCGCCAGCTTGTTGCCCAAACTATCGGCCTTGTCCGCGGAGGCAATCTTCACGGCGCTGTCGCCCTTGATCTTGCCGGCGGCTTCGCCGCCCTGGTTGAGGGTGTTCTGCGCGCTCCGGTCCGTTTCGGAGGCGATCCCGGCGGACTCGCCAAGCGCCTTGTTGCCTTCCATGCCGCCGAACCCGCTGGTAACCTTGTCGCCCTGCGTCTGGTTCACGCCCTTGGTGAAATCGCCAACCGCCGTCCCGCCTTTTCCGGACGCGCCTGAGTCGTCCCCGCCCCCCATCTCGGGCTCCTTTTCGGCAAGGTCTCCCTTGTCCCCGCCCTTGCCCTCCCCGCCCTTGTCGGGATCATAGGGACCGTAGGTGTTTCCGGTCTTCTCCCACTTGCCTTCCTTGTTCGTAAATTCGGTGCCGTCCTTGGTGACGATCGTGTCCCCCTTCTGGTAGTTGCCGGGATCGACCTTCTGGCCGGCGTCATTTTTGGGCGATCCATCATCCGGAGGCTCGCTCGTGCCAGCGCCCCCCTTCTCGCCGGCATCCGGCCCCTTGCCGGCATCCCCGCCGTCCGGATCCTCGCCCGCTTCGCCGGCATCACCGGCATCGGCTCCGCCACCTTTCCCGATTTGCCCTTTCTTATCCTGTCCGCCGGGCTTCACCTTGTCCTGGGGCCCGCCGTCCTCCGTATCCTTGCCGTCGGTCTTGTCCTTGGGCTCCGCCTTGTCCTTGGTCCCGACCTTGTCCCCGGCGTCCGGCTTGTCCTTGCCGTCCGGCTTGTCCTTGCCATCCGCCTTGTCCTTGGGCTCGCCTTTATCCTTGGGATCCGCCTTTTCCTTGTCCTTATCCTTGCCTTCGGCCTTCTCCTTGTCCTTGGCTTCGCCTTCCTTGATTTCCTTGACCAATTTGTCCAGGGCGGCGCGGTTCCCTTTGTCAAAATCATCCGCGGCCTTTTTCGCCTCGGCGGGGTCGGCCCCCTTCGAAACCAGCTTGTCCTCGAGGGCCTTGCGCGCGCCTTCCCGGTCCACGTCCGCCTTTTTGTTGAGGTCGCTCGCCTCCGCGCCGGCCTCTAGGTTTTCGATGGAGATATTCTCCTTCACCTCCTTGATCACTTCGTCCCGTGTCCCCTTGTCGGTCAAACCCCCCGCGATTTCAGTCACGTCCTCGCCGGCTTCCTTGACGAACTTGCCGGCCTTGACGGTCTTATCCTTGATCCCGACGGCGACTTCCGTGGCGTTCTCCTTCACTTCCGTAACGTAGTTGCCGGCCGTTTCCTTCCACGTGGGATCGGTTTCGTCGCGCTTCGGAACCTCTTTCCCGAGCTTCTCGTAAGTCTCCTTCAGCGGCCCCTCGTCGCCCTTGGCCCGGGCCGACATGATCGCCTCGACTTCCTCCTTGGAGTAGCCCCCCTTGCGCAGGTCCACCCACATCTGCTGCTTCAGGGCCTCCTCCGCGTTCTGGCGCGCCTGGTCCTGGGCCTCGTTCTTCTCGTTCCGGGTGTTGTTCCGGTCGTTCAGCATGCGACCGGTCCCGATGGCGCCGCCGGTGAAGCCGTCCACGACGTTGACGCCGGCCTCGCCCAGCTTCTTCATGTCGCCGTCCTTGATCGCCTGCTTGGCGTCATAAGCGCCCGAGAGAACATCCACCCCCACCATGACCTTGCCGGCCACCTCCAGCGCCTTGCCCGCCTTGCCGCCCGCCGCGCCCGCGCCCTCCGGCGCATCCGTCGGCGCCCGCGGCCTGCCGTCCGGGCCGTCAACAGTCGTCTTTCCACCCGGAGCGTCGGCAGTCACGGGCCCCTTACCATCCGGAGCATCAACAGTCGCCTTTCCACCAGGGGCGTCAATAGGCCCTTTACCCTCGGGAGCATCAATGGGAGTCTTCCCATCCGGAGCATCAACAGGACCTTTTCCACCCGGGGCGTCAATAGGCCCTTTACCCTCGGGAGCATCAATGGGAGCCTTCCCTTCCGGAGCATCAACAGGACCTTTTCCACCCGGAGCGTCAATAGGCCCTTTACCCTCGGGGGCATCAATGGGAGCCTTCCCTTCCGGAGCATCAACAGGACCTTTTCCACCCGGCGCGTCAATAGGCCCTTTACCCTCGGGGGCATCAATGGGAGTCTTCCCTTCGGGGGCATCAATGGGGGCCTTCCCTTCGGGAGCATCAATAGGCCCTTTACCCTCGGGGGCATCGACGGGGCCGCGGGTTTTGCCATCGGGCGCATCGGTCGGGGGCTTGAGCTTCTGGGCGGCCTCGGCCTGGCCGGAGGCCTTTTTCATGATGGATTCAGGCGTTTCACCCATTTCGGCCAGCTTCGCGCGGGCCTCCTCGGGCGAGATCTTCCCGCTGCCCGCCTCGCTCAGGATGTTCATCCCCTTGTCGACTTGAGAGTTCACCTTGCCGCCGGCCGCCTCGACGCGGGGCTTAGTGATCTTGTCATACTGCTTGGTGGCCTGGCGGATCTCCTCGAAATCCTGTTTGACGGCCTCGACCTGGGCGGCCTTGGCGGCGGCTTCATCCCCGGCGGCCTGGGCCTTGGCCGCTTCGGTCCGCGCGTCCGCGGCCTTGTTCGCGGCCTGGTGACTCTTGTTCTCGACGGCCTTCGTGAGCTGCTCGGGGTCGGCCAGTTTTTCGCCGGGCTTCGGCGGCTCGGTCTTGGTGCCGAGAATCTTGTCCGGCTCATTATAGGCTTCGGGGCTTTTCCCGTGCGTCGTTTCAACGGCCTGCTTGTGGGCCACGCTCTCCGGCGTCGCATCGGGGCCGAACGTCTGCTTCCCGCCGGCGGCCTCGAAATAGCCCTTCTCCACCGCGCTCTTGGAGGAGGCGGGCGGCACATCCTTCCCTTTGACGCGCACCGTCACGTCCCAATCCTGACCCGCCTTGGGCTTGGCTCCGGGCTCTTTCCAGTTGGTGGGCTCGAAAATCTCCACGTCGTCCGGGGTGATGGGCGGCTTGTTCGGATTCTCGGCGTTCCACTTCTTCGCCATCTCATTCTTGATGTTTTCCTTGGCCGCGGACTTGATCTCCCCAGTCACCTTGTTGTTGGCCGTCACCAGATCGGGCCGGTTCTGGTTGATCTTCTGCACCGCGATGGGGTCCGACTGCAGGTCCAGCCCGGCCTTGCGGATCCGGGCGGGATCCCCCGATTTGACGGCGGCGTCGAAGTCGTCGATGCGCTTGCCCGCCTGCGCCTGCGCGGCTTCCCAGGCGGCCTGGCGCGCCGGATCGATTTTCGTCGAGGGGGCGGCCGCCCTGACGGCGGGCGCCGCCAGGCTTGCCGCCAATATGAAAGCCAGTCCGGACAGCCGGAACGCCGCAACCGTCTTGCTCGGGTTTCTCATGTCTTCTCCCGCTTCGCCAATCGCCTTACACACCTTCTGCCGGCCCGCTCCCGTCTACGGGGAAGCCTTGGCCGGGCTCAGCTCCAGGGGCGCGGACCGCACGCTTTCCAGCCCGTCCGCATCCTTGGCCGTCACCGCCACCGTGATTTTCTTGCCGGCCAGTGCGGCCGGGATCGCAAATTCCGTCGCGGTGGCCGTGCCCAGGGCCGACCACCGGAAAAAGCCCTTCTGCCAAACCGTGTAGCCAGTCACGTCCGGAGCCGCGCAGGCCTCCCAGGTCACAACGGCCCCGGCCCCCGCCTTCAGCCCCTCGGGCGCGGGCGGAAGCGGCTTGGTCATGGCGGACTGAACCTTGCTCCAGGCGCTTTCAATCGTGTCCTTGTCCACCGCCTTGATCCGGAAATGGCGCGTCTCCGAGTCCTCGAGCTCGCTCACGACCAGCGCCGGGGCGCCCTCGCCGACCGCGACAACCCGCTCCGCCGCGCGGAACTTTTTGCCGTCCGCCGACCACTCGACCTCGTAATGGGCGATATCCGGCTCGGGGGCGGCCTGCCACGAGAGGGCGATCCGGCGCGGCTGGCCCGACTCCGCCACCACCCCCACGGGGGCGCGGGGCGCGGGCTTGGTGCGGGCGTCCGCCATTTCGGACCACTCCCCGGCGGCCCTGGCCGTGTTGAAAGCCGACACCCGGTACAGGTAGGTCGTCCCGTCGCCCAGGGTTCCCAGCGCCTGGCGCCGCGCACGGCCCCGGTCCTCATACGATACCGTCTCCCGCCCGTCCACGGTGGCGATGTCGGCAAAATCACCGTCCAGGTCGGACCGCTGGATGTGATAGCCGATCACCTTCTCATCCGGGGATGCCGTCCACGCGAGCCGCGTCATGCGCGGCAGGCCGCCCTCGGCCTGGACCCCCGTCACCGCCGGCGGCACGGGCCGGGTTTTCGCCTCGCAGCTCTCGGAAGGGGCGCCCTCGGATTCGACGGCGTTGACCGCCGCCACGCGATAGCGGAACACCGCCGCGTCGGGCAGGCTCCCGGGATTGCGCCCGCCGTCCAGGAAGGCCGTCCCCTTCACGTCGGCCAGTTTGCGGAACTCGCCAGCCTCCCCGTCGGCGCGGTAAACCACGTAGCGGACCACGAACGGGTCGGCGGAGGCCTTCCAGGAAACCGGGACGCAGCGGACCTCGCCGCCCGCGGCCTCCACGCCGGACACGGGGGCCGGAGGCGGAAGGGTTTCCACCCGGACCGGCTCGCACCAGGGTCCGATGGCGCCGACCGCGTTGACGGCCCGCACGCGGTACCGGTAGGCGGTTTCGTCGGCCAGCGGGGATTCCTTGGTTCCGCCCTCCTGGAATTCGGGCTTCCGGACGGAGCCGAGGGAAACAAAGGAATCGCCATCGTCGGGCGTGCGCTCGACCTTCCATTCGCCGACGCGGGCCTCGGGCGGCGCGGGCGTCCAGCTCAGTTTCACGGCGCGGGGCGCGGGGGCCGAGGCGGCAACCCCGGCGGGCGCCTCGGGCGGCGGGGCCGTCATGCTCTCGCGGACGGTCGAAGGGTCGCTTTTCTGTCCGTCCGCGGAAACGGAGGAGAGGCGGTAGAAATAAAGGGTGTCGTCCGCGAGCGGACTCTGGGGGCTGCCGGCGTCCCGGTAGGACAGGCGGGAGGCGGCGACCCGCCCCACCGTCTGGAACGGCCCGTCCTTGGCCGGCGCGCGCTCCACGATATACTCGCTGGCGCGGGCCGCGGGCTCGGTCCAGGAAAGGGTCACCTCGCGCAGCCCCATGTCGGACAGGGTGAAGGCGTTGGGCTTCTGGGGGGGCGGCGGCGGAAGGGCCGGCGAGGGCGCGGCGGGCGCGGCATATGGGGCCGGCGCGGCGGCGAGCGGGGCGGCCCGGGGATCATACCGCTGCAAGCCCCATTTAGGATACAGCCCGGCCACGAGCTCGTGCACGACCTTGCGGGCGAAGGAGGAAAGGATGGCGGACTTGCTGTCGGCCCGCTTAGCCAGGTCGGCGCTCCACATGATCTTGCCGCTCGCGCAATCGATCATGCGCACAGAGATACCGACCTGGGGGTACGGGTGGCCGCGGACGGCGACGGCCCCGTATTCGTCCACCGTGCCGATCACGACGCCCTCCGCGCCCAGCATGGAGGCCACCTCGGCCGCGCGCGCGTCGGACAGGCCGGAGAGGGCCAGCTCGGACTCGCCCAGCACCCGGGCCATCTGGCTGCGCTCGACCAGTTCGTAGCGGCCGGCGCGGAGCAGTTCGGTGACGAACATGTCCGACACCGAGCCGCCGATCAGCTCCGTTTCCGCCTTGAACGGCAGCACGGCGAGCTTGCGGATGGAACTGGTAACCGGGGCCACGTAGACGTTGGCCTCGCTCGCGGTGTTCACGAAATAGGCCTGGTCCGTGGACATGCATCCGGAAACCAGGAAAAGGCCGAATCCGGCCCAAGCCGCCCCCCATTTGTTCGCCCTCATTCGAACAGCCCCCCAGCTCTGATTAAACGATTCGTTCCAAACGCGCAATCTTGCCTAGATTACCCATGCCATCCCGGCTATGCGAGAAAAAAAGCGCCTCAGCCAGCTCTTCATCGGGCGCCCGATTTGCAAGGAAACGCGGTCCGGGTGGCGCGGACCCTCCGCCTTTTACAATCTTTTCTGCTGTAGCCGCCCGCGTTGAGGGCGGGCCCTCTCAATAGTCATCAAGCGCCGCAAGGTCGACCCCGGGCATTGAGTCGAGCTTCCAGATGTCGACAGGAACATCGTTTTGTTGCCGTGGGCCTGGCGTGCTTCGCCCTGCGGCGACCTGTTTCTTCAGCAGGGCGACCAGTTCCTTGACCTTATCGGGTTGCTCGGCCTGCAGATTGCGCGTCTCGCCGGGATCGCACTGCATGTCGTAAAGCTGAACCAGGGGCAGCCCGGCTTTGGCGGCGGCCGCGTCGTTGTGGGTCCACCCGCCCGAGCCAGGGCACAAAACGAGTTTCCAGCGACCATCGCGGATTGCGAACTTGCCGTCGATCGAATGATGCACCAGCGTGCCGCGGGCCGACGGGCCGGCGCCCCTGAACAACGGCATCACGCTGACGCTGTCCTCCCCGGCATTGTCCGGCAGTTCCTCCCCGAGGATATCGGCGCAGGTCGCCATCAGGTCCGCAAGGCAGACGAGAGCGGGACACTCGGTTCCGGGACTGATCACGCCCGGCCAGCGGGCGATGCAGGGAATGCGATGGCCGCCGTCCCAGGCGTCGGACTTGTAGCCCCGATAGGGCCCGCTGGGGAAGTGGCCCTGCGCTTCCAGTTCCTTTGCCCCGATGTAGTGGGCGCACCCATTGTCGCTGGCAAAGATGACCAGCGTGTTGCCGGCGACCCCGTGCGCCTCCAGGGAGGAGAGTACCCGCCCGAACACGTCGTCGGTCTCGAGCACCAGGTCGGCGTACAGGTTGTTCAGGCCGCTCTTCCCGACCCAGGGCTTGTTGACAGACAGCGGCGTGTGGGGCGAAGTCATCGGAAGGAAGAGAAAAAACGGCTCGCCGCTGCTTGCCTTTTCGGCTATGTACGCGTCGGCCTTCCGGGCAAAGGTCGGAAGCAACTGCTCGAAATTCCACAAGGGCATCGCCGGGCCTTGCTGGCTGGCCTGGTTGTTTCCAACGAGTCGCGCCGGCAGGAACTCGGACGGAACGCCGACGGTGCGCGCGTTCTCGATAAAGCAGTACGGCGGCCAGTTTGGGACATCGACGCCGAAGTAGCTGTCGAATCCGCGCGTAGTCGGACCGCCGGTCGTCGGCCTGGAAAAGGCCTCCTGCCAGCGCCTCTTCAGGGCTTCGGTAACCGTGAGCTCGACATCGGGGCGTTTATCGTACCCGTGTTTGGGCAGGAAATCCCCGTCAACCTCAAAGTCCCAGCCCTGCCCCAGGTGCCACTTGCCGATGCAGGCGGTGTGGTAGCCGTGCCGCTTGAGGAAGCCGGGGACGGTAAGCCGGTCTGCGGCGATGAGCGGAGCGCCATACGGCATGACGATGCTTTTCTGCAGGGTTGAACGCCAGTTGTAACGTCCGGTCAGCAGGCTGTAGCGCGACGGGGAACAGACGGACGAACTGGAGTGGGCATCCGTGAATACCATCCCCTCCCTGGCAAGGCGGTCAATATTGGGGGTCAGGATCTTCCCGTCGGGGTTCAGGCACGATGCGTCCCCATAACCCATGTCATCGACGAGGAAGTAAACGATGTTTGGTTTATTCGATTGTATTGTCATGCCTCCGTGATCTCACGGCAGAATCATCTCTCATCACTACCGCTGCGCTGTTGTTCGGTACCGATCTTTATTCCCGCATCGCGCCTGATGGATTCGATATCGAGGTCGGCGATCCAGTCCGGCAGATTCTGCCAGACTTCGTGAAACCCGAATCCGCCCAGAGTCATCTCCCGCGTGGTGCTGACTTGATGGAAGTTGGGGATTCCATCCAGCATCACGGGCTGCGCCCATGCTGCCGGGCGGTTTGTGAGCGACTCCCCGGCTAACACAGCGCCGGCGAGGAAGCATCCGATGAATAGGGTCAGTGTGGTTTTCATATTCCGTAAGAGTGTTGTTCAGTCAATGTTAACTACGAAACACGCCAAAGGCGCGAAAAGAAGAAACTTCACCACGGATTACACTGATCACACGGATAAGGGAAATCTAAGAGGGGGGCGCGAAGCGCGCCATCAATCAAGACCGGCTCCGCTTATAATAATCTGATATCCGTACAATCCGTGGTTTCCTCTCTTTCCGGACTTTCGCGTCTTTTGTGTGTTTCGTAGTTCCCTCTTCTCTTCAGTTCTGCCTTTGATTGTTCGAACGTTTCGAGTCTGTCTGCGAGCCTTGACGAGCTAGCCAGCATCCGGTGGTTCGCCGTCATTGTTTCGATCAATTATTTCGACCCTTTTCGCGATTGATTCTGTATGGCGCTTCTCTGCACATCCCACTTAGCCCAGTCAATCCCGTCTGGAACATTGAGGTCAACGGGTGCTTTCCCTAATGATATCAGTATCCCGTTGAGCTTCACTAGATCTATTTCGAGTTCGTCTTCGTTCATGTTGAAATGGCCCAAATAAAAACCTGTTTCGTGCCTGTAGCTGACGGCGGATGTGACAACTCGCTGTCCGACGCCCGTCGGCTTGCCGCACCAAACAACCGGAATTGGTCTTTCCCGCAAGTTCCATCTCTTTACCACTTCACTCCATAATTGCGGCGATAGATTCACAGCCTGCCATCCACCGATCCGGTCATCGGATCCATGATTGCAGTTTACATGAGCATCTGAACTTGCCGAAAATCGTGCAATGAACTCAAATCCAGAAGCACCTGGATCGTAAGGCAAGGCGCCGTTGTTTGTTTCACCAAATTTCCATAATTCAAGCAGGACGAATCTTTCGTGATTATTGCAGCTCGTAATTCGGTTTAGCGCCCGCTGTTTTTTGATAATATGAGCAAAACAACCTATGCCGATTATGGCAACAGCAATAACGCATGCCAGAGTCCATTTAAGTCGTTTCGATTTCATACTGGTTGTCGTATTCTTCCGACTTCCGCCTTGATCATCTGCTTCAGTTCCTCAGTCAACGCCGGGAGCGGCACGGTCACGTACTGCTGCTTCCCGACGAACAAAAGCCACGCCTCCGGAAACTCCCAGATTTTTTCGATGGATTTCCAGCCGACCGTTGCCGTGCCGAGTTCCGAATCGGCAGTGATGCCTTTCTCGTCGAAAACGAACTTCACGCTGGGCGTGGACATGCGGCGAAGCCGCGACAATCCAGCCGAGCGAGTCACCCACCAAATTGTTGACGGAGTAAAGATGCCGAAAAGCAGGATCGCCGCACAGGCGCCGGTTGTCCATTCGTTCACGCGATGGACGACCAAGTAGGCGAACGCGACAGCCATGGCCAACAAGGCGACAAAGTAACCCAGGCCAAGCAGACGCAAGATGAACCGCCGGGCGACGGTCTTGACCGTGGCAGGCGTAAACTCCGCTGTGATCTCGTATCTCATCTTCTCGTGGTTTGGGATTGTGTGTTGGTCGCCTGAACGCGCTTCATGTACCAATCTCCCACGCGGCGGGCTCCGCAAGCGGAGCCCCCTCGGGTTTGGCCCTTTTAAAAAATAAAATGCAATTTTTTGTTGCATTTATTTCACATATTATCTAGTATATATACTAGACAGTGTAAAAAAGGAGAAGTTATG
>JBIIYJ010000537.1:0-2542 GCA_044346855.1 Kiritimatiellia bacterium
CGGAGTCCTGGATGCTGTGCCCCCCGACGAGGGCGCAGCCGGCTTCGTCGAGCGTCCGCATCGCGCCCTTCAGCATCGCTTCCATGACCGCGCCGTCGAGGTCGTCGATCGGGAAGGCCACGATGGAAAGCGCCGTCAGGGGCCTGCCGCCCATGGCGTAGACGTCGCTGACCGAGTTGGCCGCGGCGATGCGGCCGAAGAGCTCCGGGTCATCCACGCAGGGGGTGAAGACGTCCACGGTCTGGACCAGCGCCGTCTTGTCGTCGATCCGGTAGATCCCCGCATCGTCGCCGGCCGCGAGGCCCACCATAATGTTGGGATCGTTGACCGGCGGCAGGCGCGACAGGATGCGGAGCAGGTCGGCCTGGCCGATCTTGGAGGCGCAGCCCGCCTTGCGGACATGGCGCGTCAGCCGGACGTCGGCGGCGGGGCGGAGCGGGAGCTTTTCGCCGGCGCACTGGCAGACGTTGTGCTGCTTGAAAATGTCGCAGGGGCAGGGCTTTTTGGCGTCGCAGACGCAGTGCTGGAGGCGGATCGAGCGCGACATCACCGCCCGCCTGCGCTTGGGGTCGAAGGTCATGGCGTCGGGCCTTTCGAGGCTATCCGGATCAGGGCCTTGAAGACCGTTTCCTCGTCGCCCTCCAGGAATGTGCGAAGGTCGAGCAGCACGCGGTCGTCCCGGATGCGGGCGATCACGGGGGGCTCGTTCCGCCGGAGCCGCCGGCTCAGCTCCGCGGCAGGCAGGGTTCCCGTCCGGACGGCCAGGGCCACGGTGGGGATGGGGTGGCCCGGGAAGGACCCGCCTCCGACCGAGGACTCCTCGTGCAGGATTTCGACTTCCAGGGCCGGGACGGCCTTGAGGAGGCGCTGGCGCAGGGCGGCGGCCGTCCGCTCAAGCTCGAAAACAGGAACGGTCAGCATCCGCAGGGTCGGGTTTTTCCTGGCCACGGTGTCGGGGTCGAGGAAAAGGCGCAGGGCGTGCTGGAGGACCATGTCGGTCATCTTGCAAACCCGCATCATGCGGGTCAGGGGGTGCTTGCGGATTTTGCGCACCAGGTCGCGGCGGCCCACGATGATGCCGGCCTGGGGGCCGCCGATCAGCTTGTCGCCGCTGAAGAGGACGAGGTCGGCCCCGGCCGCGACGCTCTCCGGAACGGTCGGCTCCGCGGGCAGCCCGAAGCGGCGTGGATCGAGCAGGGCCCCGCTGCCCAGGTCGTCGATCACGATCAGGTTACGTCCGTTTTTCAGGCCGGCCAGCTCCCGGGTGGGAACGGATTCGGTGAAGCCGACGATCCGGTAGTTGCTGGGGTTGACCCGCATCAGGGCGGCGGTTGATTCCGTGAGGGCCGCGGCATAGTCGCTCAGGTGCGTCTTGTTGGTGGTGCCGACCTCGACCAGCCGCGCACCGCTCTGGTGCACGCAGTCGGGCAGGCGGAAGGAGCCGCCGATCTCGATCAGCTGCCCGCGCGAGACGACGACCTCGCGGCCCGCGCACAGGGCGGCCAGGACGAGCAGGGTGGCGGCGGCGTTGTTGTTGACCACGAGGGCGTCCTCGGCGCCGGTCAGGCGGCAGAGGAGGTTTTCCGAGGCGGCGTTGCGCTTGCCGCGGAGCCCGGTTTCCAGGTCGATCTGAAGGTTCACGCAGCGGTCCAGCGCGGCCAGCGCCGCGACGGCGTTCCCGGGCAGCACGGCGCGTCCCAGGCCGGTGTGCAGGATGATGCCGGTGGCGTTGACCACGGGGCGCAGCCGGTCGCGGGCGGACTCGTCCAGCGCGCCGGCGATGAGCGGCCAGATCGCGTCGGCGGAGGGCACGGGGCCGCCTTCCGCCGCGGTCGAGCGCAGGCCGGCCAGCACGGACTGGAGGGCCTCGAGCACGTCCGGCCGGGGGTGGGAGGATAGCAGGGCGGCGGCGGCCTCGTGGCGCAGCAGCACGTCCACCGACGGCAGGGCTCGCCGCGGGTCGGGGGAGGGCGCAGGTTGGGAATCGGAGTTGTTCATGGTTTGGCGGAGGTGAATGGGAGTCGAACCCACCCATCCCGGATTGCGGGAAACAACGGTTTTGAAGACCGCAAGGGCCACCGGGCCCCAGTCACCTCCATCGCGGGCGTCTTGTACCTGACTCTTTCAAGCTAAACGCACCCGGACTGAAAGGTCAATCAAAATGCGCCGGTTCCAGCGGGAATAGCGATTGCCTTGACCCCATATTCAGGAGTATGGTTTCCGGAAAGGAGCGGTTCCATGGCGAGCAAGAGCGATGAACGTAAGGGGGCTGGGCGGGTAAGAGCCGGATCCTGCCCCGTGCCCGCCGTCCGCCGGCGAAATCGTCAGGCGAAGCCGGAGTGCCTATCCTGGTTCGACGAGATGACGGATCATTGCCTGGAATACGCCGAGGCGTCGGCCGCCAAGGGGAAGCGTATCGTCGGGATCATGTGCGAATACACGCCGCGGGAGATCATCCTGGCCGCGGGCGCCGTGCCTGTCTGCCTGTGCGGGGGATTCGCCAGCATGATCCCGCCCGCCGAGGCCGAGCTTCCGGCCAACC
>JBIIYJ010000538.1:0-2537 GCA_044346855.1 Kiritimatiellia bacterium
ATGCGTCAGGATTTCACACCCGATGAGGGGGAACGATTAGAGGGAAGGATGATGGGTGACTTGCGAACGGCGTGGCACGGGTCTTCCGACCCGTGGCCCCTCGTGGCTGGAGGAATACGATTGACGACGCGATTTACATATCGCAACATGTACATAATTACGTACATGAAGGAGGAGTCATGACAACGCTAACGGCGACCGACGCCCGCCGAGATTTCTTCGATGTCGTCAAAGGAGCTGCCGACAAGCACCAGATTTACCGGATTCACCACCGCCGGGGTTCGGTCATCCTCATGTCGGAGGATGACTACGACAGCATGATTGAGACCCTGGAATTGCTCTCGACACCCGGCTTTCGGAAGAGCCTGAAGAAATCCGTCGGGCAGATGAATCGGGGCGAAACGGTGTCGTTTGAGGAGGTCTTTGGAGAGAAGCCGTGACTCCGTATGCCATCCGCTTCACCAAAGAAGCCGCAAAGGATGTCGATAATCTTTCTCCACGTCAGAAGGAGAAACTCAAGGTAATCCTCCTGGGACAGGTGGCTTTGAATCCGCGTTGCGGAAAGCGACTGATCGGCGATCTGGCCGGGTTCTTTTCCTTGAGGCTCTCTTACAAGGACCGACTGGTCGACTCGGTGGACGACGAAAGCCGGACTGTTTTTGTCCATCGGGCAAAGACCCACTACGGAGATTGACGGGAAACGCGAACCCGCGGCGTCCAGGATATGTTATTGGCCGTTCGCCTGTTGCGGAAGCGATAGCGGTTCGTCGCGGGTTTCCTGGTGATGGGTGACCAGGACGCTGGTTCCGAAGAAAAACCCGGTTAGCAGCGCCAGGAGAAGGGCGAGTTTAACCAGCCCGCCGATCCGGCCCCAGAACAAGGCCAGCAGGAGTCCGGCGAGGCCGAAAGCGGCGACGGCGAGCCTCAGACGCGCGGAGAGGGGCAGCCCAAAGTGGAAAAACAACAGGGTGCGGTTCCAGGGCTCTACCGCCGGCTCGCCGCCGTTGAGCGCGGCGCGGGCCAGCCCCATGTTGTGAACCAGGTCAGCCGGCCGGCCCCAGTAGCGCTCGGCTCGCACAAGGGCGTTCAGGGCGGGCCCCGGCTCGCCCGCCAGCAGCAGGCAGGTGCCGAGGTTGTAGAAGACCGCACCGTCCCGGCGCCCTTGCTCCGCCAGGCTGGCATAATGCTGCGCCGCCTCCTTGAACGCGGCCGGATCGCCTGCACGCGCGGCCAGCGACTGCGCCTCTTCCCATTCAAAATCTCCACCGGCAGCCCCGTTTTGCGCGGCAACGTCACGCGCTCCGATCATATAACCAACCGCAATCAGGAGGAATAGCGGCAGCCGGGTAGCTGTGGATGTCGGGCCGGATGCCGGCGGGCCGATCCGGCGAAGCAGGCCAGGAAGCCGCGGGAGGATGTCGGACTCCACCTCGGGCTTCGGCGAGGGCGCATACGCAGCCTCGAAGAGGCGCGTCATCAGATCTCCGAACTCAACAGCCGCATCGGCGGGCGCGCCGCGTTCCCGCAGGAGCCGGATCCAGTCCGGCGGGGTCAGGCCGCCGGATTCGCGGTTGAGCCAGTCGGCAGCGAATTCCTTCAGCACCGCGCTGGCCTCCTCGGCCGAGCGGCGGGGATCCCCCGTTTCAATCCGCTTCAGGGCGCGCAGGGCCCTGCCGAGCGCGCGACGCGGCCGTGCGGCCTTTTTCCGCTCCTCGCGGAATCGGCGGAAACGACCGGCCAGCAGGCGCAGGAACAGCAGGATCGGGCCGGCCGCCAGCCAGCCGAACCAGGGGGCGGTCAAGCGATCCGGTTCCGCCGTTCCTAGCCGCAGGGCGGCGGGGGCGCGGGAGGCTGTTTCATTTTCGGGTACAAAAAATTCATCCGTCTTCGGATCGCTCCACGCCCCCGCCGTCAGTTCGGAAGAGGGATCCACCTTGAGCGGGATGGGGGAGGTGAAAACGGTCCGGTAGGCGCGGGTCCCTGTGTCGTACCATGAAATGGGGATGGGCGGCAGTTCGCCGGTGCCGGCCTCCAGGGGGCGCAGGGTGAAGGTGTAATCCCGGCCCTCGCCCGTCTTGAGCGTCTGCATGGAGGAGCCATAGATGCGGAAGCGGGCCGCCAGGTTGCTGACGACCCCCGGATCGGGCGCGCCCGCCTGCCGCCAGTTCAGCGGACCCTTGACGCTGAGCGTCAGCTTGAGCGGATCGCCGACCCGACATTCGGAAACGTTCAACTGGGCGTCCGCCGTCAGGTTGGACCCGAACACCCCGAAGAAGGAGTCCGGCCGCCCCTCGTCGGGCGGGGGCGTCGCCCGCACCGTCACCGCGGGCGCCACGGCGTAGATGTCCCGGGTCAGGGCGCGCCGGGCGTTGTCCACGCCCGTGAGGATGCGACCCTTCAACAACGCCGGCCCGAAGGTGTAGGCGCCTTCGTCGCGGGCGGTGAAGGTCGCGGGAAAGAGGAATTCCATGTAGGGAACGCCGTCCACCTCCGCGGCGCGCTGGGGCGGCAGGTAGGTCGACCGGCCGCGGCCGCCG
>JBIIYJ010000539.1:0-2535 GCA_044346855.1 Kiritimatiellia bacterium
GTCCACTCTGTCCACCCCGTCCACTCCGTCCACCCCGTCCACCCCGTCCACCCCGTCCACTGGTTCACGGCGCCCAGATCCACCAGACGAACAGGCTGGAGGCGAGAACGGCGGCCAGGGTGAAGGGGCCGCCGATGGCGGCAAATTTCCCGAACGACACGACGTGTCCCTGTTTTTTCAGGATCCCGAGGGTGACGACATTGGCCGAAGCCCCGATCGGCGTGAGGTTGCCGCCCAGGCAGGCGCCGATAAGCAGCGCGAACATCAGAAGCGGCACGGGCGCGCCCATGTGGTCGGCCACCTTCTGGGCCACTGGAATCATGGCCAGCAGGAACGGCACGTTGTCCACGAACCCGGAAACGACGACCGACAGCACGACGATGACGACGAACGCCAGCGGCAGCCGGTCGTGGACGCCGGCGGACAGGCCGTCGGCGAGGCGGTTGAGCCAGCCGGAATCGCTAAGCGCGCCGACGAGGATGAAGACGCCGATCAGGAAGAATGTCGTATCCCAGTCCAGATCCCGGAACAAGGCCCGCACGGGATGCCAGCGCGCCCGGAACCGCAGCCAGAGCAGGCCCGCCAGCGCCAGCGCCATCGTGTAGGCGCCGGCAAACCACTTGAAATCGGGATCCGGGACGGTGGCGACGGACAGGCCCAGGACCAGGAGCGCCAGCAGGATGCAGGGCGCCCAGGAGCGCGCCTTCTCCACCGGAACGATCTCGATGGATTGGCTGTAGCTGCGGTAAAGCCAGGCCAGCACCAGGAATGAGGCCAGGGCCCCGATCTGCACGGCGAAGAAGATGCCCGGTTTGCCCTGGTAGAAGAAGAAGTCCAGGAAGCTCATCTTCATGTAGCCGGCCAGGATCATGCTGGGCGGATCGCCGATCATGGTGGCGGTGCCCTGCAGGTTGCTACTCACGGCGATGCCCACGAGCAGGGGCACGGGATTGCGGTTCAATTTCTGCGCCAGGCTCAGCGCCACCGGGGCCACCAGGAGCACCACGGCCACGTTCTCGACGAACATCGAGATGAAGCCGGCCAGGGCGCAAAGCACGATCATGGCGGCCCGGGCGGTCGAGGTGCGGTTCACAAGCCATTCCGCCATGACGGCCGGAACCCTGGAGAGCATGAAGAGCTCGGCCAGCACGAGCGTGCCGATGAATAGGCCCATCACGTTCCAGTTCACCTTCTCGAAAAGGGCTTCGTGCCAGGGCAGGACTCCCAGCAGCACCAGGAGCAGCGCGCCCCCGCAGGCAACGCGCGAGCGCCGGTTCGGGAAGACGACGAACAGGATATAACTGGCCACGAAGACCAGCAGGGAGATCCAGGCGTTGTTCATAGTGCAAACTTATGACAATCAGGCCGAAGCGTCAACCGGAACCCGGCCTGCGAAAAACACCACTTCCATCGGATCCCGGTCCACCCCGTCCAATCTGTCCACCCTGTCCACTCCGCCCACTCACGCATGTCCAGCGCATTGGATTCCAATCCCGACATGAACGCGGAACCGCGGGCACTCGAAACGCAACACGCCCTCCGCCCACTCGAACGGCAAGTCGCTGCCGCCCGGCGCCAGCGTGACCTTGTCCGGTTTGCGCGCCAGGCGCAGCCGGCAGGCGTAGGGCCCCGTCTCGGGCAATTCATCCGCCCAGTAGTCATTGCTGCCGAAGCGGGCGACGTCACGCCCGGGGTTCTGGCTGACGAAATGCACGATCACCGCCTCCCCCTTGCGCCGCAGCGAGACATCCACCCAGGAGGGCGCATCGGTCGTGAAGAGCGGTTCGGGCTGGAGCACGGCCAGGATGCGGGCCAGCCAGTGCCTGATCTGCGGATCGCCGACCTCGCAATAACGGGTAAAAATGCCGGTCCCGATGTGGACGGCCAGGCCCTTGCCCAGGCGCCGGAGGGTGGCGGCGGGCCAGCCGGCGGGCTCGGGCTGCACCTCGTCCATCTGCCCGTGCATGGGCCAACTGCGATGAAGCCCGCGGCACTCGGGATTAAAGGCGTCCCAGGAGCGGTAGAGCGGGTCGAGCTCGCCGGCCACGCCCGGTTCGATCCGGTCCCATGGCGCGTCGATGCCGGTGGGCTCGTCGCATCCCGGCACGAGCACGTGCCCCTCCGCCAGCTCGCCTTCGCGCACGGAGCGGATGCCGAGCAGGTCGCGCAACGCGGCGGAGCGGATCGAGGCGCCGCTGGTCAGGAGCTTCCCGCCGGCTTTGACGAAAGCCGCAAGGCGCTTGACGGTCCCGTCGCTCACCACCCCCTGCTCGGGCAACACCAGCAGGTCGTAGCGCAGTTCGCCCTCCAACGCCGCCTCGTCCATGATGTCCGGCGAACGGTGCAGGGCGGAGAGCGCTTTCGAGGCGCCCCGGACCGCTTCACAGCCGGGACGGGGCATGGCGGGGTCGCTGGCGACAATACCCGTCCAGCCGAGGGTCCGGGTATCCAGGAACACGGCCTCCCGCTCGCGCAGAAACTCCCGCACCCTTGCGGCCTTTCGCATCCGCGAAGGCGTCAGCGCCCCGGCGCCGG
>JBIIYJ010000032.1:0-27650 GCA_044346855.1 Kiritimatiellia bacterium
TGCCCGGTAGTTTATCGGAGGCCACTTGAAGGTGGCTCACTTTTAATGCGTGCGGTGGCTCACTTTTAAATGCGTGTTTTCGCGCCGTGCACGGTGAGGATGGCGGAGGGTGAATCGGGGCGCGGCTCCACTTTCTTGCGCAGCTGGGCAATATGCTGGTCCAGCGTGCGGGTGGTGCCGAGATAGTCGATGCCCCAGGCGGCGTTGAGCAGCGTGTCGCGGCTCAGCACCTCGTGCGGATGGCCCCAGAACAGCTCCAGCAGCTTCAGCTCGCGCGCGGTCAGGGCATGGTCGTGCTTGCCGAGCCGCGAGCTGTATGTTTTCCGGTTGATCCGCGCCGCCCCGATCGTGAATTCGTCGGGCGGCTCGGGCGCGGCGTCCTTCACGGGCTTCGGCCCGGCGCGCCGCAGCACGGCCGCGATCCGCGCCAGCAGTTCGCGCACGCCGAAGGGCTTGGCGATGTAGTCGTCGGCCCCGAGCTCGAGCCCCACCACCTTGTCGATCTCCTCGCCCTTGGCGGTCAGCATGATGATGGGCGTCGCGGTGTCGGTCCTGCGGATTTCGCGGCACACCTCATAGCCGCTTTTCTCGGGCATCATGACATCGAGCAGGATCAGGGCGAAATGATCCCGCTTCCACGCCTCGAGCGCGGCCTTGCCGTTGGCGACCGCTTCCGTGCCGTAGCCCTCGCTCTCGAGGGCCGCCACGAGCCCTTCGCGGATCGGCGCATCGTCTTCAGCGATCAGGATGGTTCTGGTTTTCATCGGGCAGCTCCAGGATAAAGCGCGCGCCGCCGCCGGCCGCGGGTTCGAAAATCAGGTCGCCGCCCATGTCGCGCAGCAGGCGGCGGGAAATGCTGAGGCCCAGCCCCGTGCCGGGCTGGGTGGCCGTGATGGCCTCGTCCACCCGGTGGAACGGCTCGAAGAGGCGGCCGCGGTGTTCCGGGGGAATGCCGGGGCCCCGGTCTTCCAGGATGAGGCGGGTGCGCCCATCGAGGCGGTCCAGCATCGCGAACAGGCGCTTGCCGGAGGCAGCATACTTGATCGCGTTGTCGAGCAGGTTGAGGAGGATCTGGGCCAGCGCGTCGCGGTCGGTCAGGACCACGGCGGGCGAGTCGAGGCCGGCCGTCTCAAGGGCCAGGCCGGCTTCGGCCAGTCGCGGGGCCTGGGCCTCGAAAAGGCCAAGCGCCAGGGCTGCGACATCAACCGGCTGCGGGTTCAGCTTCCGGCGGCCCTGTTCGAGTCGGCTGAAATCGAGCACGTTGTTGACGAGGCGGGTCAGCCGCTCGGTCTCCCGGATCATGACCCCGAGATAGCGCTTGATGGCGGCCGGCTCGGTGACGCGGTCCTCGGCCAGCAGCTCGGCATACATCCGCAGGGTGGTGAGGGGCGTCTTGAACTCGTGCGAGACGTTGGAGACGAACGTGGTCTTCGTCTCGGCGTCCCGCCGGTCGCGCCGCGCCTGGCGGGCCAGCAGCGCGCCGCCCGCCAGCAGGGCGGTCAGGAAAATCAGCGTGAGCAGGGAGGACAATATCAGGAACAGGCGCCCGGAGAGCGCGGCGGCGCGGGAGGATCCGGCGTAGGCTTCGACGGTCCAGTGCGGCAGGCCCGGCCCCACCGGGAGGCGCGCCAGCGGGGGCGTGCCGGGGTCCAGGACGGCGGCGCCGCGCTGGTGGACCGGCTGGCCGTTCCCGTCGCGCAGCACCAGGACCAGGCCGTCCTCCCCGGGCCCCTGCAGCGAGGGCAGGAGGTAGGCCAGCAGGGCCGCCGTTTCCAGCTCGACTCCGAAAACGGGAGCAGCCTTGCCGGGCCGCGCCCAGCCCAGCCAGTGGAGGCGGCTTTCCCAGTGCCAGGGCATCCAGCCGGTCTGCGGATAGCCGGTCTCGACCGCGGGGGAATCCGCCGGTGCGGCGGCGAGGCCCCGGCCGGCCGGGCGCTTGGCCAGGTCCCGCAGCGGGTTGTAGCGGGAGAGGGAGGAGCCCGCCGGTTCCGGGGCGCCGTTCGGGGAACGCGTGAAATCCTGGAACAGGTCGCGGCCGCTGAACAGGGCGTCATACCGCCGGGCGAACAGGGTCTCGTCCTCGGTGCGGCCGCCGGCCGCGGGCAGCAGGAGGCCGGCGCGGGGATCGGCGATGAAGACATGGCGGATGAGCGGGTCCCTGTCGGCGCGGGCCTGAAGCGGGGCGGCGGGGTCGGAGGCGGGGAGGGTCAGCAGCCAGGCGGTGTAGGAATCCTGGATCGCGGCCACGGCGCCGTCGAGGGATTGGGCCATCAGCTGCGCCCGGCTTTCCGCCGCCTGGAGGCCGGCCCGGTCCAGCCGTTCGCGCTCGTGGCCGAGGAGGAGGAACAGCGCGGCGCCCGTCACCACCGTGGGGACGAGGATGAGCAGTTCATACCAGATGATCCGCCGCTTATTCATAGAGGTGAGCGTAACGGCAGCCGGGGTCCAAGTCAAACCCGGACCCGGAGGCCTAATCCTCGGCAAAGGCAGGAGACGACGTAGCGGGTTGAGGTGTTTCGGCGTTAATGCGCGGCCGTTTTCGGGCTGATCCGCCTTCAGGCTGGAGGAGTCGGGACACGAGTCCACGCCTCCTCACCTTCAGGCGGCTGAGCCTCGAAACCGGCTCGCGCATTTCCGCTGATCGAAACACCTCAACGACTTTCCTTCGCTCGCCCCGCCCGAAGCGGGCGCGGGCGGCTCGCGAAAGGTTCCCATCCAAACGCCCGCCAACAGAGTTGTGGCGGATTCGAAACCAGGTTGTTTCTTAATTACAGACCCTACCGCGCCACCCAACGCTGCATTCCGAACCTGCTAACAATCCACGCGAAGATTTTGGCTGCCGCCTTTTACTGGCTTTCCTGCTGGTTGCGGGTTTGGTAGCTGTCGGTGACCATGGACTTGCGGCCCCGGCTGTCCAATCCCTTTTCTTGGATCTCGTCGGCCTGCGCTTCCAGTTCCACGGTCATGGGCGCGGCCGCCGCTTCAGAAATCCTGTATTTACCTGCTTTGTAGCGATTGTCTTCGGATTGCTTCTTGAGTTCGGCGGCCGCTTCCTCGCGTTTTCCCTGGTCGATCAACTGCACCGCCCGGTCCTTGGCGAGGGCGGTTTCGTTGACCATGACTTCCTTGATCACGATCGGGTTGGCGGACTGCTGGACCTCGTCGTCCTTTTTGCTGAACCGGACGGAGGCCTTGGCCGTGGAGGCGCCGCGGGACTGGTCGGACGCGTTCTCATAGGAGACGGAGGCGGTGGCGAGGAGCCTGGTTTCGTCGGCCTTGGCCGGCGGGATCTCCACCTCGACCAGGGCGAACTTCTGCTGGCCGCCGTAGAGCTGGTTGAGCTTGAGGGAGACGGTGCCGCCGTCGATGCGGCCTTCGCGGCCGATGATGCGGAGCGGGCGGATGCCGCCGGGGCAGGTGATCTCCACGGTCACGTCGCGCGCGGCCACGTTCAGCACGGAGCCGAGCTCGGCCGTGAAGATGCGCTCGAGGTCGGCCGCGGCCGAGGCGAAGTAGGCGTTGCCGTCGCTGTTCTGCGACAGGCGGGTCATCAGGTCTTCATTGTAGTCGGTGCCCAGGCCCACCGTGGAGACGGCGATGCCTTCCTTCATCAGGGCGGCGCCGAGGCGGCCCAGGTCCTCGGGGGAGCTGGGCCCCACGTTGGCGAGGCCGTCGGAGAGCAGGATGACGCGGGGCACGTAGCGGTCGTTCAGGTGGCGGCGGATTTCGGCGGTTGCCTGGCTGACGCCGCCGAAGAGGGCGGTGTTGCCCTCGGCCTGGATGGCCCGGATGCGCGAGGCGATGGAGTCGGTGCGGTCGCCCGGCTCGGAGGAGACGAGCGTATCGACCGTGTGGTTGTAGACGATCACGGACACCAGGTCGCGGGCGTCGAGCCGGTTCAGCGCCTCGATGGCGGCTTCCCGGGCCTTGGCGATTTTTTCGCCGGACATGGAGCCCGAGCGGTCGAGCACGATGGCCAGGTTGACGGGCGGGCGGCTTTTCGGGGAGTCGAGGCGGGGCACGTCGAGGGTGATCTTGAGGACGGCCCGGTTGGCGGTATCCGCGGGGAGGACGGCCCGGTCGAGATCCACGCGGCAGGTGACGGTGGAGGCCCCGGCGGGGGCGGCGAGGAGGGCCGCGGCGGCCGCGGCGAGGAGGGAGGTTCGGACGGTTCGGGTTTTCATGACGGCTCCTTTTGCTTGACGGGACCATTCAAGCACGATTGGAGGGAAAAGGGGTCATGGGGGAGTCAGGCGATTGTAAAAAAGATGTCATGTCATCCGTGATCGGCGATCAGTCCCGCCGCTGGCGCAGGGCGTCAGATGGAATGCTGACTGAACTGTCTGATCCGTCTGATCCGACCGATCCAGGATCGCTTCGTCCCTGAACCCTGAACCCTTCTTTCCCCCATCTCTGTCTGGACGCCGTCCCTTCAATGCGCTAGTATTCCGCTTTTCTACCGGAGGAATGGAATGAGCGCGAAGACCCTTGATCTGGGGCATGCCGAGCACAGCCGCCAGGGCGAGCTGACATTCGGGAAACGCTGGACGGTATTTGGCCCCCTTTCCAAGGGCGATCGCGTCGCGGCCGCGCCGGCGACCTGTCCCGTTTCCATGACGGTGGCGGGGAAGAAGCTCAAGCCCAAAACGGTGGAGGCGAACGGGGACGGGATCGCGAACCTGGCGCCCGCCCTTGGCGGGACCATGGCGGAGCGGGGCGCGTACGTGTTCATTCCGATCACCGCCCCGAAGGCGGACGAGTACCTGCTTGGCCTGGGGGCCGACTGGTGGCTCGAGGCCTGGGTCGACGGAAAGAAAATCGGAGACACCCTCGCTTCCGGCAACGTCTACCATCCCGTCAGCCGCAGCGACCATCCGTTCCGAGTGGCGCTCGAGGCGGGGGACCACTGCCTGTGCGTGCGGTTCATCAGCGGCTCGGGCGGCTCCGAGCTGGCCGTCGGGCTGCCCGATCACACCCCTGAGCAGAGGCAGTCCATCCAGAAGGCCCGCCAGCTCGGCATCCGCGACGCGGTTGCCCGGCCGCTTAAGATCGTGTTCATGGGCGCGGGCAGCGCATTTCTGCAGACGCTGTTCACCGACATCCTGTCCATCCCCGGCGCGGAGCGCGGCGAGCTGGCCCTGGTGGACGTGGACACCGTCCGCCTGGACCTCGCGGAGAAGCTGTGCACCAAGCTGGTGGGCGCCTCGGGCCGGAAATGGAAGGTCACCGCCTCGACCGACCGCCGCAAGGTGCTGAAGGGCGCGAACTACGTCATCAACTGCATCGAGGTCAGCGGCGTGGACTGCGTGGCCTTCGACAACGACATCCCGATGAAGTACGGGGTGGACCAGTGCATCGGCGACACGACCGGCCCGGGCGGGCTGTTCAAGGCGCTGCGCACCGTGCCCGTGTTCCTCGAGGTGCTGCGCGACATCGAGCGGCTCTGCCCCGGGGCCTGGGTGCTCAATTACACCAACCCCATGAGCATCCTGTGCCTGGCCGCGGCCCGCGCCAGCACGGCGAAGGTCATCGGCCTCTGCCACAGCGTGCAGGGCGCCAGCCACTCCCTGGCCGCCTGGACGGGCGTGCCCTACGAGGAGCTGAAGTGGACCTGCTCGGGGGTCAACCACCTGGCCTGGTTCACGGAGCTGTCGCACGACGGGCGCGATCTCTATCCCCTGCTCAAGAAGCGCGTGGCCGAGGAGAAGGGGTTCGACGAGCAGGACAAGGTGCGGCTCGATCTCATGATGCACTTCGGCTATTACTGCACCGAGTCGAGCGGGCATGACAGCGAATACCTTCCCTATTACCGGAAGCGCAAGGACCTGATCAAGACCTACTGCCGGGAAAAATACCTGGGCGAGAGCCGCTTCTACGCCACCAACTGGCCGGACTGGCGCAAGGCCAACGACCAGCGGCGGCGCGACCTGGTGTCGGGCAAGACCGCGGTCGGCCTGAACCGGAGCTGGGAGTACGCCGGGTTCATCATCCAGGCCATGGAGACCCACCAGCCGTTCGTCATTTACGGCAGCGTGCCCAACCGCAACCTGATCCCCAACCTGCCGCAGGACGGGGTGGTGGAGGTGGCCTGCCTGGTGGACCGCAACGGGGTCACGCCCACGCACGCCGGCCGCCTGCCGGCGCAGTGCGCGGCGCTGTGCGACTGGAACATGCGCTTTTTCGACCTGGCGGCGACGGCGTGCATCGGGAAGTCGGTGGCCGCGGCGGAGCATGCGCTCATGCTCGACCCGCTGACGGCGGCCGTCTGCTGTCCCGCCGAGATCAAGGCCATGACGCGCGAGCTGTTCGCGGCGGAGAAGGCGTTTTTACCCGGATTCAAATAAACCGAAGGAGACGGCATGAAGAAGGCGCTGGTGGTATGGGGCGGATGGAACGGTCATGAACCGCAGCAGACGACGACGATCGCGACCGAGCTGCTCCGCGCCGAGGGGTTCGAGGTGGATGTCCGCGACAACATGGCGATCTACAAGGACGCCGAGGCGATGAAGGCGTTCGACCTCGTGGTGCCCTGCTGGACCATGGGCCAGATCGAGGGCGACCAGGAGAAGGGCCTCGAGGCGTGCATCGCGGCCGGCACGGGCCTCGCGGGCTGGCACGGCGGCATGTGCGACGCGTTCCGCCAGAACTGCACCTACCAGTTCATGACGGGCGGGCAGTGGGTCTCGCACCCCGGCGGCATCGTGGACTACGTGGTCAACATCACGGCGCACAACGACCCGATCACGGCCGGCCTGAAGGATTTCAAGATGAAGTCCGAGCAGTACTACATGCACACGGACCCGGGCAACGAGGTGCTGGCCACGACGACGTTCTCCGACCAGTACGGGACGCCGTGGATCAAGGGCACGGTCATGCCCGTGGTCTGGAAGCGGAAATGGGGACAGGGCAAGGTGTTCTACACCTCCCTGGGCCACGTGGCGAAGGATTTCGAAGTGCCCGAGGCCCGGGAGATTCTCCGGCGCGGGATGCTGTGGGCGGCGCGGTAAAAACGAAGGAGCGGAAAACGTGAAGCGTTACAAGACGGCGGAAGCGATCAAGTGCGGCGTCATCGGCTACGGCGGCGCGTTCAACATGGGGCGCCATCATCTCAATGAGATGAAGAAGGCGGGCATGACCCCCACGGCGGTGGCGGAAATCGATCCGGAGCGCCTCAAGGTGGCGACCCAGGATTTTCCCGGCATCGAGACCTATTCGACGGTGGCCGAGATGCTGCGCAAGTCCGGCGTGCAGGTGCTGGCCATCATCACCCCCCACAACACCCACGCCAAGCTGGCGCTCCAGTGCCTCAAGGCGAAGCGGCACGTGGTCTGCGAAAAGCCGCTGGCCATCACGACGGAGGAGTGCGACGCCATGATCGCCGCCGCGAAGAAGGCCGGCGTCGTGCTGTCCACCTACCACAACCGGCACTGGGACGGCTGCATCCTCGAGGCGGTCAAGCGGATCCGCGCGGGCGCGATCGGCGAGATCGTCCGCATCGAGGCCCACATGGGCGGCTGGGGCCAGCCGCGCGACTGGTGGCGCACGAGCAAGAAGATCTCCGGCGGCATCCTGTATGACTGGGGCGTCCACCTGCTCGAGTACACCCTCCAGCTCATGGACGCGAAGGTCGCCGAGGTGACGGGCTTCAGCAAGACCGGCTTCTGGGCCGACAAGACCCCGTGGAAGAAGGACACGAACGAGGACGAGGGCTTCGCGGTCGTGCGGTTCGCCAACGGCGCGTGGTCCACGCTCACGATCTCGGCCATCGAATCCAAGCCCAAGCAGGGCTGGCTCGAGATCACGGGCACCAAGGGCACCTATGTCTTCGACGGCGGCACGTTCGAGGTCATCACCCACGCCAAGGGCGGCGAGACGGTTGTGACCAAGGGCGCCAACCCGCCGAGCGAGGGCTGGAAGCTGTACCAGAACATCGCCGACCACCTGGTGAAGGGCGAGGCGCTGGTCATCACGCCCGAGTGGGCGCGCCGCCCGATCCACATCCTGGACCTGGCCGGGATGAGCGCCAAAAAAGGGACAACCCTGAAGGCGCGGTATTCCTGACATGAAGTGGTCCGCCCTGCTTCTGGCGGCCTGCGCGGCGGTCCCGGGCCCGATGGCCGGGGCCGCCCCGTTCGATGCGGCGACCGTTCCGGGGGCCGCCCTGTGGGTGTGCCACGTGGACGCCGCCGCGCTGAAGGCGTCGGAGACGGGGCGTAACCTGCTGGCGCGGCCGGAGTGGAAGGCCTCGCCGGCGGCCCTCGAGTTCACGGGGCGGTTCGGGCTGGACCCGGCCGCGGACGTGCGGGGGCTGACGCTGTACATGACGGGCACGGGCCGGCTGGACGGGGTGGCGGTGATCGATCCTGAACCCGCCGCCGCCGCCCGGCTGCCGGCCTGGCGCGCGCGGACGGGGTGGAAGCCCCTGGCGGCGGAGGGGCGGACTTTTTACAGCAGGACGGCCGGTCCCGACACCCTTTACCAGGGCGCGGCCTCCAACGGGCTCCTGGTGACGGGGCTGTCGCTCGAGCGCGTGCGGGAAGGCCTGGCCGTGCTGGACGGGCGGGCTGCCGCCCTGACGGCCGGGTCGCTTCCGGCGCTGGCGGACCGGAACGGCGGCCGCGGCGCCCTGCTCCTGGCGGCGGCGCGCTCGCCCGATCCCGGCCTGATGAGGCTGGCGCCGCAGCTGTCGCTGCTGAAGAACGCCGACGGCCTGTGCCTGGCGCTGGGGGAGAAGGACGGCCGGGTGTCGGGCGGGCTGACCGTCACGGCGGCGGACGCCGCGGAGGCGGAGCGGCTGGAGAAGACCCTGGCCGCTTTGGTCGAGATCGGGAGGTCCCTGGCCGCCCCGGGCGGGGGGGAGGCGCTGAAGGCCGTGGCGATCGGGCGCGAGGGCGGAATGGTCCGCGCGGACTGGCAGGCGTCGTCGGGCGAACTGCTGAAACTGATGGGGTATGACAAGGCGCCAGGCGCCGTTCATCAATAGGGAGAGACTATGAAGGCGGAATACGTGGCGGCGGCGATGATCCTGGCGGGCGCTTCCTTTGCGGGGGCGGCCGACGTCGTGGTGGCGGAAGGCGAATTCTTCAAGGCCCAGGGCCCCGGCTGGGCCGTCACGCACATGGACGACAGCTACGCCTCCCACAGCTACGGCGGGATGTGGCTTTCCCAGGGCGGCTGTCTCGGCGCCCCGGCCGACAGCGTGGACGCCGTGGCGATCCAGACCGTGCAGGTGCCGAGCTCGGGCGCCTATCGCGTGTGGAGCAAGTACCAGTCGCCGCCCTACTTCAATTACACCCACAAGATCGAGATCCTTCAGAAGGGCAAGACCGTCTACAGCCAGGTTTATGGCAAAAAAGGGACAGACCGGATGTGGAGCTTCGGCGGGGTCAGCGACGAGCTCTGGTGGTTCTGGGGCGTCGACCACGACGCGGCCGAGGCGCCGAGGCAGATGGCGACGCTGGCCGCGGGTCCCGCCGAGATCCGGCTGGTCACGGTCCCGAACCCCGCGCCGGCCGGCATGCGGTTCATCGACTTCGTGGTGCTCACGAGCGAGCCGGGCGACACGATCCGGGGCTTCAAGCCGATGCAGGCGGCGTCGCCCTTCACCCTGGATTCGCTGGACCAGACGAAGGTTTTCATCCGCTTCAAGAACAGTTCCGCCGCCCCCGCGAAGCTGCAGCTCAACACGCCCACCGGGCACTACCAGCCGAATTACGCGGGCCGGAAGACGAGCGTTCCCGAGGCGGATGTGGCGCCCGGGCAGTGGAGCCCCTGGTTCAACATCGGGCCCTTCTGCCGGCTCGTGCATGACGAGGGCATCGTGGCCGTGCTGAAGGATGCGACCGGCCCCATCGAGATCCAGGCGGCGCGCGACGCGGCCGGCAAGGAGTCGGGGGGCGAGGTCAAGATCGCCAGCGGCGAGGCGTTCGTGGTGCCCGTTGATTTCATGTGGAACAAGGAGCATGCGATTTTCGCCTCCCGGGAGCGCGCCCGGGAGCTCGTGCAGCTCAGCAAGAAGGAGTGGCGCACCCGCAACGGCGGCAAGAAGCCCCAGCAGATCCTGTACTATGGGGCCTTTATCGGCAGCGCCACGGTTCCCTGGATCGCGGAATTCAAGGACGCCCTCGGGTACAACACCCAGCTGCCCGACTCCTATGCCCATGCGCCCGTGGACGGCTATCACCAGCACTGCCACAACCCGGCCGAGCTGACGGCCTATGCCTCCAAGCTGACCGACGCGCAGAAGAAGGCGTTCAAGGTCATGAGCTTCGGCGACGAGATTTCGCTGGGCTCCATCAACTACGCCGACCCGGCCATGCAGGCCAAGTTCACGGCGTGGCTGAAGGCCAAGGGCGTGACCGCGGCCGACCTGGGCGGCACGAAGCCGGAGGACGCCAAGCTGGCCGACCGGAAGGCGAACGCCCGCGTGGGCTGGTACGCCCAGACGTTCAACGAGGAGGAGCGGTTCGCCTCGTTCCGCGAGCTGACCGCGCTGGCCAAGTCGCTGCTCGGCCCCCAGGTGGAAACGGGCGCCAACTATTCCCCGCACCCGATGCCGATGTATTACGGCGAGATCTACCAGTGGGTCGACATCTTCAAGCACAACGGCATGACGATGTACTGGGCCGAGGACTACGTGTTCAGCGTGCCCATGGTGCCGCAGATCGTCTCCTGGATGCTGGCGACGGTGCGCTGCGCCGTGAAGTACAACCACCAGAAGGTCCACTTCTACGTCATGCCCCACGCCCCGGGGCAGCGGGCCGACTATCTCCGCCGCAGCATGATCTACGCCCCCGGCGCGGGCGCCAACCACATCGACAGTTTCTGGGTCGCCCCGCCTGAGAATTTCACGGAGAACTTCGTGGGCTGGAACTACCCCGACACCTACAAGGCCATCCATGAATCCATCTACGACACGGCCGAGGCCGAGGTTCTGCTGGCGGGCGGTGCGGTGCGCCCGGGCCGCGTGGCCGTGGTGCTCAGCAAGGCGACGGAGCATAACGAGCGGCTGAACAAGGTCGAGAAGGCGAAGGACCAGTTCATGGCCAAAAGCAAGAACGCGGACGCGCAGGTCCAGCAGATCATCGACCGCGTGGACGCGCAGATGCTCTACCTGGCGCTGCTGCACAGCCAGCACCATGTCGACCTCATCACCGAGGACGACATCGCCCTCGACAACATCCTGGCGAAGTACGACGTGGTGTATTTCGCCGGCGAGTGGATCGACCACCGGGTTCCGGCGAAGCTGGAGGCCTGGATCAAGGACGGCGGCGTATTCTACGCCTCGGCCGGCTGCGGCGTGCGCAACGAGTTCAACGAGCCCGACACGGCGCTTCTCAAGCTCCTGGGGCTGAAGTCCGCCGAGGCGGTCAAGGACCTGGCGGTCATCCGCCCGCTGCTCGAGCTTCCCGTGGCCGTGCCGATCGACACGATCACCCTGGACGGGGCGAAGATCCCGGCCGTGGGCATGAAGCAGACCCTGGTCCCCGACGGGGCCAAGGTGCTGGGGACGTGGTCGGACGGCAAGGCGGCCGTGACCGAGCGGGAGCTGGGCAAGGGCAAGGCGTTCGCGGTCGGCACGCTGGCCGGCTGCGCCTACATGAAGTCGGGCCTGCCGGTGCAGCCCTTCGCGCGCGGCGGCAACCGGTATCCCGTGGCGCCGGCGGCCTTCGATCCGGCGGCGACGAAGCTGGCCCGGCTGGGCGTGGATGCCCGGACGGTGCGGGAAGAGGCGGTCTGCTCCAACCCGTTCGTCGAGGCCGTGATCATGGACAATCCCAAGGGCACGGTGGTGACGCTGGCGAACTGGAACGCGCAGCCCGTGGCGGGCCTGCAGGTGCAGGTGCGGATGCCGGCCAAGCCGTCCAAGGTCCGCTCGGTCCAGGCCGGGAAGGACCTGCCGGCGGACTACAAGGACGGCGTGCTGACCGTGACCACCGACCTCGAGTGGGCGGATTACATTCTCCTGTTCAAGTAGGCGGGAATGGCGCTGGAGATGACGGGCGCCGCAAGCAGCGCCCCTACACTTGCGAATGGTGTAGGGGCTTCGCTTGCGAAGCCCGCGATGGAAATGGCTACTGGGAGGTGACACATGCGCAATGTTATTATCCAGGGCGCCGTGCGGACGCCCATCGGCGATATCGGCGGAAGCCTGGCCAAGGTTTCGGCCTCGGCCCTGGGCGCGGCCGCCTCGGCGGAGAGCCTGCGGCGCGCGGGCGTGCCGGCCGACGCGATCGGGGAAGTCATTTTCGGGAACGTGCTCCAGGCGGGGCAGGGGCAGAACCCGGCCCGGCAGATCGCCCTGGCCGTCGGGGTGCCGCAGGCGGTCCCGGCCTTCACCGTCAACATGGTCTGCGGCTCGGGGCTCAAGGCCGTGGACCTGGCCTGGCAGCGCATCCAGCTGGGGCGCGCCGCGGCGGTCCTGGCGGGCGGCGTCGAGAGCATGAGCCAGGCCCCGTACCTGCTGCCTGCCCTGCGCGAGGGCGCCCGGCTCGGGAACGTCGCGGCCCTGGATTCCGTGGTGACCGACGGCCTGACCGACGTGTTCGGCCAGGTGCATATGGGCGTGACGGCGGAAACCATCGCGAAGGAGTTCGGGGTGTCCCGCGAGGAGCAGGACCGTTTCGCGGCCGAGAGCCAGCGGAAATACGGCGCCGCGGCCAAGGCGGGCCTGTTTGCCGCGGAAATCGTGCCGGTCACCATCAAGGACCGGAAGGGCGAGATCGTCGTGGCCGCCGACGAGCATCCCCGTCCCCAGACGACGGCCGAGAAACTGGCGGCGCTGAGGCCCGCCTTCCAGGCCGGCGGCACGGTGACGGCGGGCAACGCATCGGGCATCAACGACGGAGCCGCCTCGATGCTGGTGCTGGCGGACGACAGCCCGCTGGTGGTCCGCTCGGTCCCGGCCGTGCGCATCCGCGACTGCGTTTCCGTGGGCTGCTCCCCGGCCACGATGGGCATGGGTCCGGTCGGCGCGGTGCGCAAGCTCCTGGCGGACAACCGGCTGGCCGCGGGCGACATCGACCTGTGGGAATTGAACGAGGCGTTTGCCTCGCAGTCGGTGGCGGTCCTGCGCGAGCTGGGGCTGGAGGCCGGCCGCGTGAACGTCAACGGCGGAGCGATCGCGCTGGGCCACCCCATCGGCGCCAGCGGGGCGCGGGTCGTCGTCACGCTGATCCACCAGATGAAGCGGCAGTCCGCGGCGCTGGGCGTGGCATCGCTGTGCATCGGCGGCGGCATGGGCATCGCCATCCTGTTGGAAAACTGCTGAAACGTTGGACGTGCACATGACTGTTAAACGCGCGGGTATTGTGGGAGCCGGGGTGATGGGCGGCGGGATCGCCCAGTTTTTCGCCGAGCACGATGTGCCGGTCACGCTGTGGGATGGGAATCCCGAGGCCCTGGCGAAAGGGGTTGCGGCCATCGCGGGGCGGCTGAAGAAGAGCGTGGAGAAGGGGACGCTGACAGCGGCGCGGGCCGCGGAAATCGAGGCGAACCTGCATCCGGCGGCGGGGTTGGATGATTTTGCCGGCGCCGACCTGGTGATTGAGGCGATCGTCGAAAACGCGGACGTCAAGCGGGGGCTGCTGCTGGCCTTGGAGCCGGTGGTGGGCGCCGGTGCCATCCTGGGAACCAATACCAGCTCCCTGAGCGTGAGCGGGCTGGCGCGGGTGCTGAAAAAGCCGGAACGGTTCCTGGGCATTCATTTTTTCAATCCGGCCCCGCGGCTGGAGCTCGTGGAAGTGGTGCCGGGCGAGAAGACGGCGCCGCCCGTGACGGAGACGGTGCTCGCATGCCTGAAGGCGTGCGGGAAAACGCCGGTCCTCGTCAAGGATTCGCCCGGGTTCATCGTCAACCGGCTGCTGTTGCTGATGATCAACGAGGCGGCCCGGATGGTCGACCAGGGCGTGGCGTCCGCCGAGGATATCGATGCGGCGATGCGGCTGGGCGCTTTGCATCCGGCCGGACCGCTGGCCGTGGCGGACCTGATCGGGCTGGACACCTGCGAGACGATCCTGCAGACGCTTCAACGCGAATTGAAAGCCAGTTCATATGCTCCGGCGGAAGGGATTTCCTCCCGCGTGAAGGCAGGCAAACTGGGGCGCAAGACGGGCCAGGGTTTTTTCGGGCGATGAGTCCGACTGGTCGGACCTGTCCGACAGGTCCGACCGGTCGGATCACTGATTACTGATCACTGGTCACTTTTTCTTCCCTACTGTGTCAGGCTGCCGCGCGGCGAGTTGGTGGCCGCCGCTCCGCCGATCCGGCCCGAGATGGTGGAGGCGCCCCGGTCGGAAACCGCGCCGCCGCCGACCCGGCCCGAGATGGTGCTGGCTCCGGCGTCGGTCGCGGCCGCGCCCCCGATCCGGCCCGAGATGGTGTCGGCGCCCGCGTCGGTCGCCGCGGCCCCTCCGATTCGTCCCGAAATTGGGGACTGATTGTTCTGCGCCAGGGCCGCCGCGGCGAGCAGGCAGGCTGAAACGAATGCTAGGCCGGTTGTCTTCATGCGAGTTCTCCCGTGTTATGTCCCTCAGGATGGGGCAACCGGAAACAAATGGGAATACGGGGAAACGAGCACTTGCGGGGTCGAATTGGCGGGTTTAGCGGGGGCCTTTTTTCGGGAAGGGCGGCCGCGGGATGAAGGGCTTTTTCTTGAAGTCGGGCTCGCGCCTGCTGGGCAGGAGCGAGAGGGTGACGGGCTGGGTGTCGGAATCGACGCGCAGGGGGCTGTTCTGGAGCGGCGCGAGGTGTTCCACCGGAACCTGGGCGAACGCCTGGGTCTGGCCCACCTCGATGATGCCGACGCGGGCCGCGGGAACCCCGACTGCGACGACCAGCAGGTCGACGATGGCGCGGGGATTGAACTGGTTGCGCCACCCCACATTCAGCCGTACCCACTCCATTCCCTTGGAGGCGGGGCGGAGGTCCGGAATGGGCTCGGGGGGATGGATGGGCGCGGTGGACGGGGCCTTTCGGGCCGCCGGCGCTTCGGCCGGGACCGCCGGCTTGGGCGGAGCGATTTCGTCCGTGGCGGGCTTGCGGGGCGGGGCCTCGGCGATGGCGGATTTGCGGGGAGCGGGTTCGACCATGGCGGGTTTGCGCGGCGCGGCGTCCATCGTGGCGGGCTTGCGCGAAGGCGCCTCCTCGGAAAAGGTTTTGCGGGAGGGCGCTTCGGCGGGGCCGGGCTGACCGGGAGTCGCCGAGGTCATCAGCATCTGGAGCAGGGCGGAGGCGATGTCCGTGGAGGTGAAGCCCTCTTCCAGCAGCCGGTCGACCAGGGGCGTCTGCGCGGCGAAGCCGTTGGCGCCGATGACGGTGCGGACCTTCTGGAGCAGGGCGTCGGTGCGCTTCTCCTCGACCTCGCCGGTGGTGGGCATCTTGCCGCGGTGGATGCGGGTGCGTGTGTAGCGCTCAATGAAGGTCAGCTTGTGGATCTCGCGGCCCGAGACGAAGGTGATGGCCATGCCCCGCTTGCCGGCGCGACCGGTCCGGCCGATGCGGTGGACGTAATCCTCGGCGTCGTAGGGGAGGTCGAAATTGACCACCACTTCAAGGTCTTCCACGTCGATGCCGCGGGCGGCCACGTCCGTGGCCACGAGGAATTCGAACTCCGAGCGCTTGAACTTGTTCATCACCCGCGTGCGCTGGGCCTGGGGGATGCCGCCGTGGAGCCGGTCGGCCGAGAAGCCCTGGGCTGTCAGCGTGTCGGTCAGCTCGTCCACCATCCGCTGCGTGTTGCAGAAGACGAGGCCCAGCTTGAAGCCGTGATAATCGACCAGCCGGACCAGGGCCTCCGCCTTGCGGTTGAAGGAGATCTCGTAAAACCACTGCTCGACGGTGGGGACCGTGGCGGCCTTCTGCTCGATGCGGATGGTCTTGGGATCGCGCGAGTAGCGCTTGATCAGGTCGCGGATGGGAGGCGACATGGTGGCTGAGAAGAAGACGGTCTGCCGTTCGGAAGGCGTGGCGTCGAGGATCTTGCCGATGTCGTCGCGGAAGCCCATGTCCAGCATGCGGTCGGCTTCATCGAGGATCACGAGGCGGATCTGCTTCAGGTTGAGGGTTCCGCGGTCGATGTGATCCTGGACCCGGCCAGGGGTGCCGATGACGATCTGGACGCCTTTTTTCAGCTCGTAGAACTGGCGGTCGTAGGAGGCGCCGCCGTAAATGGGCACGGCGTGGACCCCGCGCTTGTGGGCGGAGAGCTTGTGGACCTCGTCGGCCACCTGGGTGGCCAGTTCCCGGGTGGGGCAGAGGATAAGGACCTGGACGGCGCGGTTGGCGGCGTCGATCTTCTCGATGGCGGGAATGGCGAACGCGGCGGTTTTGCCGGATCCGGTCTGGGATTGCCCCACCACGTCGTGCCCTTCGAGAAGGACGGGAATGGCGGCGGCCTGGATGGGGGCGGGTTCCTCGAAGCCCAGCGTTTCGATGGCCTTGAGAATGGCCGGCGAGATGCCGAGTGAGGCGAATGTAGGTTTTGTTTGAGTGTCCACCTTGTTAAAGTAGCATGTTTCCCCGACTAAGCGAGATTATTCCGCCCGATGGGAGCGGGCCATTTTAGTTCTACGCCCGGTTGCTCACGCCCGCGCCGCTGAAGGTGGCCATTTCATTGTAGATCTTCACGGCGGCCTCGATGACGGTCATCGCCAGCGCCGCGCCGGTTCCTTCGCCCAGCCGCATGTCGAGGTCGAGGATCGGCTTCACGGCGAACTGGTCCATGAAGAAACGGTGGCCCTTTTCCTGGGACAGGTGGCTGAAGAAAAGGTAATCCTTGATCGCCGGGTTCATCCGGATGGCCGTGAAGGCGGCCGCCGTGGAGATGAAGCCGTCCACCACCACCGGGATGCGGAGGGAGGCAGCCCCGATCACCAGCCCGCACATGCCGGCGATCTCGAATCCGCCCAGGGCCGCCAGCGTGTTGAGAGGATCGGTCAGCCGCGCCTGGTTCACGACGAGCGCCCTTTTCAGGACGTCCACCTTGTGCTGCATCGCCTTGTCGTCGATGCCCGTGCCGCGCCCGGTCACCGATTCGACCGGACAATTCAGAAAGGCGGCGAAAAGGGCCGTGGAGGGAGTCGTGTTGGCGATCCCCATCTCGCCGGTGCCGAGAAGCCGGACGCCATTTTCATGGGCCGCGATGGCCAGGCCAATGCCGGCTTCCAACGCCAGGGTGGCGTCGGCGACCGTCATGGCCGGACCGCGGGCGATATTGGAAGTTCCGCGCCGGATCTTGCGGCGGCACAGGCCGGGTGCGTTGTCCAGCGGATCGTCGACGCCCATGTCCACCACTTCCAGTTCGGCTCCGGCGTGGCGGGAGAGAACGCTGACGGCGGCGCCCCCCGCGAGCATGTTGCGGACCATCTGGGGCGTGACGGCCTTGGGGAAGGCGGAGACGCCCTCGTCCGCCACGCCGTGGTCGCCCGCGAAACAGTAGATTTTCTTCGCGCCCAGGACGGGTGCGAGGGTGTTGGTCGCCAGGCAGTAGCGCAGGGCGAGATCCTCCAGCCGCCCCAGGCTTTTCAGCGGCTTGGTCAGGTCGGCGAGGTGGGCCTCGATGGCAGGCACGAGGCCCTGGTTCACGGGTTTGATGGTTTGAAGCGTTCGCCCGAGCAGTGTCGCATTCGTCATGGTCGCATGTCCTTTGCAGACCGCCGGGCTGACCCAAACAAAAAGGGCTCCGGCGGCCGTGTGTGGCCGACCGAAACCCTTTGCCATCGGATCTCGTTAATGATGCAAACGTGTTCGACTCGTCTTCTGACTTCCGGATCATTCCGGGCCTTGCCATCTTCCCGGCGGGCTGGGCCATGAGGCCTCTCCTGCCAGTGACGGGATTTCTCCCTGCAAAACCCGGTCCCCGGTTACAGCGGCGGGACCGTCACGGAGTTTCACCGTGTTCCGTAGGTTGAACACCTGGTATCACAGAACGCGAAAAAAATATCACGGGGGCGAGGCGAGCGCAAGAAGTTTGCGGTTTTCCGTGCACCCCCGGAAGGGAAGAGTTAAACACGGTGGAACACGGCGAACGGCGGACACGGTGGAACACGGTTAAGAGAAGAGATGGCGGGGCGGCCCCGCGCCCCCGGAAGAGAAGAGATAAACACGGTGGAACACGGCGAACGGAGGACACGGTGGAACACGGTTAAGAGCCCTGTAGTAGACGAAGCGTCACTACAGGGTGACATACCCCGCGCCCCCGGAAGAGAAGATTTTCATGGCAAAGGCGGGGGTGTGGGGCTTCCCCACAAAGCAACTCATTCTCTACTTCGTTTGGAAATCGCGAGCCGCCCGAAGGGAACAACTCGCGGATGTTGAAACCGTGTCTTCCGTTCGCCGTGTTCCACCGTGTTATTCTTTTTCGGGTTGCGGCGGCGTCAGGGTTTGGCCGGGGCGGCGGGCGGTTCCTTGGCCCCGAACATCTTCGCCGCCATCTTGAGGCCCATTTCCTGCATGGCCTGCTGCTGTTTCTGGCTCGCCTTGAATTGCTCGAGCTGGGGCGGGGTCAGGATGGAGGCGGCCTGGAGGGCGGAGCGCTCCTGGAGCCGGGCGCTTTCCTTGAAAAAGGTTTCAATCTTTTCGGGAGTCAGCTGGGAGAGGTCCGTGTTCTTCTGGTCGGTTATGTCGAGCCCTGAAAACTTGAAACCGGTCCGCTCCGCGTGCATGGCCTTGATCAGCTTGTCCTCCTGCTCTTCGGTGAGCTGGTCGTCCGGCTTGAGCCCGCCTTTGAACAGGGTGACCTGCATGCGCTCCGGCTGGGTCGCCTCGTACGACTGGTAGAGGGCGTAGGTGTCGTCGTCCAGCAGTTCCCTGATCCGGTCGTTGTACTCGGTGGTGGCCGTCTCGATCTGGTCGGCGATCCGGGCCTGGTCTTCGGGCGTGGTTGCGCCGCCCAGCATCTCCATGGAGATATCCACCAGCGCCATCTGCTTATCCAGCAGGAGGGATTTGAAGGTTTCCATGTCCTCTTCCGGGAGTTGCATGTACTTGAAGAGCGAGCCGTACATCATGTCCTGCTGGCCCTTCATCTGCGCGCGCATCATATCTTTCATGCCCGGGTTCTTCATCATCCTGGCGATGTCGGCCATGGGCGAGGTGTTGGTGGCGGCGGCCGGTTCCGTGCGGGTGCCGGGAGCGACTTCGGCGGGTTCGTTTTCGGGAGCCTGGGGTTGGGTTGCGACAGGCGGGTTGAATGGTATTCGCGTTTCCCGAGCGGCAGCCTTGGGGCTGTCGGGGGTGGAGGCTTCGAAGCGTTCCACGGCGGCCTTCCTGGAATCGCGCAATTCCTCGAGCCGTTGAATCTGCCGGTATTGGCGGATGACCATGCCCAGCAGGCCCAGCGAAACAATCCCGAGCGCCAGAACGATGATTGATCTTTTCATGGAATCTCCCGTTTTCTTTGCGGCATGCGGCGGCACATGTTGATTAAATGCTTTTGTTCCCGAATGATCAATGCATTTGTGCGGCAAGAGCAGTTTTCAACGCAGAGACCCCTTGGAAACTGCGAAACACACGAAAACAGGATAGCGGATAGCTGATAGCGGAACAAGCCTGGCTCAACTTCCAACGCAGAGGCCCTCAGCCCCGAGAGAAGAATTGAGGCCGCAGAGTTGATCTTTTGCGACGGCAAATTCACGTGGTCGGTCGTCTTTACCGTAATCTCTCTGACGCGCGACTGCCCTGGCACAAGTTCAAATGCAAGACGATGAGGGGGATGGATGAGAGGGAGGGATGAGGGGGCAGTTTGCTCGGGCTGAACCCTGAACCCCGAACCCTGAACCCTCGATTTCGCCAGGTCGGTCATCTTTACCGTAATCTTTACCGCAATCTCTCTGTCGCGCGTCAGGACTGGCACAAGTTCAAATGCAAGACGATGAGGGGGATGGATGAGAGGGAGAGATGAGGGGGCCGTTCGCTCGGGCCGAACCCCGAACCCTGAACCCTGAACCCTCGAGCCCGCCTGGTCGATCATCTTTACCGCAAGCTCTCTCTCGTCTGCCTGCCCTGGAGTTTGGCTCCGGACAAAGGGGAGAGGGCGGCTATTTGCGCTCGTCGACCAGGGCGCCCGCTCCCGGGGGCGTGATGCGATTCCCCTTCACGTCGCAGGGCGGGGTTCCTTTCCGGATCAGGATGCCCGGCTTGCCGGCGCGACGGCGGATGGCGGTGTTGACGACGCGAAGGCCCTCCGTTTCGCCCTGGAGAATGATCTCGGCGGCGCCCTCTTCGTCACCCGCGCAGTTCCGGTCGAGCGTGCAGTTTTCGATCCGCGTGCGGTGAGCCGCGTTGGCCCTGGCGCAGGGCCGGATGAAAATGCCGGCGCCGCCGTTCCCCCGGATGGTGAGGTTGCGGTTGACGCTATCCGTATCCCGCTCGCCCACCGAGACGCCGTGCGAGCCGTTGCGTTCGAAACGGCTGTCTTCCAGCAGCCCGTGGCGCACGCGCAGGCAGTAGAACAGGCCGCAGCCCTTGTTGGCGCGGGCGGTGCAGTCCGTCATGCGGAAGCGATTGCTGCCGCTGCCGGGATGGAAGCCGTTGCCCGTGCAATTCTCGACCAAACAGCCTTCCGCCACGAAATCGTCGCAGGTCTGGAAGCCGAAGCCGTCGCCGTTGAAGTCGTTGACGCTCACGTTCCGGACCGTCAGCCGGTGGGAGTTGAGCGCGATGAAACCGCAGGCGCGGCAGCCGTTCGCCCTGACCGGATTGCGCCGGCTGTTGCCCTCGAGGCGGAGGCTCTCGAGCACGGCGTCCGTGACGGCCTCGGCGGAAACGATCGGGAAGACGGTTTCCACCACGCCGCCGTTGATGCCGAGGTAGTCATGGTTGTGCGGCCGGTCGGTGATCCAGACATCCCCTTCGCGCCGGACGAGGGTGGCCACGGTCGTGTAGAAACCGGGCGCGTTCTTGTCGCGGATCAGCACACCGTCGCCCGGCTCGAACAGGCCGGGCTTGTCCACCTCGAGATCGCGGTGGCCGTAGCCGAGAAACGACACGATGGCGGCCTTTTTCAAAGGTGCCTTGAGCAGGATCGTGGATTTTCCCCGGCCGCGCACGGTCACGCCCGTGCGGAGGCGGAGCGTGTCGCGCATGAGGAACGTGCCGGCGGTCAGTTCGACGATTCCGCCCCCGAGGAATGCGCACCGGTCCACGGCGGCCTGGATGTGGTCGTTGGTGAAACCGGGTATAGTTGCGCGCGAGGCGCCGACCGTCATGCGGTAGGGGGTGTTGTTCATTGTTTTTTTCCGATGGCACGTTACCGGATCAGTAACCAATGCATTTTTTCTTCCTTAGCCGGAGGCGTTTCGAATTGCACGGTGAAACCGGAGGGGGTTTGCTCAATCACCGCCTGGCGCGTGAGCCAGCTTGGCTGGACGAAAACGGCGTAGGCCGCATCCTGTTCCTTTTTTACAAATTCGACGGCCCGCTCCCGGGAGCCGGCCTTGACGGCGAGCCCGATGCCGCGCAGGTTGGCGGCAGGCGTGGCCGTGGCGGAGAGTCCGCCCACCTGCACCAACCCGCCGGGGACGGCCAGCCCGTTGCCGTCGAAGGTCATGGTGCCATCCGCGGGCGACACGGTGAGCGACGCTTCTTTTTTCCCGTCGTCATAGAGCCACGTGACCGGCTGGGCCCTGCCGTGCGGCTGGCCGAAGAGGATGGCGGCCTTGACGGTGTCTCCGGCGAACACGATGCCGTTGTTGCAGGCCGCGTTGAAGACCAGCAGGTTGTCCCACGGCGGGTTGGCGTCGGGAGAGGACGCCCGGTCCTTCGAAGCGTCGCCGCTGCCGCCCGCGACGGTGAGTACCGCGTGGCGCATCACGCCGTGGTTGGCGACATCGAACACGGGGGCCGGGAAGACGCCGGGAACGGCGTCCCACAGCCACGAGCGGAAGGAGGTGGGCTTGAAGGGGTCGGGCCCGATCGCCTGCTCGACGGGATCGTCGGCCGCGAAATCGACATCCGTGCCCGCGAAGGGGGCGGGCGAGAGGCGCAGGATTTTTCGCGAACCGCCTCGGTTCACCTGCGGGGATTCGACGCCGTCGGAGACGTCATACACGTTCACGCCGGGCGCCACGATGTATCGTAGCGGCCTGTCCTGGCCGTCGGAGGAATAGTTTTCCGGCCGGTAAAGGGTGGGCGCGCCGGCCGACTTGGCGCCCCACCAGTGGCGGATGATCCGCATATCCCGGGTGCCGTCGGGATTCACGGCGACGCTGTCGATCAGATACCACCGGCGGATGGTCCCGGCCTGGCGGCCGCCTACGTATTCGTTGGTTTCGTTGACCGCGAAATAGCGGCCCGCGGCGTCCGGGCCGACCCCGGAATCGGGCGAGAACCGAATGAGCCCGCCAATGTCGAGGGACAGGTTGCCGAGCCGGTCAGGCTTGGCGGTGGTGGGATAGGGCTTGCCCTGGAAGAGGGGATCGGCTCCCCGGTCGAGCGGGCTGCCGGTCCAGCTGCCCGGCCGCACGATCCGCACGAAGCCATTGGTGATCCATTTTTTCGGGTTGAGGTTGATGAGCGGGCGGCCCGAGCCGAGCGTGTCCATTTTGACGCCGGCCTTGTATGTCAGTTCGCCAGAGGCGGAATTCCAGGTTTCCACGCGGCCCCGGAAGCCGTTGATCTCGCTGTTCACGAAGGCCGCATAGCAGACGCCATTCTCATCGCCGGCCGTGGAATGCACGTCGCCCATATAGGAAAATCGCGCGTCGAACAGGTAGTTGTCGCCCTGCGAATAGTTATGCCGCCACAGCATGAAGTCGAAGGTCTGGTTCTCGTTGTGCGACCAGGTGTCCATGCGGATCACGTTCACGTGATTCTTGTTGTGGATGAGTGCGCCCTTTGCGACGTTGGCGTCGGTGTCGGCGACGAAGTACCACATCTTTCTGGCGGAGTCATAGCCCAGCGACTGGACATACAGCCGCTGCACGCCGCTGTAGTCGCCGGTGTTCATGAACGCGCCCGGGAACAGGCCCCGGATGGTGCGGACGTAGAAGCGCTGCGCCTTGCCGGCCTTTACGTCCTCCTGCAACCAGTCGCGGTAACTGTTCGAGCCGTTGAGGACGGCGTTGTTCAGCGTGATCATGGGCTGGTAGTCCCAATGAGGGAGGCTCTGCCCTTTCGGAAGGTCCAGCACGCGGCTGATTTCCAGGCCCGTGACCTGGGGCGGCGCGATCTTGAGCGTGCCGTTCCGGTAATCGACCACGGTCACGCCAGGCCCCTTTCCCCAGCTCTTGGCGGGGGCGGGGGCGCCCGGGTTGAGCCAGACCCCCTGGGTATTGTTTTTCGGGGACCAGCCTTTCGGCGCTTCGGCGGGAATGATCAGCACGCCGCCGCCCGAGGCGATGAGAAGGGCAGACGCGTTGGTGAACGCGGTGTCGGCCTGCTGGGGCGTCCCGAGCGGGCCGAACTGGGCCAGCGAATAGACGGGGCCCGCGCCGAGCGAGGGCATTTGGACGGGGGACTTTTGAAGCGCGGGTTCCTGGCCTTGCGCGGAAAGGGTTGACAGCAGTAACGCGGTTCCGGCGCCGCACACCCCGCGACAAAGGCAAAAAACAAACCGGGTCATAATTTTCATCGGCGATTTCCCTATGTTACCGGATCAAAACCCAGCGGATGGCCGCGCCCTTCGGGGCGGGCCGGTCGAACTCCGCGTTGAAACCCTCGGCCGACTGTTCCGTGACGGCGCAGGCGGCGCTCCAGGAAGAGAGCGCAATCACGCCGTAACCGCCGTCCAGTTCCTTTGTTTGAAATTTTACGGATACCCGGGTGGCGCCTTCGGGAACGGATTCCGCCAGGCCCCGCAGGTTGGCTGTCCGGCTGGCGCCGCCGGAGAGGCCGCCCGGGGACGAAACACTTCCTCCGGCCAGGCCGAGCGGGGAGGCGCCGCCCGCGAGCAGGGAGCCGTCGGGCCGGACCTGGAGCCTGGCCGGGACATTCCCGCTCCATTCGATGGCCTGGGGCTGGCCGTTTGCCAGGCGGGGCTGCATGAAGAGGAGGGCGGAGCCGGCGGTGTCGGCCTCGAACCGGAGGCCTGTGTGGCTGGCCGCGTTGACCTGGACCAGGGCGTTGAAGGGCGGGTTGCGGTCGTGCCGGGCGGCGCGGTCGGCCGCCGCGCTGCCGCTTCCCCCGCCAACCGCCAGCACGGCGTGGCGCATGACCCCGCGATTGGCGATGTCGAAGACGGGCGCGGGGAAGATGCCGGGCACGTCGTCCCAGAGCCAGCTCCGGAAGGGAATGGGTTTAAAGGGATCGGGCCCGATGGCCTGCTCGACCGCGTCGCCGGCCGCGAAATCGACGGCCGTGCCGGCGAACGGGGAGGGCGCCAGGCGCAGCCGGCGCGGGACTCCGTCCGGGTTGACGGCGGGCGAGCTGACGCCCTCGGATACGTCGTAGACGTTGACGCCGGGCGCGATGATGTAGCGCAGGGGCCGGGGGTTCAGCGGGTCGGCCGTGTAATGGTCCGCCCGGTAAAGGCGGCCGATGCTGTGGCCATCCTTGGCACCCCACCAGTGCCGCTGGAAACTCAGGCTCTTGAGTCCGTTCGTGAGGCCGGCGAATCCGGTGATCAGCCACCAGCGGCGGACCGTGTCGCCGCCGGGTACGTATTCGCCTGGTTCGTCGATGGCGAAGTAGCGGCCCACCACGTTGGAGGTCCAGGGCGCGTCGGCGGATTGCACCGCGCCGCCCCACCCGAGAATGGCGCCCGAGTTGTAGACGCAGGCGCTGCCGTTGGTGATCCATTTGGCCGGATTCAGGTTGATGAGCGGCCGGCCGGAGCCGAGGGTGTCGGCCTTTGCGCCAGGCTTGTAGACAAGTTCGCCGGCGGCGGGTTCCCACGACTCCACGACGCCGCGGAACAGGGCGGCGTCGCTGTTCGCGGAGGCGCTGTAGATGGCGTTGTTGGCCTGCCCCGTCGCGGAATGGCCGTCACCCATATATTCGATCTTGCCGTCGAAAAGGTAGTTGTCGCCTTGCGAGTAGTTGTGCCGCCACAGCATGACATCGAACGTCTGGTTTTCGTTGTGCGACCAGGTGTCGGCCCGGATGAGGCCGGAATGGCTTTCGGGCGAGCCTGTCAGGAGGGTGTTTTTCAGGGTGACCAGGGGAATGATGTCCCAATGGGGCAGGCTGGTTCCCTTCGCCAGATCGAGGGTGCGGCTGATATCCAGGCCCGTGACCTGGGGTGGCGCGATCCTGAGCGTGCCGGTCCTGCAATCGATCACGGTCACGCCCGGCCCCTTGCCCCAGCTTTTATTGGAGGGGGCGGGCGGCGGCGGGTTCCGCCAGATGCCCTGGCCGTTGTTCCGGGGCGTCCAGCCAGCGGGCGCTTCGGCCGGTATGAGAAGCAGGCCTCCGCCGGCCCCGATGAGCTGGCGCTGGGCGTTGCTGAAGGCGGCATCGGCCAGGGCGGGCGTTGCCAGGGAGCCGAATTGCGCCAGCGAATAGGCGGGAGCGGCGCCGGCGGGCGCGTTGGTCGGGGCCGGCCCCGGCGCGGGCGCCTGGGCGCGGGCCGACAGCAGACCGGCCAGCAATAGGATAGTAAAGGAAAGGGCTAGCGGCGCTCGTTCCTCCGGTTGGCGGGTGGTGGATGCGCGGACACGGTGCATGGCGTCGCTTCCATTCACAGGCGATAGAGGCTCCAGGGCCGGGCGGCGAAGCGGCCGTTTTCGGCGGCGACGTTCTGTTCCCCTTCCGGGGTAACGAGGCGGACGGTGCGCCCTTTGCCGACCGGATGCTCGAACGGCTTGAAGGCGAAGAGAAGGCGGTCTGCCTTGCGTTCCCACAGCGCGCCCCGTCCGCCGGCAAGCAGGAGGCGGCGGCCCGTGACGGGCCCGATCCGCCCGTGGATCCGGTTCAGGTCGCGCATCCAGCCGGTCCAGAGCTCGGTCTGGTCGGCATCGTGTCCGGTGAATCCGAACCGACCTCCGCCGGCCAGGCAGCGGAAGGCGAATTCGCGCGGGTCGGTTTCGCAGTTTTCCCATGGCTTGGCGCTGATGCCCATGTTGAGGCCGTAGATCATGTCCTCCTGGCCCAGCCACCAGTTGAGCGCGCACTGGTAGCCCTTGGCCAGCTTGCCGGTTTTGGGCAGCAGGTTCATGCCGAAGTGGCCGACCCCCAGGGGGCCGATGCCCTCGACCGTGAAGGTCTTGATGCCGGCCTTCTGGAGGCGGTTGACGAACCGCGCGTAGGCGTTCTGCTGGCCGCGGCGGAGGGGGTCGGCATAGTGCATGGGCAGGAAGGTCATGTTCCCGTAGGAGTCGTGGAACAGGCCGTCGAACCCGGTCAGCTTGTGCAGCGCGACGAGCTTGCCGAGCATCCAGTTGAAGCAGTCCGGGTTGTTGAGGTCCACGGTCACGAGGCTCTGGTGGCCGAACCCGCCGCCGTTGGGAAGGCCGTCGCGGGCCAGGAGCATGAAGTCGGGGCGCTCGGCGAAGATGGGGGCGCGGCGCGACAGGTGGCTGGCCCACCAGAGCTGGACCTGGACCCCGCGGGCGTGGGCCTTCCTGACGAAGTAGGCGAGCGACTCGGCGCCGCCCCAGAGCGGGGCCACGTCGTGCGAGCGCACGTTGCAGATGCTGCCGACCGTGAGGCCGCCGTGCATGCCGCTCTGGTCCTTGAATTTGAGGCGGTCCTCGGTGTAGTCGCTGTGCCAGATGGAGTGGATGCAGATTTCCTTCGCGCCCATGTCCGCCCAGGCGTCGATACGGCGGTCGGCGAAGGCGACCAGGTTCTTCTCGCGCGGGTAGGTGTTCCCGTCGAGCGTGAAGGTGTCGCGGCTCACCTGCGGGATCCAGACGCGCGGCTGGATGGGGGAGGGTTTGACGCGGTAGCGGCGGCGGACGGCTTCGTGGACGAGATCGTAAGCGGCGGCCCAGAGGTTGCGCTGGTCTTCCCGCGCCCACGGACCGGGCGCGGCATGGAACAGGATGTGCTTGGGAAACGTTTCGAAGGCGTCCGACAGGGGGCGGCGCAATTCGTCCAGGACATGCAGGACGTCTTCGCCCTTGTTTTTCTGGACCACGGTGAGCACTTCTTCCAGCGGCTCGAAGAGGCCGAGGAGGGCGCCCTTGGCGTGGGCGATGAAGTCGAACGCCTGGAGGGTGCCGAAGCGAGGGAGGCGCTGGAAGGAAACGCGCTTGGGCTCGGTCATGAACGCCGTCATCTCGGCGCCGTAGTAGTTGCAGGCGGTGGTGAAGAAAAGGTCCTTGGTCAGTTCGGTGGCCGGGGGATTGACCTCGCCCTGGAGAAGGAGGGTGTTGCCCTTGACCTGGCCGCCGATCTCCCAGGTGGCGTCGTCGAAGAGGCGGTAGATCTTGCGTCCCGTGCGGCTGGTGAAGCGGTAGCGGTAGGAGAAGCCCTGGAAGGCGCGGCCGTCGAGGCGGCTGGCCGAGGGCGCGAGGATCCACTCGAAGCGATCGCGAACGGGGAGGTCGGGGAGGCTCAGGTTGACGATGTCGCCCAGGTACTCGTCCTGCTCCTCCTGGATGCCGGCGGCCGATCCGACGGCGTCGGCGAGAATGGTCACCTCCCCGGCGCGCGTGACCTTGGCGTCCCGAAGTTCGAATCGGTTATAGTGGATGCCTTCGGGGGTGGCGAAAAAAGGTTTCCAGAGTTTGGTCGCATTGCGAAGGGGAAGCTTTCCGGCCCTCACCTCA